>NZ_JBVVQN010000004.1:7046-136894 GCF_055811075.1 Mesorhizobium sp. WSM4820 | reverse complement strand
AACACCCCCCCCGCACACCCGGGCCAAACGCGCCCGCCCCCCCCCCCCGGGGCCCGGCCAACCCCTAACACCCAACACCCGCCCCCCCCCCCCACCCCCCCAAACGCGCCCGCAAACACCCGGCCCGCGAAAAAGGCGGTCGCGCAGAAGGCGGAGCCCAAGGGCAAGGATGGCAGCAAGCGCAGCCTGGTGCCGCAACTGCCCCGCAAGGGATGATCGCCTGAAAGCTAAAAAAGCCCCGGAAACGGGGCTTTTTTTTGCTGGATGAAGAGCTGGCGGGTGGCCGAACACGGGCGCCCGGCGTCAGTTTGCCAGCGCCGTCCGTATCTTGCCAGCGTTCTCAGCCAACACTTCCGGCTTCTCCATCTGCCCGCTGTGCGGCTTCAAAGGGATGCCCTCGAAGCGTGGAATGACATGGATATGGAGGTGGTAGACGGTTTGGCCCGAAGCGGGCTCGTTGAACTGCAGGATGGTGACGCCATCGGCGCCGAAAGCCTTCTTCACCGCCACCGCCACCTTTTGCACGACGGCGAAGAGTGGGCCGAATGTTGCCGGATCCGCGTCAAGCAGGTTGCGCGACGGCGCCTTCGGCACAACCAGCGTATGACCCGGCCCTTGCGGCATCACATCCATGAAGGCGACAACCGCGTCATCTTCATAGACGCGATGCGACGGGATTTCACCGCGCAGGATTTTCGCGAAGATATTGTTGCTGTCGTAGGTGGTTTTTTCGGCCATGGCGTGCGCTCCGATTGTGCCTTGCTGCTACCGCATCGACCCCGACAATCGGAATCGATTTTCGGAAAGTACGATGCTTTCGAGCGTACTTTGTGCGTCCAATTGGACGCATGTCGCTCAAACTAATCGTCCGCCAGATCCTTGCGGAACGGGGTGTGCTCTTCGAGATAGCCGGCCATCCGCTCCACTTCGCGGCGCTCGCGCCTGAGATAGTCGGCGACCGCGTTACGCAAGCCGGGATGCGCGATGTAATGCGCCGAATGCGTGGTCACCGGCCTGTAGCCGCGCGCCAGCTTGTGCTCGCCTTGCGCGCCGGCTTCGACCACTTTCAGCTTACGGTCGATGGCGAAGTCGATCGCCTGGTGATAGCAGACCTCGAAATGCAGGAAGGGGTGGTCCTCGATGCAGCCCCAGTTGCGCCCGTAGAGCGCATCGGAGCCGATGAAATTGATAGCGCCGGCAATGTAGCGTCCATTGCGCTTGGCCATCACGAGCAGGATGTCGTCGGCCATGCGCTCGCCGATCATCGAGAAAAACGCGCGGCTGAGATAGGGCCGCCCCCATTTCCTGCTGCCGGTATCCATGTAGAAGGCAAGGAAGTCGTCCCAGACCCTTTCGGTCAGGTCCTTGCCGGTCAGCCAGTCGATCGAGATGCCGTGAGCGAGCGCCTCGCGCCGCTCCTTCTTCATCGCCTTGCGCTTGCGCGACGCCAGAGTGGCGAGAAAATCGTCGTAGGTCGAATAACCCTCATTGAAGAAGTGGAACTGCTGGTCGGTGCGGTGCAAAAAACCCGCCGCTTCCAGCGCCTCGACATCTCTCGGCTGCGCGAAGGTCACATGTGCGGAGGATACGCCGAGTTTTTCCGTCACCGCCTTCAGGCCGGCTGCCAGGCCGGCCTTCACGGCGCGACTGTCCTCGCCCTTGTTGACCAGCAGGCGAGGGCCGGTGACCGGCGTGAACGGCACGGCGCATTGCAGTTTTGGATAGTAACGCCCGCCGGCGCGCTCGAACGCGTCCGACCAGCCGTGATCGAATACATATTCGCCCTGGCTGTGCGATTTCAGGTAGCAGGGAATGGCACCGAGCAGCTTTCCCTGCGCTGTCTCGAGCCTGAGATGATGGCCCTGCCAGCCGGTGCGCCGCACGGCGCAGCCGGAATCCTCAAGCGAGCTCAGAAAAGCGAATGAAACGAGTGGGTTGTATCCGTTTTCTGTATCGCCGCGTGAGGTCCCGCCGAGGCCATCCCATTCGGCGCAGGTGAAGGCTCCGATGCCGGAGGCAACCCGGATCGCATACGCTCCATTCGCCGTTTGCCCGTCGCCTTCATCGCCTTGATCCATGAGGCCTATTTAAGCTCCGTGCCGGTCCATGCAAGCTCAGTTCAAGCAAGCTCGGTTCAGGCGACCTGCACAAGATCCGGCTCAAATCCTTCGAACGTCATCTGGTCGGCATATCTGAAGGTCAGGTCGACCGCCGGTTGGTCGAGCACGGTCCAGGTGATGACCGGCATTTTGAGCCTTTCGCGCACGAAACTGACAAACTGGTTCGGCAGGTCGCCGGCGGCGTAGGAGGCGAAGGCGATATCGTGCGCCAGCATGGCGAAATGCGCCTCGATCAGCTTGGCTTCGTTGCCATAAGCGGTCAGCCCGCCCGGAATGCCGGGCGCGTGTTTTGGGAAGTCGCGGATCAGCCAGTGGTCGAACGACATGATCGCCGCCTTGCCCTTGTAGTTTTTGAGCATCTTGCCGACGCTTTCCACCAAGCCTTCGTCACGGCCGGGAACCCCTTTCAGTTCGACGACCACCGGCACGCGGCCATCGACCAGGTCGAGGGCCTGCTGCAGCGTCGGCAGACGATCTGATGTGCCGCCGATCTTGAGGGCCGTCATTTCTGCTGCCGTGCGCTGCCAGACGAAACCGTCCTGGCCGGTCAGCCGCTTCAGATCGCCATCGTGGATGATCACCGGGATGCGGTCTGACGACAGATGCACATCGCATTCGATCGCATAGCCGCGTTCAGCCGCAGCGGCAAAGGCGGAAAGCGTGTTCTCCCAGCGCGTCTTGTTCATGTCGTGGAGGCCGCGATGGGCAATGGGTCGGGCGGTCAGCCAGGAAAGGTCGGTCATGCCGGGCTCATTCGACTTCGAAGATGGCTTCGATTTCCACTGCGGCATTAAGCGGCAGGGAGGCGGCACCGACGGCGGCGCGAGCATGCTTGCCGGGATCGCCGAGCACTGCAACCAGTAGATCCGAGGCGCCGTTGGCAACCAGGTGCTGCTCGAAAAAATCCGGCGCCGAGGCGACGAAGACGGTGATCTTCACCACGCGGCGGATTTTCTCGAGATCGCCAAGTGCTGCCTTGGCCTGCGCCAATACGTTGATCGCGCAGTATTTTGCCGCTTCCTGGCCGATTGCGATGTCGACGTCACGGCCGAGCAGGCCACTCGCCTGCAGCTTGCCCTGCTTGAGCGGCAGTTGTCCGGCGATGAACAGCAGATTGCCTGATCTGCAATAGGGCACGTAGTTGGCGGCGGGCGCGGCAGCGACCGGAAGCGTCACGCCGAGATCGCTTAGCCGCTTTTCGATTGTTTCACTCATGGTATTTCCCTATTGCTTGATGACGCTGCGCAGGCCGGGCCGAAATTGCAATTTTTGCCTCGCTTCCGCCACGACTTTTTTTAAGCTGGACCCTCTTTCCCTGCGGCCTGCCATCAGGCGCGATGATCGGAGCCCCTCATGCGCGCAACACGCCTCGCATTCCACGCTGTCCTGCTGCCAGCGGTGTTCTCGATGGCGCCGGCTTTTGCCGTACCGGCGCTGCAGGCGCATCGCGCGGTTTACGATCTCACCCTGGACAAGGCCTCCGACCGCTCCGGCATCACCGGCATTTCCGGCCGCATGGTCTATGAGTTCAACGGCTCGCCTTGCGAAGGCTATACGGTGAAGTTCCGTTTCGTCACCCAGATCGTCACCAACGAGAATACAAGGCTGACCGACCAGCAGACGACCACTTTCGAGGACGCCGAAGGCAAGACCTTCTCGTTCGTGACAAAATCCTTTGTCGACCAGACTCTCGACAAGGAGGTCAAGGGCACCGCGACGAAGGAGACAAACGGCCTCAAGGTCGACATCGACAAGCCGGAGAAGAGCAGCGTCGAACTGCCGGCCACCCAGTTTCCGACGCAGCATCTGGTCGAACTGATCGACAAGGCCGAAAAGGGCGAAAATTTCTACGAAACCAACCTGTTCGACGGTTCGGAAGATGCCAACAAGGTGATGACCACCACCGTCGTCGTCGGCAAGAAAGCCGATGCCGACAAGACCGATCCGGAAGTGCCGGCACTGGCAAAACTCGCCACCGACAAATACTGGCCAGTCGACATCGCCTATTTCGACAGCACCGACAAGTCAGGCGAGGAGGTGCCGGAATACCGGATAAGCTTCAAGCTGCATGAGAACGGCATCACGCGCGACCTGCTCATGGACTACAACGACTTCTCGATGACCGGCAAGCTGGTCAATCTTTCGCTGTTCGATCAGACGAAACCCTGTCCGCCGAAATAGAGCCTTGGGTTTGCCACGCCGCAAGGCGGCGGCGAATGACTTGAACACGCCGCAATTGCATTTCAACCTCTACGCCGAGGGGTCGATCGGGGGGTGGGTTGAGCAAAATAGATGTGTTCGTGGCGCCGACGCCCAATCCGGCGCTGATCAGGATCATGACTGTCGTCAACCGGGTCGTCATGCTGCGTGGCGTTCCCGGGTTTCGCGACCTGTTGCCGTTCAACCGCGTGGCCGGATTGCGCGGTGTCGCCAATGTCCGCCATATCGACTTTCCCGACGACGACCGGCAGCGGCTGAAGGCCTGTTGCGGCGCAGGCAAGGCAACATTCATCACGCCCAACCATCCGGAATTCTTCACCGACTGGATGATCGACAAGGAGATCGTCTCGCGGGTCAGTCCGCTCGCGGCGTCCTGGGCCACGCATGGCGTCGTCAACGGCCTCGGCCGGATCATGCAGAAATTCTGGCTGGCCAACAATCTGATCGCCCAGATACCTGGCAACAGTGGTGCTGCCAAGGAACACTCGATCGACTGGGCAC
This sequence comes from Mesorhizobium sp. WSM4820, assembly GCF_055811075.1. Classification (NCBI taxonomy): domain Bacteria; kingdom Pseudomonadati; phylum Pseudomonadota; class Alphaproteobacteria; order Hyphomicrobiales; family Phyllobacteriaceae; genus Mesorhizobium; species Mesorhizobium sp. WSM4820. Next base: position 132,053 of record NZ_JBVVQN010000004.1, on the reverse strand, counting down.
TGAAAGGGCATGGCGTTCTCTTGCATCCCGAAGGCGGCGTCGGCTGGCATGGCAATGTCGTCGGTCCGCTTCTTCCGGGGGCGGTCGAGATGGGGTTCGAAGCGCTCAAGCGCGGTCGCGCCGTGGATCAGGATTTCAAAGTCTGGATCGCGCCGGTCGTCTGGAAGCTCGCCTTCACCAAAAATGTCGAGCCGGCGCTGGCGCAGGAATGCGCCTATGTCGAGAAGAGCCTGAAGATCGAGCGTCGTGCCGCCGATACGCTGCCGGAGCGCGTCCACCATATCTATGCGACGCTGCTGTCGCGCGATGAGATTGCCTGCGGCATGGCGCCCGACGAACGGGCTTCGTATGCTACGCGGCACAAGCAATTGCTGCTCGAATTGAGCCGGCGCCTGGGGGAGGGTATTTCGGTCGATCCCGGCGCCAGCGAGATCGCCGAGCTTTTGCGCCGGTCGCGCCGCTGGCTGCGGGAAGGCACCGGCGACGCCGAGCGACAAAAACAGATCCGCTCGCTGGCGGACACGATCCAGCGTCTCCAACGCGTCGGACCGTGGGCCTCAGCCAATCCGCGCATCGCGCAAGAGGAGATCGCAGAGCATCTGAAGCGTATCCGCAACGATCATTGCAAGGGCACGCTGCGCGACACGGTCAATTGCTTCGTGCCGCAACCGGCCGGGCCGCGCTGCGCGCATATCCGGGTGCCGGAGCCGCTGGGATTGCACGCCTATCCTGGCTCGGTCGACGATGCGCTTGCCGAACTGCACAGCCGTATGCAGGCGGCCATCACCACGACCGTGGCCGAACTCGAAGCCGCCGGCAGCTTCATTTTCTATCCGAATCCCTTCTATCATCGCTAGCATTGGCATGGCTAACGTCGGATCTCGGCTGCGGGTGGGCTGCGGCTCCGCTGGTCGGCGCAAGATGAAGGAGTGCGGCAAGCCTCATGGCGGTCTATGTCGACGCGGCGATCTGGAAATGGGTCGGCCACCGCTGGTGTCACCTGCTGGCCGACGACACCGACGAGCTGCATCGTTTTGCAGCACAGCTCGGCGTCAAGCGCTCGTCCTATCAGGGGCCGCCGAAGACATCGGCGCCGCATTATGACATAACCGGCTTCGAGCGCGACCGCGCGGTGCGGCTAGGCGCCGTCGAATGCAGCCGCGAGGAGATCGTTGCTGTTTTCCGGCGGGTCCGGGTGCCGAAGGGGAAGATACGACCATGACGTTGACGGCATTTCTGGCTTACTGCGCTGCGATCACATTCGCCGCCGCCACGCCTGGCCCGGCGGTATTCACGGTCATTGCCAACGGCGTCTCACGTGGGTTCGTTCGCGCGTTCCTGGCTGGCCTCGGTATCGCCGCTGGCGACGCGGTGCTGGTGACTTTGGCGCTGCTCGGTCTCGTGGCACTGGCACAGACCTTCGAATGGGTTTTCCTCATCCTGAAATATGCGGGTGCTGCCTATCTGATGTTTCTTGGCATCAGGATGTGGCGATCGGCTTCCGCGCGATCGGATGGACTAGAGGTAACCCAGGCAAGACTGTCTCGATCGTTTTACCTCGGCATCTCCATCGCATTGGGCAACCCCAAGGCGATCCTGTTCCACGCCTCAATCATGCCGTTGATCCTCGATCTCAACGCAATGAGCTTCGCTGAGGGGCTGCTTGTGGTTGCGGTCGTGGTCGGCGTCAACATTAGCACAATGGGCGTCTATGCGGTGCTTGCCGGGCAGGCTTCGAGCTGGTTCAAGACGCCAAGGCGGATGCGCTTGATGAACAGGTTTGCCGGCGGCGCCATGATCGGCACCGGTGCGCTGATCGCCGCACGCTGAGTCGCAAGACACCGCAGCGCTTGCGTTTGCCGCGCAACCCCTCTATATGCGCGCTCATTCCACACACGGACTTTGGTGTCTGCCCGGGAGAAATCCGGCTGAAACCTCCGGTGGCGTTCGAGGACAAAGTCCAGAAATGCCTGTGTCCGTGGAGGCTAACCGGAAAAGGACATAACAATGGCTCTGCCTGATTTCAGCATGCGCCAGCTTTTGGAAGCTGGCATTCACTTCGGCCACCAGACCCACCGCTGGAACCCGAAGATGGCGCCCTATATCTATGGCGCCCGCAACAACATCCACATCATCGACCTCTCGCAGACGGTGCCGCTGCTGCACCAGGCGCTGAAGCAGGTTTCCGACACCGTCGCCAAGGGCGGCCGCGTGCTGTTCGTCGGCACCAAGCGCCAGGCGTCCGACATCGTTGCCGACGCCGCACAGCGCTCGGCCCAGTACTATGTCAACTCCCGCTGGCTCGGCGGCATGATGACCAACTGGAAGACGATCTCGAACTCCATCCAGCGCCTGCGCAAGCTTGACGAGATGCTGGCTGGCGAGGCCCAGGGGCTCACCAAGAAGGAGCGCCTTAACCTCGACCGCGAGCGCGAGAAGCTCGACAAGGCGCTGGGCGGCATCAAGGACATGGGCTCGACGCCAGACCTGATGTTCGTGATCGACACCAACAAGGAAGCGATCGCCATCCTCGAGGCCAAGCGTCTCGGCATCCCGGTCGTCGCCATCATCGATTCCAACTGCGACCCGGACAAGATCGATTTCCCGATTCCGGGCAATGACGACGCGGCCCGCGCCATCCAGCTCTATTGTGATCTGATCGCCAAGGCTGCAATCGACGGCATTGCTCGCCAGCAGGGCGCGCTTGGCGTCGACGTCGGCGCTTTGGCCGAGGCTCCGATCGAGCCGGCACTCGAGCCGACGCCGACCGCCGAGACCCCGGCCGCCCAGACACCGGAAGCGTAACAGCGAAGGCCGGTTTCGGCCTTCATCTTTCTCATATTTTGGCGCGCTGAGCGCTGGCGCCAGGCGCATCATCGAGGATCGGTGGTGCGTCGGTGCATTTTAAACAAAGAGGCGACAATGAGCATTTCGGCTGCACAGGTCAAAGAACTCCGCGACTTGACCGGCGCGGGCATGATGGACTGCAAGATGGCGTTGAACGAGACCAACGGCAACATGGAAGAGGCCGTCGACTGGCTGCGCAAGAAGGGCATCTCCAAGGCCGACAAGAAGGCCGGCCGTACCGCGGCCGAAGGCCTCATCGGCGTCGATTCCGGCGTGCGTGAGGCGGCGGTCGTCGAGGTCAATTCCGAGACCGACTTCGTTGCCCGCAACGCTGCCTTCCAGGAGATCGTCGCCAACGTCGCCAAGGTGGCGCTCGCCTATGGCGGCAAGACCGAGGCCGTCGCAGCAGCCCCGTATCCCGGTTCCGACAAGTCAGTCGCCGACACCATCAAGGACGCTGTCGGCACCATCGGCGAGAACCTTGGCTTCCGCCGTTCGGCCAAGCTCACCGTCGAGCAGGGCGCCGTCGCAACCTACGTCCACAACGCGGTTGCCGACGGCCTTGGCAAGCTCGGCGTGCTGGTCGCCATCGAGACGTCAGGCAACGCGCAGGCCGCCAACGCCTTTGCGCGTCAGGTCGCCATGCATGTCGCCGCCACCAACCCGATGGCGCTGACCGCGGAAGAACTCGACCCGGCGGCGGTCGAGCGCGAGAAGGCGATCTTCGCCGACCAGGCGCGCCAGTCCGGCAAGCCGGAAGCGATTATCGAGAAGATGGTCGAGGGCCGCTTGCGCAAGTTCTACGAAGAGGTCGTGCTGCTCAAGCAGGCTTTCGTGCTCAATCCCGACATCACCGTCGAGAAGGCGCTGCAGGATGCCGAGAAGGAAATCGGCGCACCGGCCAAGATCACTGCCTATCTGCGCTTCGCGCTCGGCGAGGGCATCGAGAAGGACGAGACCGATTTTGCGGCGGAAGTCGCGGCGGCGGTCAAGAAGTAAAACGCACTCTATCTTTCTGAAAGACATTACGGCCGGTTGTCCGCGAGGATGCCCGGCCGATTTCTTGCGCGGTATCGATGAAGGCCAGGCGTCGGCGACAGGCCGGCTGGCTATCTGCTCATGCCCCGGATCTGCTCATGCAAGGATCTGCACGCACAAGTTGCATTTGCCGGTGTAAGCCAATGGCTGGAAGAGCGTTTGCCGGTTCCGGCGCCGCGTGACATCGCAGCGCCCTTCGTGTATCGGAACGCCAAATGTTTCGGGGCAGCGCCTGCGCGGGAAAGCCGCCCCGGCGCGTCACACGCATAATGATGAGGACCAGATGACGGTGAAGCCCCTCTACCGACGTGTCTTGCTGAAAGCGTCGGGCGAAGCGTTGATGGGTGAGCAGCATTTCGGCATCGACGTGTCGGTGGTCGATCGCATCGCCGCCGACATCGCCGAGGCCCGCACCCTGGGCATCGAGGTTGGGGTTGTCATTGGCGGCGGCAACATCTTTCGCGGCGTCGCCGTTGCCTCCAAGGGCGGAGATCGCGTCACCGGCGACCACATGGGCATGCTCGCCACCGTCATCAACTCGCTGGCGCTGCGCACCTCGCTGAACAAGATCGGGGTCGACGCGGTGGTGCTGTCTGCAATCGCCATGCCTGAGCTTTGCGAGAGCTTTTCGCAGCGCCAGGCGACCGCCTACATGAACCAGGGCAAGGTCGTCATCTTTGCCGGCGGCACCGGCAATCCGTTCTTCACCACCGATTCGGCCGCGGCGCTGCGCGCGGCGGAAATCGGCGCCGACGCGCTGTTCAAGGGCACCCAGGTCGATGGCGTCTATTCCGCCGATCCCAAGAAGGACCCGCATGCGACCCGCTTCGAGCGCATCAGCCATGGCGAAGTCATAAAACGCGGTCTTTCGATCATGGATACGGCCGCGATTGCACTTGCGCGCGAAAACAACATCCCGATAATCGTCTATTCGATCCACGAGAAGGGTGGTTTCGGTGATATTCTGAGGGGCGGCGGACGTTGCACGGTCGTCACGGACGACTGATCGGGAGCCCGATGCCGAACCGAAGGTTTCCGTAGGCGAAAAACGGGAACCGGTTTTCGGATCGAGGCTTGAATACGGGTTACCCTGAAGTGAACCCGGCTAACGGGTCGAGGAGACGATGATGAGTGGCGAATACGATGATCTCAAACGGCGCATGGACGGGGCGATCGCTGCGTTCAAGCACGATCTGGCTTCGCTGCGGACCGGCCGCGCGTCGAGCAACCTGCTCGACGCGATCCAGGTGCAGGCCTACGGCACCACCATGCCGATCAACCAGGTGGCAAACGTGTCGGTGCCGGAGCCGCGCATGATTTCGGTTTCGGTCTGGGACAAGTCGATGGTCGGTGCGGTCGATCGCGCCATCCGTGAATCCAATCTCGGCTTCAATCCGATCGTCGACGGCACCAATCTCAGGATTCCGCTGCCCGAGCTCAACGAACAGCGCCGCAAGGAGTTGGTCAAGATCTCGCATGGTTATGCCGAGAATGCGCGCATCGCCGTGCGCCACGTGCGCCGGGACGGCATGGAATTCCTCAAAAAGGCAGAAAAGGACGGCGATATCAGCGAGGACGATCATCGCAAGCGGTCCGACCAGGTCCAGAAGCTCACCGACGAGATGATCGGCACCATCGACCATCTGCTTTCCGATAAGGAAGCGGAAATCATGCAGGTTTAGGGTCTGGCCACTGCTGGCTCGAAAGCGAGAACATGACAAGCCCCGCGCATGTCGCAATCATCATGGACGGAAACGGACGCTGGGCCAAGGCGCGTGGCTTGCCACGGCTTGCTGGGCATCGTGCCGGCGTCGAGGCGCTGCGCAACACGGTGCGCGCCGCTCCTGGCCTTGGCATCTCGTTCCTCACCGTCTACGCCTTCTCGTCGGAAAACTGGTCGCGGCCGAAGTCCGAAGTCAGCGACCTGATGGGCCTGTTGAAAATCTTCATCCGCCGCGACCTCGCCGAACTGCACCAAAATGGCGTGCGGGTCAGGATCATCGGCGACAGGGCAGGGCTGCAACCTGACATCAGGAGCCTGCTTGAAGAGGCCGAAACGCTGACCGTCCGCAACGAAGCGCTGACCCTGGTCATCGCTTTCAACTATGGCGGACGCGACGAGATCGTGCGCACCGCGCGCAAGCTTGCCTCGGCGGTGGCGCGCGGCGAGCTCGACAGCGAGGCGATTACGGCCGAATCCTTTGCCGGCTCTCTCGACACCCGGGGTATTCCGGATCCGGAACTGGTCATCCGCACCAGCGGTGAGCTCAGGCTGTCGAATTTCCTTCTGTGGCAAGCGGCTTACAGCGAACTTGTCTTCCTGCCTTGCTACTGGCCCGATTTCAGCCGCGAGCATCTGGCTGACGCATTGCGCGACTTTGCCGGTCGCGAGCGCCGTTTCGGCGGGCTTGGCGCTGAAGGCGTCGCCGTGACAGCCAAGGGATGAGCAACCTCCAGCTTCGCGTTATTTCTGCCGTCGTGCTTGCGGTCGTCACGCTCGGCCTGACCTGGCTCGGCGGACTGCCCTTCCGGCTGCTTTGCGCCGCCATGACGATCCTGATCTTCTACGAATGGACGCGAATGTGCCGCCCGGTCGCCGCCACGGGTCTTGGTCTTCTGCCGGAAGCGTTGCTTCTGGTTTTCGTCGGCGCCTTGGTCGCCGGCCTGCCAGCGTCCTGGCTGCTGCTTCTTGTGGCGGTGATGGTCGTTGTCACCGTGGTCGTGGCTTCGATGCACCAGACTTCGATGCATCAAACGGGACAGTGGGACGCGTCCGGCCTTGCCTATGCCGCCATTTCCGGACTGTCACTTGCTCTTTTGCGCGACGGCGACCATTCCGGCCTCGTCGCCATTCTCTTCCTGTTCGCGGTGGTTTGGGCGACCGACATAGCAGCTTATTTCGTCGGCCGCGCTGTCGGCGGGCCGAAGCTGGCGCCGTCGATCTCACCCGGCAAGACGCAGAGCGGTGCGCTCGGCGGCGCCGTCGGCGGCGTGGTTGCCGGGCTGCTTCTGGCCGCTGCGGCCGGAGCCGGCAATCTCGCAGTGCTCGGCGTCGTCGCGCTGGTGCTTTCGCTCGTCTCCCAGGCCGGCGACCTTTTCGAATCATGGGTGAAGCGGCGCCACAACCGCAAGGATTCGGGCACGCTGATACCGGGCCATGGCGGCGTCATGGACCGGGTCGACGGGCTTGTCGCGGCGGCTTTCGCCCTGTACGTCATCGGCTGGATTTCGGCGACCGCCGACCATCCGGCACAGGGGCTGTTTCCAGCTTGATCGGCATTGGCTCTTTATCGGCATTGATTCGGGGGCCTGGTTTCTTGACCTGCGCAGGATGCGCCATGGATTCGCCTGGATTGATGCCACAGTCGCGGTACCACCGTGCTGCGGACGAATTTTGAGGACATGAATTGAACGAGTTTCTTCACGCGGTTTTCAGCACGGAGGGCTTTGTCCTCGGCACGCTGGTGCCTTTCCTGTTCGTGCTGACCGTCGTCGTGTTCGTTCACGAGATGGGCCATTATCTCGTCGGCCGCTGGTGCGGCATCGGCGTGAAGGTCTTTTCGATCGGCTTCGGCCCGGAACTCTTCGGCTTTAATGACAGCCATGGCACGCGCTGGAAGCTCTGCGCCATTCCACTCGGCGGCTACGTCAAATTCGTCGGCGACATGAACGCCACCTCGAGCCAGCCCAGTTCGGAGGAGATCGAAACGCTGACGGCTGCCGAACGCAAGATCGCTTTTCACACGCAGCCGGTCTGGAAGCGCGCGGCAACTGTTGTGGCTGGCCCGCTGTTCAATTTTCTGCTGACGATCGCCGTCTTTGCGGTGCTGTTTTCCGCCTATGGCCGGCCCGTGCTGGAGCCAATGGTGGCTGAAGTCACCGCGGGCAGCCCAGCGGCCAGGGCCGGCATCCTGCCCGGAGACCGGTTCGTCAGCGTCGACGGCAGCAAGGTCCAGACCTTCGCCGACGTCCAGCGCCGGGTCTCGGGCCGCGGTGGCGACCCCATCACCTTCGTCATGCTGCGCGACGGCAAGGAGATCACCGCTACGGCGACGCCGGAATTGATGGAGCAGCAAGACGGGCTGGGCAACAAGGTCAAGGTGGCGGTGATCGGCGTCGTCAACAACCAGGAATTCGGCCAGCCCAGGCTGATCACCTATAACCCGGTCGGAGCGGTAGGGGCGGCGGTCGAGGAGACCGGATACATCATTCAGCGCACCGGTCAGTTCCTGCAGCGTTTCGTTGTCGGTCGCGAAGACAAATGCCAGCTGGGCGGTCCAATCAAGATCGCAAAGATGTCGGGGCAGGCGGCAAAACTCGGCTTCGACTGGCTTGTGCAACTTGTTGCGCTGCTGTCGGTCGGGATCGGTATTCTGAACCTTCTGCCGATTCCTCCGCTCGACGGCGGCCATCTCCTGTTCTACGGCGTGGAGGCCGTCATTCGGCGACCGGTGTCGGAACGGATGATGGAGTTGGGCTACAGGGCTGGCCTGCTTCTCGTCTTGGGCTTCATGGGGTTCGTTTTCTGGAACGACCTGTTTGGATGCTGAAATCATGAAGAAATTTGGCTTCAGCACAGCCCATGTTGAGACGCCGTTTACCATGCGTGGGGATATGCGTGACGCGAAAGCCACGCAATTGGGTTAAGTAAATACAAATTAACCAGGAGCCTTGCGTGTAGGGAAAATCCGGTTAATACGGTAGGGGAAATTACCGCACGTCCGGTTTTCTCGCCGTGGGGACTTCGAGAAAAGGTACAAAAGCCCGATGAAGGCAGCATCCAAGTTTCTGAGCGCCGCGTCCGCGGTGGCCCTGTCCGCCGCCCTGGTCGTACCAGGTGCGCTCGCAGTGCAGTTCGTTGCCACATCGGCGGCCGAGGCCGCTGTTGTTTCAAGAGTTGAAGTCAGCGGCAATCAGCGTGTCGACGCCGAGACGATCCGCAACTACGTCACGATCAAGCCCGGCAGGCCGTTTTCCAGCGCCGATATCGACGAGGCGGTCAAGGCGCTGTTCGGCACCGGGCTGTTCTCGGACGTCCAGATCAACCAGGTCGGTTCGACGCTGGTCATCAAGGTTTCCGAATATCAGGTCGTGAACCAGGTGCTGTTCCAGGGCAACAAGAAGCTCAAGGACAACGCGCTGGCGGCCGCGGTCCAGTTGAAGCCGCGTGGAACGTTCTCGCAGCAGGCGCTCGATGCCGATGTCGAGGCGGTCAAGGCTGCCTACAGGCGTATCGGCCGCGACGACGCCGCCGTGACCACCCAGATCATGGATCTCGGCGACAACCGCGTGAACGTGGTGTTCAACATCAACGAAGGCGGCCGCACGCAGATCGCCGCGATCAATTTCGTCGGCAACAGCGCCTACTCGAGCCGTCGCCTGTCCGATGTCATTTCGACCAAGCGCTCGACCATCCTTTCGTTCGTGCTGCGCGACGACGTCTATGACGAAGACAAGCTCAACGCCGACCAGGAGTTGCTGCGCCGTTTTTATTACAATCACGGCTATGCCGACTTCCAGGTGATTTCCGCGGTCGGCGAGCTCGACGAAACCACCAATAAATACACGGTAACCATCACCGTGCAGGAGGGCGAGCGCTACACCTTCGGCGACATCAGCGTCGAGAGCACGATTCCCGAGGTCGACGGCGCATCGCTGCAGTCGGTGGTCGAAACCCACAAGGGCGATGTCTACAACGCCGAGAACGTCGAAGACACCATCATTGCATTGACCGAGAGGGTCGCCGGTTCCGGCTATCCCTTCGCCCAGGTGACGCCGCGCGGCGACCGCAATTTCGAGAACCACACCATTTCAGTGGTCTATACGATCGACCAGGGCACCAAGGCCTATGTCGAGCGCATCGAGATTCGCGGCAACGACCGGACACGCGACTTTGTCATTCGCCGAGAATTCGACGTGAGTGAGGGTGATGCCTTCAACCAGGTTCTCATCCAGCGCGCGAAGAAACGGCTGGAAGCACTCGATTTTTTTGAGAAAGTCGAGGTTTCGACCGTGCCCGGTTCTGAGCCGGACCAGGTGGTGCTGGTGGTCGACGTGGTCGAGAAGTCGACCGGCGAGTTCTCCGTCGGCGCCGGCTATTCGAGCGGTGGCGACACCGAAGGCCCGACCGTCGAAGGATCGATCAGCGAACGCAACTTCCTCGGACGCGGCCAGTTCATCAAGCTCTCCGCGGGCGGCGGCAAGAATTCGCGCGACTACAGCTTCTCCTTCACCGAGCCCTATTTCCTCGGGCGGCGCATTGCCGCCGGTTTCGATGTCTTCAACCGGACCAGGGAACGCGACGACTACAAGAGCGAGACGCTAGGCGCGACAGTGCGCTTCGGCCTGCCGATCACCGACGACATCTCGACGCAGCTGGCGTACAATATCTCCCAGGAGAAGTACGAGCTCGACGAAGACTGCGAGACCAACGGCGACTACGACCCCCTCAAATGCAACATTTCTACGGCTATCCTGGACGGCATCGCGGAAAGCCCGTGGCTCAAGTCGTCGGTCAGTCTCGGCCTGGTCTACAACACCATCGACGACATGAAGAACCCGCATGAAGGCATCTTCGCCAATGTCACCACGGAATTCGCCGGCCTCGGTGGCGACGCCAAATTCGTCAAGGTGACAACGCGTGGCAGCGTCTACCAGACATTGTCCGAGCAGCTTGATCTGGTGGCGGTGATTTCCGGCGGGGCTGGTCATATCCAAGGCTACGGCGGCGATGGCGACCTGCGCATCTTCGATCATTTCCAGAGCAACGACCGCATGATCCGTGGCTTCGCTTACGGCGGTATCGGCCCGGTCGACAGTGACGACGCCGGCGACCATCTTGGTGGCACCACCTATTTCAATGCCTCGGCGGAAGCCCAGTTCCCAATGCCGGTTATTCCGGAAAGCTTCGGCCTGCGCGGCGCGGTGTTCGCCGACGCGGCGACGCTCTATGGCAGCAAGATCGATGCTTCACTGGTCGATCAGTCGACGGTCGACATGCAGTGGCGCGCCTCTGTCGGCGTCGGCCTGATGTGGGCGTCGCCCTTTGGTCCGATCCGGATCGACTATGCGATCCCGGTCCTCGAGGAGGACACCGACGACGTGCAGGAATTCAACTTCGGCATATCGTCCCGCTTCTGATTGGCGGGCAACGATACTTCCGGGCCGTAGCGGTCCGGAAGAGAGTAATTCGACACTACGGCGCCGCGCATCCTCCTGGACGCGCATAGGACGCTGCAGGACTTTGATTTTGCGCATTATCCTTTCCGAAAATCGATTCCGATTTTCGGGGTCGTGCGCTAGCTGGATATAGCTTCTGGAATGACCGATCCGGTGTTCTTCGCGCCATCACGCCGGTATACGGCTGGCGAAGTCGCGAATCTGACCGGCTCGGTGCTTGTCGATTCCGACCTCTCCGATAGATCGATCGAAGCCTTGGCGCCGGCAAGCGAAGGCGGCGAGCACGCTCTTGTCTTTGTCGATGGCAGACGCAACTTCGCGCTGATGCAATCGCTGCGAGCAGCGGCGGTTCTATGCCCCGCCGAATTTGCTGGCAAGGCGCCTGCGGGTATCGCGGTTCTGATCCATCCGCGCCCGCAACAGGCTTTCGCGATGGTCGGCCGCCTGCTTTTCCCGGCGGCTGCGACACCGGCGCCGATGACCGGCGAAACCGGTATCTCGCCGCATGCCCATATCGATCCATCGGCGCGCGTCGAGGCCGGCGCGATCGTCGAGGCCGGCGCGATCATCGGCCCTCGCGCTTCTATCGGCAGCGGAACCGTCATTGCTCCTCATGCCGTTATCGGTCCCTCCTGCCAGTTCGGCCGCGACGGCTATGTCGGCCCGGGCGCCAGCATCCAGTACGCGCTGATCGGCAACCGCGTCATCATTCATGGCGGCGCCCGCATCGGCCAGGACGGTTTTGGCTTCGTGGCCGGCGCCAAGGGCCCGGAGCGCGTGCCGCAAATCGGCCGGGTCGTCATCCAGGACGACGTCGAGATCGGCTCCAATACCACCGTCGATCGCGGCGCCATGTCCGACACGATTATCGGTCAAGGCACCAAGATCGACAATCTGGTCCAGATCGCTCATAACGTCCGCATCGGCCGCAATTGCATAATCGCCGGCCTTTCGGGTATTTCCGGTTCCGTAACGGTGGGCGACAACGTCACCATGGGTGGCGGTGTCGGTCTTGCGGATCACCTGACGGTAGGGACAGGGGCCAAGCTTGCTGCAAGAAGCGGGTTCATGAGCAACGTCCCCGCAGGCGAGATTTGGGGAGGGTACCCGGCGCAGCCGATGGCGGAAGCCATGCGGGAGATCGCGGCTCTGCGAAGACTGGCCAGGGCGCGCAAATCGGGCGACGGAGGGAAGAGCTGAGATGGTTGCGGCGACAACGCTCGAGGCGGTCGACATATTGGGGCTGATGAAGCTCCTGCCGCATCGCTATCCGTTCCTGATGATCGACCGCATCATCGATATCGATGGCGACGAGTCCGCCACCGGCATCAAGAACGTGACCATAAACGAGCCGCATTTCCAAGGTCATTTCCCGGATCAGCCGGTCATGCCCGGCGTGTTGATCGTCGAGGCGATGGCGCAGACGGCCGGCGCCATCTGCATCCGCAGCCTAGGCACCGAAAAACCGTCGCTGGTCTATTTCCTGACCATCGACAACGCCAAATTCCGTAAACCGGTCGTTCCCGGCGACCAGTTGAAGATCCATGTGAAGAAAATCAAGAAACGCGGCAACCTTCTCAAATTCGCCTGCGAGGCTCTCGTCGACGGCGTCAAGGCCGCGGAAGCCGAGATCTCGGCGATGATGGTCGCGAGCGACTGACGATCGAATGCTTATGAAAATCCAGACAGTCATCCATCCATCGTCGGTCATCGAGGCCGGCGCAAAAATGGGCGAAGGCGTCCGCATCGGGCCATTCTGCCACATCAGCGCCGACGCGGTGCTCGGCGACCGCGTCGAACTGGTCAGCCACGTCTCGGTGATGGGCGCGACCACCATCGGTGCGTCGACCAAGGTGTATCCGATGGCGACACTGGGCGCGCCGCCGCAGAACAACAAGCACAAGGGCGGCCGCACCACGCTGGTCGTCGGTGAGAACTGCACGATCCGCGAAGGCGTGACCATGCACGTCGGCACCGATTCCAGCCGCGGCGAGACGACGATCGGTGACAACGGCAACTTCCTTGCCTATGCCCACATCGCGCATGATTGCATCGTCGGCAAGAACGCCACCTTCGCCAATCAGGCGACGTTGGGCGGCCATTGCGAGATCGGCGACAACGTCTATATCGGTGGTCTCAGCGCAGTTCATCAGTTTGTCCGCGTCGGCGACAACGCCTTTCTCGGCGGTTGCTCGGCATTCGTCGGCGATGTCATTCCCTACGCCATCGCCGTCGGCAATCGCGCCAGCCTTCGCGGCCTCAATATCATCGGCCTGAAGCGCGCCGGCCTGCCGCGCTCCGAGATCCACACGCTGCGCAAGGCCTACAGGACGATCTTCGATCGCTCCCGAACCGTCGGTGAAAACATCGAGTTCGCCAAGGCGGAATTCGCCTCGTCACCGACCGCCATGAAGATCATCGATTTCATCGCCAGTCGCGGTAAGCGGCACTATGCCGTCCCGTCGCTCAAGGCCGGTGGCGGCGACGATGCCGATGACGAAGATTGAGGGCACCCGGACGGGCCTTGATCTCGCGCCAGACGTCAAAGTCGGCATCATTGCCGGCGGCGGCAGTTTACCGGTCGAAGTCGCCAGGGCGCTTGCTGTGCAAGGCAAGTCTCCCTTCGTGGTGATAGTGGCGGGCGAGGTCGACCGCATATCCGACTTCGACGCGTATGAGCAGGCGACGTTGAGGCTGGAGGATGTCGGCTCTCTGCTGCCGACGCTCAAAAATAGTCATGTTACCCATCTGGTGACAGCGGGACATATCACACGCCGCCCCAGGCTGAGCGCCATGCGCCTCAATCTCGGCCTGCTCGCCTGGGTGCCCAGCCTTCTTGTCGGTGTAACCCAAGGCGACGACACCGTGCTGAAACTGTTCGTGCGAAGGGTCGAGCGCAGCGGCATCAAGGTGGTCGGCGCCCATGAGATCGTGCCGGAACTGGTCGCCGCCGAAGGCGCGCTGACCAAGGCAGCGCCGCGGAAATCCGACTGGCGCGACATCAAAGCGGCCCACGCAGCGGCAATGGCCATCGGCGCGCTGGATATCGGCCAGGCGGCTGTTGCGATCGGCGGCCGCGCCATCGCGCTGGAAGGCATCGAGGGCACCGACGGATTGCTCGATCGAACACGGCAGTTGCGCGGCCATGGCAGGCTGGCCGGCAGAACGCGCGGCGTCCTGGTCAAATGCGCCAAGCCTGGCCAGGAGTTGCGCGCCGATCTGCCCTCGATCGGGCCGCAGACGATCGAGGCGGCGCATGCCGCCGGACTTGCCGGCATTGCCGTCGAAGCCGGCCGCTCGCTGGTTCTCGAAGGCCCGACAGTCGTCGCTCGCGCCAACGCGCTCGGCCTGTTCGTGATCGGCCTGCCTGCTGCGGAGCCGGTGCATGGCGACTGAGCGACCGCTGAAGATCGCCATCGTCGCCGGCGAAGAATCCGGCGATCTGCTTGGCGCCGACATCGTAGAGGCGCTCAAGCGCGTGACCGGCCGCGAGGTCCGGCTCGTCGGCATCGGCGGCCGGCATTTGCAGGCGCTCGGCCTCACGCCGTTGTTCGACGGCGGCGAGATCGCGCTGATGGGATTGAGCGCCATCCTGCGCGATCTGCCGCGCCTGATACGACGGATCAGCCAGACGGCCGCTGCGGTCGCCAATGAAAAGCCCGACTGCCTTGTCACCATCGACAGCCCGGATTTTTCGCTGCGCGTGGCGAAAAAGGTGCGTGCCGCCGATCCGGCAATCCCGATCGTCCACTATGTCTGCCCGAGCGTCTGGGCATGGCGGCCAGGCAGGGCGGTGGCGATGAAACCGTATGTCGACCACATCCTCTGTATCCTGCCTTTCGAAGTGAGGGAACTCGCCCGCCTCGGCGGTCCGACCGGCACCTATGTCGGCCATCGCCTTACCCACGATCCGGGCATGCTCGGCGCCGCCAAGGCGCAAAGCCTGCCGCGCGACCTGTCCGACGATCGTGTGAAGACACTGCTTGTGCTGCCCGGCTCGCGCCGCGGCGAGGTGCGACGGCTGGCCGGCCCGTTCGGCAAGACGATCTCGATCCTGCGTGCGCGCGGACACCGCTTGCGCCTGCTGTTGCCGACGGTGCCGCATGTCGCCGACCTGGTCAGGGCTTCGGTGGCAAGTTGGTACGAGAAGCCGGAGATCATCCTTGATCCCGAGCGCAAATGGCAGGCCTTCGGCAAGGCCGATGCAGCGCTGATCGCATCGGGAACGGTGTCGCTGGAACTGGCGCTGTCGGGTGTGCCGATGATCTCCTGCTACCGGCTCGATCCAGTCATGCGGATGGCCCAACGCCTGATCACCGTATGGAGCGCCTCCTTGCCCAATCTCATCGCCGACCGCCCGATCGTGCCGGAAAGCTACAACGAATATGTGCGACCGCACTACCTGGCGCGGCAGTTGGAGGCGCTGTTTTCCGACACCCCCTATCGCGCATGGCAGAAGGATGGTTTTGCCGAGGTGGCCAGACGCATGGCTGTGGACAGACCGTCCGGCGACATCGCTGCGGGGGTCGTGATGAGGTGTATCAAGCGGTGAATGGTGAAGTGGTGAATAGTGAATGGTGAACGGTCAAAATCGTGCTTGACCATAGGCCACAAAGAGACCCTGCTTCACTATTCACTATTCACTATTCACTATTCACTATTCACTATTCACTATTCACTATTCACTATTCACTATTCACTATTCACCGTTTAGCAATCGGCACGTAGTCGCGTTCCGGCGCACCTGTATAGAGCTGGCGCGGGCGGCCGATCTTCTGGTGCGGATCCTCGATCATCTCCTTCCACTGCGCGATCCAGCCGACGGTGCGGGCGACCGCGAACAGCACGGTGAACATGGTGGTGGGGAAGCCCAGCGCCTTCAGCGTGATGCCGGAATAGAAATCGACGTTCGGATAAAGCTTCTTCTCGATGAAATAGGAATCGGTCAGAGCGATCCTTTCCAGTTCCATGGCGATGTCGAGCAGCGGATCGTCCTTGATGCCGAGTTCGCCCAAGACCTCATGTGCGGTCTTCTGCATGATCTTGGCGCGCGGATCGTAGTTTTTGTAGACGCGGTGGCCAAAGCCCATCAATCGGAACGGATCGTTCTTATCCTTGGCGCGGGCGATGAACTCCGGGATGTGGTCGACTTGGCCGATCTCGCCCAGCATGTTCAAGGCTGCCTCGTTGGCGCCGCCATGGGCCGGTCCCCACAGGCAGGCGATGCCGGCGGCGATGCAGGCGAACGGATTGGCGCCGGACGAGCCGGCGAGGCGAACGGTCGAGGTCGAGGCGTTCTGCTCGTGATCGGCGTGCAGGATGAAGATGCGCTCCATCGCACGCGCCAGCACCGGGTTGATCTTGTATTCCTCGCACGGCACGGCAAAGCACATATGCAGGAAGTTGGCCGCGAAATTCAGCTCGTTCTTCGGGTAAATGAAGGGCTGGCCGATGTGGTATTTGTAAGCCATCGCCGCGATCGTCGGCATCTTGGCGATCAGCCGCATCGATGCGACCATGCGCTGGTAAGGGTCCGAGATGTCGGTGGAATCGTGATAGAAAGCTGACAGCGCACCGACCACGCCGCACATCACCGCCATCGGGTGGGCGTCGCGGCGAAAGCCGGTGAAGAAGCGCGACATCTGCTCGTGCACCATGGTGTGGCGCGTCACCCGGTAGTCGAAATCGTCTTTCTGCGCCTTGGTCGGCAGTTCGCCGTAGAGCAGGAGATAACAGACTTCGAGGAAGTCGCCGTGCTCGGCCAACTGGTCGATCGGATAACCGCGATGCAAAAGGATGCCGGCATCGCCATCGATGAAGGTGATTTCCGACTCGCAACTTGCTGTCGAGGTGAAGCCGGGATCGTAGGTGAAGGCCCCGGTGGTGCTGTAAAGCGCGCCGATATCGATGACGTCAGGTCCGACCGAGCCGCTTCGCACCTTGAGTTCGTGGGTTTTGCCGCCGAATTCAAGTTTCGCGGTCGACGCGTGGGTTTTGCCGCCAAATTCCATTTTTGTCGCAGCTTCGGACATTGCAAACTCCTTTTTGTTTTCTCATGTCGGCAAAGGCAAAATTTCTGCAACGCAACACGTCGAAAGTATCGGAGTTCGCGCGTTTGCGCCCGCAATTGGATTGCGTGCCAAATTGGGCCAAGACCTAATGTTGCACTGCGAAACCCACCTTTCAATGCCAATCTTCTTGGGCCAGTTTTGCTAATCGATTTGATCCGCGACGCGCGCCAGGCTTTCCTCGCGGCCAAGCACGGCAAGCACGTCGAACACGCCGGGCGAGGTGCTCTTGCCGGTGAGCGCCGCGCGCAGAGGTTGGGCCACAGCGCCAAGCTTATGGCCGCCGGCGAGCGCATATTGGCGGATCGCCGCTTCGGCCGCTGCGGCCGTCCAATCCCCTGAAATCGCCTTCAGCGCCGCATGGGCGCCCCGCAGGATCTCGCGCGCCTCACCGCCGAGCAGCGCCGCCGCCTTCTCGTCGATCGGCAGCGGCCGCTCGGCAAACAGGAAGGCGGCACCGTCAACCAGCTCGACCAGCGTCTTGGCGCGCTCCTTCAAGCCGGGCAGGGCGGCCAGCAACTGCGCCTTGCGTGTGTCGTCGAGGCGCGCTGCGATCGCCGGGCCGCCTTCGAGATAGGGCAAGGTGTTGATGAAGATATCGAGCAATTCGGCGTCGTTCATGCGCCGCATATGCACGCCGTTCAGCGCCTCGAGCTTGGCGAAGTCGAAGCGGGCGGCCCCCTTGTTGACATCGCCGATGTCGAACCACGCAATCATGTCGGCGATCGACATGACCTCGTCGTCGCCGTGGCTCCAGCCGAGCCGCGCCAGGTAGTTGAGCAGTGCCTCGGGCAGATAGCCCATGGCGCGATAGGCTTCGACGCCGAGGGCGCCGTGCCGCTTCGACAGCTTGGCGCCGTCGGCGCCATGGATCAGCGGGATATGCGCCATTGACGGCACCTCCCAGCCCAAGGCTCGATAGATCACCATCTGGCGGGCGGCATTGGTCAGATGGTCGTCGCCGCGGATGATGTGGGTGATGCCCATGTCGTGGTCGTCGACGACGACGGCATGCATATAGGTCGGGTTGCCGTCCGAGCGCAGGATGATGAAATCGTCGAGGTCCTTGTTGGGGAAGCGGACTTCGCCCTGCACGCGGTCATGCACCACCGTCTCGCCTTCGGCCGGCGCCTTGATGCGGATCGCGCCCCTGGCGCCAACCGGCGCCTCTGACGGGTCGCGGTCGCGCCAGCGGCCGTCATAGCGGGGAGGCAAGCCCTTGGCCCGCGCACTCTCGCGCATTGCCTCCAACTCAGCGGGCGCCGCATAGCAGTAATAGGCTTTGCCGAGGCGCACCAGCTCCTCGGCGACCGCGCGGTGGCGCGGCGCGCGCTCGAACTGCGATACCGGCTCGCCGTCCCAGGTGAGGCCGAGCCAGGAGAGCCCATCGAGGATGGCAGCGGTTGCCGCATCGGTCGAACGCTCGCGATCGGTGTCCTCGATGCGCAGCAGCATCCTGCCGCCGGTGTGTTTCGCATACAGCCAGTTGAACAGCGCCGTGCGCGCCCCGCCAATATGCAGGAATCCGGTGGGCGAAGGGGCAAAACGGGTGACGACCTTGTCGGACATGGAACTCTCGGGGCAAGCGCAGGAAACGGATGTGGCTGCGCGGACTTTCGCGCGTTGCGCGTTCATGTAGCATAGGAGGTCAAGGGCGCAAGGGGCGAACCCTATGGCTGGACCAGGCCGCGGCGTGGACGAGAGCGAGGGCGCGAACGCAAGCGTCAGCGAACGATCGCTGTTCGCCGACGTTCCTCACGCTGAGCCGCTACCCGTTTCGCTGCCTGCGTCGCCGCCGGGCATCCAGCCTCTTTCGCCGGATCGCTCGGCGCCGATACCGGCTCCAGCACCCGGCCCTGTCATTCGTTTTCGCCGACAGCTCAGCCATCTTTCACCATCCGGTGTCCGCAACAGCGTGGCCTCGGCAGCCGGCCTGGAACTCGACCGCGGCGTCGCCTTCCTGCTGGTGCCGGTTTTTCTGGCATGCGGGGTGATCGTCTATTTTTCGCTTGCCGTCGAACCGGACTTTGCCCAGCCCGTCGCCGTCGTGGTCCTCACGGCATTGTGTGCGGCCGTCACGCGCTCACGCCGCAAAACGCATCTGTGCTTCATGGCAGCGTTGCTGTGCGCGCTTGGTGTGCTCGCCGCCAAGGTTGAAACCTGGCGCGCCGGAACGAAGATGCTCGGTTCGGAAATCCAGACCCGGCTGACCGGCCGTGTGGTCAGGCTCGACCAGATGGCGAACGGCCGGATCAGGCTGACCATCGACGTGATGTCGACCGCCCGGCCGACACTGCGTTATGCACCCGAACGTGTCAGGGTGTCGGCACGCAAGATTCCCGCTGAGATGACCGCAGGCTCGGTGGCAACCGGCTATGTGAGGCTTCTGCCTCCAACTGGCCCGGTCAGACCGGACAGCTTTGACTTCTCCTTCGACAGCTATTTCGCCGGTATCGGTGCCAGTGGCTTTTTCCTCGGCAGTCCAAAGATCGTCGTCTCCGAAGATGCACCGTTATCCGCACGCCTTTCTTCGTCGATCGAGAAGGCGCGCGAAACCATCGCCGACCATATCAGGGACAGCATCGGTGGTGCCGAGGGGGAGATTGCCGCTGCGTTGATCGTCGGCGTGCGTGCCGGCATCCCCGAAGAGATAAACGAATCGATGCGGCGCACCGGCATCTACCACATCATCTCCATTTCCGGCCTGCACATGGCGCTTGTCGCCGGCACCGTCATGGGATTGCTGCGCGGCGCCTTTGCGCTGTTTCCCGACTTTTCGTCGCGCCGGCCGGTCAAGAAATATGCGGCTGCTGCCGCACTCGTCTCCATCGCTGCCTATCTGATCTTTTCCGGTATCGTGGTCGCGGCTGAACGCAGCTTCATCATGCTGGCGGTAATGCTTGTCGCCGTGCTGTTCGACCGGGCGGCACTCACCATGCGCAACCTGGCGATTTCGGCCATCGCCGTTATCGTCGTGTCGCCGCACGAGGTGGTCGGCGCAAGCTTCCAGATGTCGTTCGCCGCGACTGCGGCTCTCGTGGGCGCCTATGCCGGTTGGTCCGACTATCGTGCCGACAAGGCCAAGGCGCCGCGACAGCGACGGTCACCGGCCGCTTTCGTCACGCGCAAGGTCGTCGCCGGGGCAGGCACCATCGCAATGACCTCCATCATTGCCGGCAGCGCCACCGCGCTCTTCGCCATCTGGCACTTCCAGCGCGTCTCGCCGCTCAGCCTGTTCGCCAATCTGGCCGTCATGCCGATCGTCACGATCGTCATGTTCCTGGCCGTCCTCAGCGCCCTGTCAATGCCTTTCGGCCTCGACGGCCCCTTCCTCTACATGATGGGCAAGGGCCTGACGGCGATGATCGCAATTTCGGGATGGATCTCGGAGCGTTCGCCGATCGATGCAGTCGGACTGATTTCGTTGCAATCGGTTCTGCTGGTGACGGTCGCCCTGGTCATCGCCACGATGGCGACGACGTGGCTGCGGCTTGCCGCACTTCCCTTTGCGCTCGCCGGCCTGCTGACGATTTCCGAGACGCGCACCCCCGACGTGCTGATCTCGGAGGATGCGCACCTGGTGGCGCTGCCGATCGGCGGCGGCGAACTTGCCGTCAACCGGATGCGTTCGAACGAATTCACCACCGACAACTGGAAACATGCGCTGGTTTCAACAACGATCGTCGAGCCGGAGACATTCGAAAAAGGAGATGTGCAGTTCGACATCGCCGACCCGGCCGACCTGCCGCCGGGAGCGCCTTTCACCTGCACTGCCGGCCTGTGCTTGGCCCGGCATCCGTCCGGCGCGCTCATTGCGCTCGCCGACAACCGCAAAACCGCGCGGCCGGCCTGTGCCTTTGCGGATTTGATCGTCATCGACGACGCCACAGCCTATTACAAACCCTGCCGCACCCGCTGGTTCTCGTCGTCACCAAACGGCAGCTCGCTCGCATGGGCAGTGCCGCCGTCTTCTTCGATCCGCTATCGGCGACGACGCGCGCAGAAATCCGTTTTGCCGTCAGACAGCCATACAGGCCCTGGCATGAGCAGCGGCGATTTTCGCGCGAGGCGAGGGGCCTGCCGCCATACCGCAGGGCCGAGAAACCCCAGAAGCCTGCCCTTCAGTAACGCCGGATCAGTCCGACGAGCTTGCCCTGCACCTTGACCCGGTCCGGCCCGAAGATGCGCGTCTCGTAGGCCGGATTGGCGGCTTCCAGTGCGATCGAGGCACCTTTGCGGCGGAATCGTTTCAGCGTCGCTTCCTCCTCGTCGACCAGAGCGACAATGATCTCGCCAGGCTGCGCGGTGTCGGCGTTGCGGATGATGACCGTGTCGCCGTCGAAGATGCCGGCCTCGATCATCGAATCACCCTTGACCTCCAGCGCGTAGTGCGTGCCGCCGGTGATCATGTCCGGTGGCACCGAGATCGAATGCGTCTGGTGCTGGATGGCGTCGATCGGCACACCGGCAGCGATGCGGCCCATCACCGGTATGGAGACGGTGGCAACGACGTCGTCGTCATTGCCGGCGGCACGCATGCGCGAAGGTGCCGGCTTGATCTGCCGTCCGAGGCCGCCCTGTCCAAGCCCGCCCTGGCCAAGGCTGCCTTGAATGACGCTCGGCGAGAATTTGCGCGCCGCATTGAGGCCCGGCGCGATCGAATCGGGCAGCCGCAGCACCTCCAGCGCGCGGGCGCGGTTGGGCAGGCGGCGAATGAAACCGCGTTCCTCCAGCGCCGTGATCAGCCGGTGGATCCCCGATTTGGAGGCGAGGTCGAGCGCTTCCTTCATCTCGTCGAACGAGGGCGGAATGCCGCTTTCCTTCAGTCGTTCGTGAATGAACATCAGCAGTTCATGTTGTTTGCGTGTCAGCATCGCGACCCCCAACAGAATCAGAAAAACAAACCCAGAACAAACACTATCTGTTCCAGTTGTGTTCCGCAACCATTTAAAGTTTAATGAATGTGTTGACGTTTTGTTCAGCGTAGCATCAGCACGCTGCAGGCGGCGCCCGCTGCGGCTGCGGGAGCGAATGGCTCGCGCACGACCAGTCCGTTGGCGTCGGCCAGCATTCTGAGCATCGAGGAATCCTGGATACTGAACGGCGTTGCCTCAAGCGTGCCGGCTTCTTCCTTCACCACCGCGCGTACATAGTCCTGCCTGAGATCGTTGGCCGGCATGGCGGCGCCGAGCCGCGCCTGACGCATGTCCTGGCGGAAGGCGCGGCCGCCGAGCCGCGCCAGCAGCGGCTTCAGAAAGAGCTGCGTGCAGACCAGGCTGGCCACCGGATTGCCGGGCAGGCCGATGCAGCGGATGGCGCCCAGCCGCCCGAACATCAGTGGCTTGCCGGGCCGCATGGCGATTTTCCAGAAATCAAGCGCCATGCCTTCGCCGGTCAGCACGTCATGGACGAGGTCATGGTCCCCGACCGAGGCGCCGCCCAGCGTGACGATGACGTCCGCGCCTGCGTCGACGGCTTTTGTCACCAGCGCGGCGATCGCCTCCTTGCGGTCGGGGGCGATGCCGAGATCGAGTGCGCTGGCGCCGACCGAGCGGGCCGCGGCGGCGACGCCATACGCATTGGAGGAGATGATCTGGTCGGGGCCAAGGTCGCTGCCCGGCGGCAGCAATTCGTCGCCGGTGGCGATGATGGCGACCAGCGGCCGTTTCACCACGCGGACCTGCTGGTGGTTGGCCGACGCCGCCAGCGACAATGCCGCCGGATCAAGCAGGCGGCCTTTCTCCAGCAGCGCGTCGCCCTTCGAGAAATCGAGCCCGAGGCGGCGGATGTTGCGGCCTTCAACCGTGGGCGCGGTCACTTCGACCATGCCGCCGCCGAGGTCGCGGACATTCTCCTGGATGACGATGGTGTCGGCGCCTGCAGGAAGCGGCGCGCCGGTGAAGATGCGCACGGCCTGCGCCGGGCCGACTGTTCCGGCAAAGCCTCGTCCGGCCGGCGCCATGCCGATCACCGAAAGTCTCGCGGGCACGGACGCGACATCGTCGGCCCGCACGGCATAGCCGTCCATGGCCGACGCGTTGAATGGCGGCTGGGTGCGGAGCGCCATGAGCGGCTCCGCCAGCACGCGGTCGGCGGCATCCATCAGGGCGACGCTTTCAGCCTGCAAGGGCGCAGCATCCGCAAGCAGGTGCTCGAGCGCCTCGGCGACCGCCAGCAGCGCCATTATTGGCCTGCCCCCTGGGCATCCGCCTTGTAGTCGCCGGATTTGCCGCCGGTTTTTTCCACCAGCCTGATGCCGGAGATCGCCATGCCGCGATCGACCGCCTTGGCCATATCATAGATGGTCAGGCAGGCGACCGAGACGGCGGTCAGCGCTTCCATCTCGACGCCGGTCTTGCCGGTGACGCGGGCCAGCGCCGTGACCTTCAGGCCGGGCACCGTCGCGTCAGGTTCGATGTCTACCGATACCTTGGTCAACAGCAGCGGATGGCAGAGCGGGATCAGTTCATGCGTCCTCTTGGCCGCCATGATGCCGGCGATGCGCGCCGTGCCCAGCACGTCGCCCTTCTTGGCATCGCCGTCGAGAATCATTTTCAGCGTTTCGGGCCGCATCGAGACAAGACCTTCGGCGATTGCCGTGCGGGTCGTCTCCGCCTTGTCGCCGACATCGACCATATTGGCTTCGCCTTTCGCGCCAAGATGGGTGAGGGCGGCCGACATCGTCAGGTCACCCTGGAGCGACGTGCGTCCGTTTGGACGCACAAAGTACACTCTGACGCTTTGCATCTATGCATCATGCTCTCCGAACATCGATTCCGATTTTCGGGCAGATGCATTGGCGGGCGCCTTGCCCGTCAAAAGCAGGTGCGTCGCAGTGGCCACGTCCTGTTGCCGCATCAGGCTCTCGCCGACGAGGAAAGTGCCAATGTCGCTCCGTTCCAGCCTGCGGCAGTCCTGGTGCGAGAAAATACCGCTCTCGCTGACCAGCAGCCGGTCGGCCGGCACCATCGCCGCGAGCCGCTCCGATGTCTCGATGCTGGTTTCGAACGTCCGCAGATTGCGGTTGTTGATGCCGATCAGCCGCGACGACAGTTTCAGCGCGCGTTCCGTCTCGGCCTCGTCATGCACCTCGACCAGCGCATCCATGCCGAGCTCGAACGCCGTCGTCTCGAGTTCCCTGGCCACGGCGTCATCGACGCTCGCCATGATGATCAGGATGGCGTCCGCGCCCCACGCACGGGCCTCGAACACCTGATAGGGCTCGAATAGAAAATCCTTGCGCAAAGCCGGCAATGTCACGGCGCTGCGCGCATTGGTGAGGAATTCAGGCGCCCCTTGGAAAGACGGCGCATCGGTCAGCACCGAGAGGCAGGCAGCCCCACCTTTGGCATAGGCCCTGGCCAGCGCCGGCGGATCGAAATCGGCGCGGATCAGGCCCTTGGACGGGCTCGCCTTCTTGATCTCGGCGATCAGCGCGAAACTGCCGGATTTGCGTTTGGCTTCAAGGGCCGAGAGAAAGCCGCGTGGTGCGTCGGTATCCTTTGCCCGCGCCTTGATTTCGGCAAGCGGCACCCGCGCCTTCGCCGCCGCGATCTCGTCGCGCTTGTAGGCTTCGATCTTGCGCAGGATATCAGACACGGCGCTATCCGTTCGAAATCTCGACCAGCCGGTCAAGCACCTTCAGCGCCCGGCCGCTGTCGATGGCTTGCGCCGCCGTCGCCATGCCATCGGCAAGCGTCGTCGCCTTTCCCGCCACCACCAGTCCGGCGCCGGCGTTCATCAGCACCGTATCGCGAAAGGCACCGGCAGCGCCGCCCAGCATGTCGCGCAGCGCCTGGGCGTTGTAGGCGGCATCGCCGCCGCGCAACTCGTCCTTGGTATGCCGCTTCAGCCCGACCGCTTCCGGGGTCAGCGTAAAGCTGCGGATCTCGCCGCCGACCAGTTCGGCGACCTGGGTTTCGCCGGTGGTGGTGATCTCGTCATAGCCGTCGCCATGGGCGACCCAGGCGTGGTCGGCGCCCAGTGCCTTCAACGTCTCGGCCACCGGAATAATCCATTCCGGCAAGAAGACGCCAACCATCTGCCTGACGACACCAGCCGGATTGGAGAGCGGGCCAAGCAGGTTGAAGATGGTGCGGGTGCCGAGCTCGACGCGGATCGGGCCGACATGCTTCATCGCCGGATGATGCGCCGGCGCGAACATGAAGCCGACGCCTGCGTCGTGGATGCAGCGGCCGATCGTTTCCGGCGGGATGTCGAGCTTGACGCCGAGCGCGGTCAGCACGTCGGCGGCGCCGGTCTGCGAGGACAGTCCGCGATTGCCGTGCTTGGCCACCGGCACGCCGCAGGCGGCGATGACGAAGGCGGATGCGGTCGAGATGTTGACGCTGTGCGAATTGTCGCCGCCGGTGCCGACGATGTCGATGGCGCCAGCCGGCGCGTCGACGCGCAGCATCTTGGCGCGCATGGTGGCGACAGCGCCGGAAATCTCGCTCACCGTCTCGCCGCGCACGCGCAGCGCCATCAGGAAGCCGCCGATCTGGCCGGGCGTAGCGTCGCCCGACATGATGATGTCGAAGGCATCGCGCGCTTCCTCGAAGGAAAGCGAGCTGCCGGCGGCGACCTTGGCGATATGGGTCTTGAGCGCGCTCATCTGGTCAGGGCTTGGGCAACGGCGGTCTGGTCGATGCGAACGTCATATTGCGTCTGCAGCTGCGCCACCAACTGGTCGAGCAGGTCGTCGGACATGCCGGCGGTGAACGATTTCTGCGCGTCGTCCGGCACCGAGCTGGCGTCGGCACCGGCAGGCTCGAAGACTTCGGCGATCCTGAACAGGATCTGTCCGTCGCCGGTGGGCGAGGAGATCAATCCGGTCCCGCCTTCGCCTTCGCCGAACATCGCAGCCGCCCCTTCCTTGCCGAATTCGGCGTCGTCCGCCCCGCGCTTGACGCCGCGCTTGGTCTGCTTCTCAAGCTTGAGCTCGCTCGCGATCACGTCGAGCGTGGTGCCGGCCTCGAGACGCTTTTCGAGCTCCTGCGCTTTTGCGGTGAGCCGCTTGGTCGTTTCCGCCGCCGTCCAGTCGGCCACTACCTTCTGGCGGACTTCATCCAGCGTGCGGTCGCGGGCCGGCGTGACCGAATCCACCTCGTAGAACACGAAGCCATTGTTGGCGGTGGTGAGGTCGGGATTCTCGGTGCCGGGTTCGGCATCGAACACCGCCTTGATGAGCTCCGGCGATTCCGGCAGATCCTTGACGATGGCGCCGTCCGGCCTCAGGCCGGTGCGATCGATCGCGTCGACGGTGACGACCTTCAGCTTCAGCTTTTCGGCCGCTTCCTTGAGCGTGCTGCCCGAAGCGCGGCTATCTTCGTAGCTGTCATGGACGTCGAGCAGAATGCGGCTTGCCTCGCCGAGCGCCAGGTCCTTGCGGATGTCGGCGGCCACTTCGGCCAGCGGCTTCACCACTTCGGGCTTGATCTCGGTGACGCGCAGCAGAACCGGACCGAAGGCGCCCTGAACGACCGGGCTGACTTCGTTGACCTTGAGCGCAAAGGCCGCATCCGCCACCGCCTTGTCGGCGATCTTGTCCTTGGACAGCGTGCCGAGCAGCGTGTCGGCCTGCGTCTTGCCCTCGGCGGCGACGAGTTTGTCGAAGGTCGCGCCGGTCTCGAGTGAATCGAGCGCGGCCTTCGCGGCATCGGGCGTTTTGAACACGAGCTGTTCGATGGTGCGCGTTTCCGGCGTGGTGTAGCGCCCCTTGTTCTTGTTGTAGTCGTCGCTGACCTGCTGGTCGGTCACAGCACTCACATCCATGATGTCTTCCGGCTCGAGCCTGACATAGGAGAATTTGCGGTATTCGGGCGCCGCATAGGTCTTCTTGTTTTCCTCGAAATAGGCCGAAAGCGTAGTGTCGGATGGCGCTTCGATCGGCTCGACCAGCGATTTCGGCAAGGTCAAATAGTCGATGGTGCGGTCTTCGCCACGATAAAGCGCCACCGCCCTCAAGAACGTATTCGGGGCCTTGAGGCCGTCCGAAACCGCCTCGACGATCTGCTGGCGCACAGCCAGCTGGGCGCGATTCCTGAGATAGTCTTCCGGCCGCATGCCGACCTGTTGCAGTATGTATTCGAAAGTCCTTCTGTCGAAGTTGCCGCCGGGACCCTTGAAGGCCGGGTCTTCATGCGTGAGTTGGGCCAGCCGGTCCTTGGACAGCCCAAGCCCGAGCTTGCGGGCCTGCTCATCGAGGACCGCGCCCGACACGAGTTGCGCCAGCACCTGGTTGTCGAGGCCGAGCGCCGTCGCCTGCTCGCGGCTGATGCGCTGGCCGAATTGCTGCGACATCACGCTGATCTGCCGGTCATAGGCCAGCCGATACTCGTTGATCGACACTTTAGTGCCGCCGGCCGTGACAACGGCGTCGTGGCCTGCAAAACCACCGACCATCTGTCCGGAAATGCCCCAGACGGCGAAGCTCAACACCAACAATATCAGCAGCGCTTTCGCGATCCAGGTCCCCGCGGCGCTTCTCAAGATACCAAGCATGGTCACTTCCGATTTTTTCGCGCATTTTCGCATGCGCCGAGTCTGAAACAAGCGCAATAGCGTCCTTCCGGCCCACTGTCGATTGCTTTGTGGGCTGAGTTTGGTAGTGAGGACGCAGCCGAATATTGCCCGGAGAAGCAAATCCCATGACGCTTGGAATCCGCCCGTTGGTCGCTGGCAACTGGAAAATGAACGGCACCAGCGCCTCGCTCAACGAACTCAGGATGATCGGCAACGGCTTCATGAGCGGGCTCGATGCCGAGACCGAAGCGCTGGTCTGCGTTCCGGCGACGCTGCTTGCGCATGCCGCGGAGATCTTGTCGCGCACGCCGGTCCGGGCCGGGGGCGAGGATTGCCACAGCAAGGAGAGCGGCGCCCATACCGGCTGTATTTCGGCCGAGATGCTGAAAGATGCGGGCGCCAGCCACGTCATCGTCGGCCATTCCGAACGCCGCGCCGATCACAATGAGGACGACGCCATTGTCCAGGCAAAGGCGTCCGCCGCGTGGCGCGCCGGGCTGGTTGCCATCATCTGCATCGGCGAGACGAGAGCCGAGCGCGAGGCGGGCGCCACGCTCGACGTGCTGTCGCGCCAGGTCGCCGGCTCGGTGCCGCCGACTGCAACGGCATCGAATACCGTCATCGCCTACGAGCCGGTATGGGCGATCGGCACGGGACTGACGCCGACTGTCGCCGACGTTGCTGAGGCGCATGCGCATATTCGCGAAAAACTGTCGGAAAGGCTTGGCAGCGCAGCGGCAAAGATGCGCATCCTCTATGGCGGATCGGTCAAGCCGTCGAACGCGGTCGAACTGCTTGGCGTAAACAACGTCGACGGCGCGCTGGTCGGCGGCGCCAGCCTGAAGGCGGCGGACTTTCTCGGCATTGCCGAAGCTTATCGAAATATCTCCTAAAGCGCGTCGCGTTTGGCCGGCCTAATGCGGGGTCAGGCCCAAGGGCATGCTTTTGCGCGACATGCTTTAGCATCGAAAGGCTGTCGGGCACTTCGGATACTGTTTCGCAGCGGAAAATGTTGCAACGGCCGCATTGCTTCCCATATTCCGGCCACGGGCTTGGAATTGCCGTCAAAGCATTGTATTGAGCCGCCTCCAAATCACCGGTCGTATCTGCGGCCGCGCAAGGCTTTGCCAGGATAAATTATGGAAACCGTACTGATCGTCGTCCACCTCATGGTCGTGCTCGCTCTTGTCGGCGTGGTGCTGCTGCAGCGCTCCGAAGGCGGCGGCCTCGGCATCGGCGGCGGATCGGGCTTCATGACCGCGCGCGGTGCCGCCAACGCGCTGACGCGGGCGACGGCGATCCTGGCGGCGGCGTTCTTCGCCACCTCGCTGACCTTGTCGATCGTCGCCCGTTACGGCGAGAAGCCGATCGACATTCTCGATCGCGTGCCTGTGACGAACGGCGGGGGCGGCGTGCTCAACCAGTTGCCTGGCACCACGACGCCGACACCGCCGTCCGGCAATACGGCGCCAACGCCGCCTTCCGGCAATGATGCCGCAGCCCCGGCCCCCGCTGCACCGCCAGCGGCGGGAGCGACCACGCCGCCGGCCACAAACGGCGCTACCCAGCCAGTAACGCCGCAGGTTCCAAACCAGTAATCAGCAGACGTCCGTCGCCGCGATCTGTTGTTGTTTGAACACAGTCGCGGCAAATGCCGCACGATCACGAGGATTCGACCGGGCGCGGCACGCCAGGGCGCTTGAGGCGTCTCCGATTAATCGATTATAGATTGCGCGCGGCACATTCGGGGTCCTTGGGGGACGCCGGGCGACGCCGTGGCAACAAGCATTGAACGATCGGATCTTCGCCATGCAGCTTCGCAGCTTCATTTTAGCCGGCCTTTGGGCCGTGCTCAGCCTTGGTGCGCCCGCTTACGCGGCCATGCCGGCGGGCAATTCGGCCCCTAAATCCGCAGTCACAACTGACGTCGTCTACGTCGCCGCCAAAAGCGACACGGCGCAACTCAAGCTCCTCAAGAAGAAAAAAGACCCGAGCGCGGCAGATCTTGCCCAGATCAGGAAGATCGAAGCCAAGATCGCGGCTGACAAGCAGTCTGCTCGAGTAAAGGCGATCGAGGCAAGGAAGCTGGCGATGCGCGAGGCGGCCAAAGCCAGGTCGGACGCGGAACGGCAGGCGTTTCTTGCCAGGAAGGGCCTCGTCAAGAAGGATAAGTCCGCTGGCAAGGCCAGGCTGGCCGATGCCAGGCCGGTCAAGATCATCGACCCGATTCAACCCATCGCCGCAATCCAGTCGGCCGAGGCAATTCCCGCCGAGGCCATGAACGTCGCGCTGACCGGCAACAACGGCGAATTGCGCAGCGAGCCGGTCGGACAGAAGCCCCAGCGCGTCGGGCTGTTCGCCGGCCTGTTCGGCGGCACGTCCTCGTCGATGTCGCTGCTCCCCGAGACCCGCGCCCTCGATGCCGCGCTCGCCAGCAAGGAAGCCAGGAAGCAGTTCAAGGTGAAGCCGGAGTTCGTGCCGCAAGAGGTCGAGTTCACCGGCTACAGCCCCGGCACCATCGTCATCGATACGAGTGCGCGCCGCCTCTATCTCGTCGAATCCTCCTGGACCGCCCGCCGTTATGCGATTGCGGTCGGTCGTGACGGCCTGCAGTTCAAGGGCACGGTCGCCGTCGGCGACAAGCAGGAATGGCCCCGCTGGATCCCGACGCTCGACATGCAGAAGCGTGAGCCGAAGAATTACGGCCGGTACAAGGACGGCATGCCCGGCGGCGGCGATAACCCGCTCGGCGCGCGCGCCATCTATCTCTACGACGGCAGGAAGGACACCCATCTGCGCATTCACGGCACCATTGCGCCGCAGTCGATCGGGACGAGCTCCTCCAACGGCTGTTTCCGCATGATCAACGAGCACGTCATGGACCTTTATCGCAGGGTGAAAGTGGGCACCAGGGTCGTCATCATCTGACGCCTTGACGGGTCAAACAAAAGGGCCGGCCTCGCCGGCCCTTTTGCTTTGGTTCGAGCATCACCAGGGCGCCTTCTTGGGAAAAAGCCTTCGCGGCGGTTTTTTCTCTGGCGGAATCAATTCGGCCGCGTTAAGCGATGACTCCCATGGCGCGATATGTATTCATCACAGGCGGCGTGGTTTCCTCACTCGGAAAAGGCATCGCTGCAGCGGCCCTTGGGGCTCTCTTGCAGGCGCGAGGCTATCGCGCGCGCATCAAGAAGCTCGATCCCTATCTCAATGTCGATCCCGGCACGATGTCGCCATACCAGCATGGCGAAGTCTTCGTGACGGATGACGGCGCCGAGACCGATCTCGATCTTGGCCATTATGAGCGGTTCACCGGCCGCTCGGCCAACCAGCAGGACAACATCACCACGGGCCGCATCTACAAGAATATCATCGAGCGGGAGCGACGCGGCGATTATCTTGGCGCCACCGTGCAGGTCATTCCGCATGTCACCGACGAGATCAAGAATTTCATTCTCAACGGCAATGACGACTATGACTTCGTCCTGTGCGAGATCGGCGGCACCGTCGGCGACATCGAGGCGATGCCGTTTCTGGAGGCGATCCGCCAACTTGGCAACGACCTGCCGCGCAACAACGCCGTCTACGTGCACCTGACGCTGATGCCCTATATTCCAACGGCGGGCGAATTGAAGACCAAGCCGACCCAGCATTCGGTCAAGGAATTGCGCGGCATCGGCATCGCGCCCGACATCCTGCTGGTCCGCGCCGACCGCCCCATCCCCAGGGAAGAGCGCCGCAAACTGTCGCTGTTCTGCAATGTGCGCGAGAGCGCGGTCATCCAGGCGCTCGACGTGCCGCACATCTACGACGTGCCGATGGCCTATCACAATGAAGGGCTGGATTCGGAAGTGCTCGCCGCTTTCGGCATCGATCCGGCGCCGAAGCCGCGGATGGAGCCGTGGCAAGCGGTGTCCAAACGCATCCACAACCCGGAGGGCGAGGTGACCATCGCCGTCGTCGGCAAATATACCGGCCTCAAGGACGCCTACAAATCGCTGATCGAGGCGCTGTCGCATGGCGGTCTCGCCAACCGCGTCAAGGTCAAGCTCGACTGGATCGAGAGCGAGATATTCGAGAAGGAAGACCCGGCGCCGTGGCTGGAAAAGGTCCACGGCATTCTGGTCCCCGGCGGTTTTGGCGAGCGCGGCGCGGAAGGCAAGATCCTTGCGGCGAAGTTCGCCCGCGAGCGAAAAGTGCCGTATTTCGGCATCTGCTTCGGCATGCAGATGGCCTGCATCGAGGCAGCGCGTTCGCTGGCCGGCGTCAAGCACGCCTCGTCGACCGAATTCGGTCCGACCGAGGAACCGGTCGTCGGCCTGATGACGGAATGGCTGAAAGGCAACATGCTGGAGAAGCGCAGGGAAACCGGCGATCTCGGCGGCACCATGCGGCTCGGTGCCTATCAGGCGGACCTCGCCAGGGGCTCGAAGATCGCCGAGATCTATGGCGACACGCAGATTTCCGAGCGCCACCGCCACCGCTACGAGGTCAATGTCGACTACAAGGAGCGGCTAGAAGATTGCGGCCTGGTTTTTGCCGGCATGTCGCCGGACGGCGTGCTGCCGGAAACGGTCGAATATCCCGACCATCCCTGGTTCATCGGCGTGCAATATCATCCCGAGCTGAAAAGCCGGCCGCTTGACCCGCACCCGCTGTTTGCCAGCTTCATCGAGGCGGCGGTGGAGCAGAGCCGCTTGGTCTAAATCGACAGGCTATCGTCCGGGCTAGCATGCAAACCTACGTCGCTCTGCTTTACAGCATCGTGCTCAGCGAGGGGCGGCGTGTCGTCATGTCCGATCTCAGGGCCATGACAGAAGGCCTGGGCCTGAACAACCCGCGCACGCTGGTGGCGACCGGCAATCTGGTTTTCGAGACGAAAGAAACAGAGATTGCCGCGCTGGAGCGCCGATTGGAGACGGCGTTCCAAAAGACTTTTGGCCGCCATGTCGACATCATCGTGCGCCGCGCGGATGACTGGTTGAAGCTTGCGGCCGGCAATCCGTTTCCCACCGAATCGGCTGTCGCCGGGGATCAGGTAGCGGTGCGCGTGATGCGCAGGCCCGTTGCCGCTGAGGCCGTTGCGGCGCTGGAGGCCTATATCGGCAAGGATGAGCGGATGCAGGCGGTCGGCGGTGACATCTGGATGTTCTTTTCGCGCGAGACGCCAAGCTCGCGCCTTGTGGCGGCGATAAGCCATAAACGGCTCGGCATCGGCACCTCGCGCAACTGGAACACCGTGCGCAAATTGGCCGAGATGGTCGGCAAATAGGACTCCCCCTTCGCCCAGGAAGAAGGGGAAATTGGAAATCTTGGCGTCGAAACTGTCCGCGATTTCCTTCGAGAGGTGATCGAGATTTCGGAATGTCTTTGGCGTGAATCCTTCCGGGAGCGTGGTCGCCTTTGCTGGATCCAATCTCCTGTGGGCACCTGTAAGCAGCCCAATGAAGACCATGTTCCTTGATCCAGGCGCATGGCCTGTCCATCGAGATCGATCCGCAACACCACCCCGTGCTGGGCCTGTTCTCCGGGAAGTGTCCACTTGTAATCGACGACGGATTTGCTAAGTGTAGTTGCGTGCAACCACAATGGAGGCAACGGCAGTGAAACACATCAACATTCGCGAAGCCAAGGCCACTTTGACGGCACTCGTCGATGCGGCCGAGGCCGGCGACCCGATCACGATCACGAGGCACGGCAAGCCAGTGGCAGCTATCGTTCCGATCGACGAAGCGAGGAAGATTTACCCCGAGAAGCCCAGCCTTGCGGAATACCTGCTGTCGTTCCCCGGTTGGCCCGAGGGCTTCGAACCGGAGCGCGACCGCACCCAGCAAAGCCGCGAGGTTAACCTTTGACCTCATACCTTTTCGACACCTCGGTGCTGTCGGCGACCGCGCCGGGAAAGCCTCCGCTGCCCCCAAATGCGGCAGCTTGGCTATTGCAGCAGACGGGCAACTTGTTTGTGCCTGCCTTTGCCCTCCACGAACTTCGGAGAGGCATCGCCAAGCTCGACCGCTCGGGAGCCACGGCGAAGGCTCAGACGCTAATGGCGTGGCTGCAGGGCATCATGACGGGCTACAGGGCGGAAATCTTACCGATCGATGCGGCGGTGGCGTTGGAGGCAGGCCTCATGGAAGACGCCGCCACAGCCGCAGGGAGTCATCCAGGGCTGGCTGACATTCTCATCGCTGCGACCGCTAAAGCGAACTCCTTGACGCTCCTGACTGGGAACCTGAGACACTTCCAGCCCTTAGGAGTTCCCTGCCTCGATCCACTGACGCTTTGACGGAGAAGAGATCCCAAAGGGGTCTGCTGCGGCTAGCCAAATCCGGTTGCGTAATCCGCATACCTCAAATGCGGGATGAGCGCCTCCAGGCCCCCGCTCGGGATAGTTGACGTCGCAGTGCGGCGGCGAGCAACGGTTCATCACATGTTTGTCACGTTTGGTGATTCGATTTCGGCCGCGTGATGTGAAAGACTTCGTTTTTGGCCCGACTTTTTCATCATAGGGCCCTGTTTGCCGGAAACCACATGGTCAACAGTGAGTTTAAAGGTTCGATCAGGCACATAGCGATCGACCGGGAGGAAACAATGGATCGCCTGCAATTCTTTACGCCTGTGCGTATTTCGCGCGGGCAGGAAAGTCCTGCCGAAGAAATTGATAGCGTAGCCGAAGCGATGGAGTTCTTGCGTAGATGGCCAATCGGCCGGCGTGGGCCCGTCTACCAATGCGCGGTGAATTGCTGCTCCGCGGCTCTGGCGGGCCGGATGTCGGCAGAGGAAGCAAGGAAGGCTTTTACCGGCTTCGCCCGCATCACGCGCTTGCTCGACGACGACATGGCTCTGCCGATAGGCGGCGGCAATGTTGATAGCGTGCATGCGCTGAGGCGATGAACGTTCCTATTTGACCCCTGCCAGGAACGGGGCGCGGCAAAGTCACAGCACCTCGAAAGTCACTGCACCTCGACCGGGGCAGCGAAGACGTAGCCAGCGCCCCGCTCGGTGACAATGAGTTTCGGCTCGCTCGGGCTGACCTCGAGCTTGCGGCGCAGGCGCAGTATCTGCACATCGATACTGCGGTCAAACACCTCTTCGTCGTGAATCCTGCTGGCAGCGAGAAGCTGCTCGCGGCTCAGGATTTGTTGCGGCGATTGCAGGAAGGCTGCCAGCAGGTTGAACTCGCCGGCGGTCAGCGGCGTCGCTTCGCCGGCAGGCGACCTCAGGCGCCGCATCCGCATGTCGAGTTCCCAGCCGGCAAAGCGGTAACGCTTGGGCTTCTTGCCAGGCGACTGCTGGCGTGTTGACCCCGATCGCCGCAGCACGGCGCGAACGCGCGCAAGCAGTTCCCTGAGGCTGAAGGGCTTGGTGATGTAGTCGTCAGCCCCGAGTTCCAGGCCGACGACGCGATCCACCTCGTCGCGCCTGTGGCCGGTGATGATGATGATGGGCGGCGCTTCCGGCGGACTGCCGAGTTGCCGCATGATTTCAAACCCGTCCTCGTCGGCAAGCCGCATGTCGAGGAGCACCAGGTCTACCGGTCTTTCATTGAGGACGCGCGACATGGCCCGGCTGTCGGCAACAGCGCTAACCCTGAAATTCTCGCTCTCCAGGTAATTGGTGAGCATCTCGC
Source organism: Mesorhizobium sp. WSM4820 (assembly GCF_055811075.1). NCBI lineage: Bacteria > Pseudomonadati > Pseudomonadota > Alphaproteobacteria > Hyphomicrobiales > Phyllobacteriaceae > Mesorhizobium > Mesorhizobium sp. WSM4820. The sequence goes on along the minus strand of NZ_JBVVQN010000004.1, from coordinate 96,770 downwards.
GAATTTCGGGGTCGTCATCGACGACAAGAATATGCTTCGCCGCCGCTGCCTGTTCGATTGTGCCTTTCGACTGCTCTTCGTAGCGCGTGTTCTGTTCGGCTAACATCTCAGACCGTCCGCAGGTATGGAACCCATGACCGAGCCGTTGCTTTATTAGACTTAACATTAGACTTAACGCCGATTAACGGCGATTTGTTGGTAAGCACCGATAATCTTCGTGATCGGATACCACAGGCTCACTCGATGGCGTATGGCCAGATTGGTAAGGTTCGGGCGGGGCTTTTGGTTCCGCTTTGCCTGGCAGCGGCGGCACCGTTTGCGTTGGCCCTGGTCAATCAGCCGGCCGCGCCGATCGGCGAGCCGATTGCTCCGATAACGGGCACTGGTCCTTTCGAACAGGCGAAGATCGCCCTTGGCGAGAGCCTGTTCAACGATGTCCGGCTGTCGCATGACGATGTCATCGCCTGCAGCGGTTGCCACAGGCTCGATCTCAGCGGCGACGACGGCAGGGCTCGTTCCACGGCGGCGGATGGCGGGCAGCTCGATTTCAATGCGCCGACCGTCTTCAGCGCAGCGCTCAATTTCCGGCTGAACTGGCGCGGCAATTTCCGCACTGTCGAGGAGCAGAACGAGGCAGTCCTGCTCGATGACAGGCTGATGAATACGAGTTGGGAAGAATTGCTGCCGAAACTGCGCTCCGACCCGGACTATTCGCGGCGGTTCGTGACGCTCTACGGCGCGGCTCCCGGCCGGACGGATGTGCTCGACGCCCTGGCCATCTTTCAACGCTCGCTGATCACGCCCAACGCCCGTTTCGACCGCTATCTCAAGGGCGAGCGCGACGCCATCAAGGCGGACGAGGAGCATGGCTATCAATTGTTCAAGGCGTTTGGCTGCGTCGCTTGCCATCAGGGCGCCAATGTCGGCGGCAATTTGTTTCAGAAGTTCGGCATCTTTCGGAATCCCTTCGCCGGTCAGAAAACCTTGTCCCAGGCGGATCTCGGCCGCTTCGCCATTACCGGCGTCGAGAGCGACCGCCATGTCTTCCGCGTTCCCAGCCTGCGCAATGTCGCGGTGACGGCGCCGTATTTCCACGACGGCCGCACCGCATCGCTCGCAGACGCAGTAAAGATCATGGCGCGGAGCCAACTCGGCCGGGAACTCGACCAGCGCGATACCGATCTCATCGTCAAGTTCCTTGCGACGCTGACGGGGGAATATCGCGGCCAGCCGTTGACCAGCGCAGCGGATCGTCTGCAGCAATGAAGTCGCTATCCATCCTGGCGCCGGTCGTCGCGTGCCTGCTCATCGTCCTGACCTACCTCCTGCTGCAGGGCGCGGCTCCTAATGCCGCGCGCCACGAACGCACGCTCGACGCTCTCAGGACCGTCATCCTCTATAACGCTGCCCTGCAGCGCGATGTGTTGCGGGCACGGGCGGGGCTGTTGCGCAGCTACGATCCGCTTGTGCGGTCGATCGAGAACCTGAATGAGGCGACGCGGACGCTGCCGGCTGCCGGGGACGTCGCAAGCGGCGAAGCACGGGCGGACATCGAGAGGCGGATTGCCGATGTCATTGCCGCGGTGCGCGACGAGGAAACGCTCGTCGAGGCGTTCAAGTCGGACAACGCGCTGCTGCAGAACTCTTTGAACTATTTCAACTATATGAGCGGCCGGCTCACGACCGAGGGCGACGGCCTTCGAGCGGTCGAGATCGGAGCCCTGATGATCGCCATGTCGCGGTTCATCAGCGATCCCCGGCCGGAGGCGGCAAGGGCAGTGACCGCCTCGCTTGACCGGCTGGCCAGGCCATCCGTCGATGCCGTGGCTGCAAGCGATGTCCTCTCCCTTGTCTCCCACGGCCGGCTTATCGTCACCAGGCTTCCGGCGGTCGACGATCTCGTCTCCCGCCTGCAGACTGCGCCAACGAGCGAACGGGCCCGCGCTCTGCAGGACCTGTATCTCGATATGCATGGGCGCGCGGCGGCACGGGCTGCGCGGTTCCAGACGCTGCTCTACGTCGCGGCGCTGGTCCTGGTGGGCTATGTGGCTTACCTGTTCGCCCGCCTGCGCCACAATGCGCGGATCCTGCGCGAGCGGCTGGAATTCGAAGGCTTGATCGCTTCGATCTCGACACAGTTCATCAATCTGCCGCGTGACCGCATCCGGGCCGGCATCAGCAAGGGCCTCGCGCGCCTGGTGGAACATGCCGGGCTCGACGGCGCCCAGATTTTCGTCAGCCGCACATACGATGCCAATCTTTCCGGCGGCTATTTCTATCGCCGCCCGAGCGGAAGCGCGACGGCCCGCCGCCTGCCGAATGATTTGATCGATCTGGCTTCACGCTGGACGCTCGCGGACCATGAACGGCAAGGCTGTATCGACGTCCCCCGCGTCGGCGAGCTTCCGGAGGGGCGGGAGAGGGCATGCCTGCAGGCGCATCAAATTCGATCGTGGCTGTGCATACCGATGTGGCATGCCGAAGAGCGGCTGGGTTTTCTGGCTCTCGATGGCGTAACGCACGAAAAGCATTGGACCGACGACGACATCGCGCTGCTGCGCACTGCCGCCGAGATCTTCGCCAATGCCATCGCGCGCCAACACAACGAACGGGAACGCGAAGCGCTGCAGGCGCGGCTCAACCAATCGCAGCGGCTGGAAGCAATCGGAACGCTGGCCGGCGGCATAGCGCACGAGTTCAACAACATTCTCAGCGCCGTCCTCGGCTATAGCGAGATGGCGCTGGTGGTGCTGCTGAAGGAGTCTCGTGCGCGGCGCTACGTCCAGCAGATCATGAAGGCCGGCAGGCGGGCGCAGGACGTCACGGAGCAGATCCTTGCCTTCAGCCGTCGCCGCGAGCGGCAGCATCACGCGCTGCGGGTGCAGCCCGTGATTGCGGAGGCGGTCGATCTGCTGCGCGCCTCGTTCCCCGCCACGCTTGCAGTGGAGACGCATCTTGCAGCCGCGGATGCCGCGATGACGGGCGATCCGACCGAGCTTCAGCAGGTGGTGATGAATCTCGGTACCAACGCGGCGCAGGCGATGAACAGCCGCGGCGTATTGGAGATCGCTCTCGACATGACGGAGATCAACGAGGCGCAGGCGCTGTCGCACGGCAACCTGCCTGCCGGCCGTTATATCCGCCTTGCCGTCAGGGACACCGGCAGCGGCATGGATCAGGCGACTCTCGAGCGCATCTTCGAGCCGTTCTTTACGACCAAGCCGGCAGGGCACGGCACCGGGCTCGGCCTGTCGACGGTGCACGGCATTGTCGCGGCACATCGGGGTGCGGTGGACGTGATGAGCCAACTGGGCCAAGGCACGACCTTCGAGATCTATTTTCCGCAGATCGAACCCGCTTCAGCCCAAGCGGATGAGGGCGAGGGCGAGGCCACCGAGGTTCCGGTCGAGTATGGCACCGGCGAGACGATCCTGGTTGTCGATGACGATACGCCGCTGGTGCAACTTGCCGAGGAGATGCTCGCCGCGCTTGGCTACGAGCCGGTCGGGTTCGACCGCAGCCCCGCGGCTCTCAATGCCTTCCGTGCCGATCCGGGGCGCTTCGACCTGGTGCTGACGGACGAGGTCATGCCTGACATGACCGGGGTCGAGTTCTCCGGCAAGTTGCATGAGATCCGGTCTGACCTGCCAATTGTCCTGATGACCGGTTACGGCCGCACGCTGCGATCGCGTCAACTGGCGGCGGCCGGCATAAGCGAAGTCATCAAGAAACCGCTGCTGTCGGCCTCTGTTGCACAATGCCTTGCCCGCCATCTGCATTCAGGCTGATCACGGTCGGCCGGGCTCCTCGTTACAACCGTAACCAAAATTCCGCCTGGCTGAAATCAACCTGTAGCCGGGCGTTTCTATGTTTCACGCCCAGATCGTGATCGCGAAAAGACCATGATCCCGAAAAAGTGGACCGGCAGGAGAAGCTGATGACACGGTGGGTTCTCATCGGAATTACCGCCCTTGGCCTGAGCGGGTTGCTCGCCACCGTAACGCTCGACCCCAGTGAGATGGGTGCGGCGGCGGCGATCGACTCGATCGAGCGCGGTCGATACCTGGCAAAGATCGGTGGCTGCAACGATTGCCACACGCCAAATTATCTGGAGAAGGCCGGCAACGTTCCGGAGGATCGATGGCTGATCGGCGACTCGCTTGGCTTCAATGGGCCGTGGGGCACGACCTACCCGACGAATCTTCGCCAGCTTTTGCGCACGATGAGCGAAGACGAGTGGGTAAAGTCAGCGCGTACAATCGAGACGCGCCCGCCTATGCCGTGGTTCAACCTGCGCGCCATGACCGAGGCCGACCTGCGCGCCATCCACCGCTATGTGCTTTCGCTGCCGGCAGACGATACGCCGGTTCCGGATTATGTGCCGCCCGGTCGTCCGTCGAAGACACCGCATATCGTGTTCGTCCCGCAGGCTCCGAAGCCGTAGCCGCGTCCGAAAGACGTAGTCGCCGCCGAAGATCCGGGGGCAGGGGGATGTTCTCCGCCTGTGCGGTACGTCAGACACGGCCGTCTGTTTCGGTCGTAACGCAATTCCCGATTCCGGAAATCGCGTTGTAGCACTGATCGCCGATCGTGACGGTCCAACCGGGGCGGTCAGATGGATGCCCGGCGATCAGGAAAAGTCAAAACCAGATAAATCGATCAGGGAGTCAAATAATGGACAATCTGCTTGGCCAATACGCGCCGAAGATCGACCGAGATCAAGGCACCGCGGATCCGCGTCCCTATGCCTTGGGCTACACGGAACGTGAATTCCAGCGCCTGGAACTGCAGGGAGCGCTCATTCACGACCTTACGGAGGATTTCCTGCGCCGCGCGGGGCTGGGACCGGGCATGCGCGTGCTCGACATTGGCTGCGGCGTCGGCGACGTCTCCTTGCTGGCCGGGAAGCTGGTCGGGCCCTCGGGAAGAGTGCTCGGCGTCGATCGCTCGGCGGGGGCAGTGGACATTGCCGAGCGGCGCGCCACCGAATCCGGCCAGTGCTACTGGACACGCTTTACCACCAGCGAGCTTGATACATTCTCACCCGACGAGACGTTCGATGCGGTGATCGGCAGGCTCGTCCTGATGTATCTGCCCGATCCGGCCGCAACCCTGCGCAGGCTTGTCGGGTTTCTTCGGCCGGGCGGCATCGTCGCCTTCCAGGAAATGGCAATGCCGCTCACCCGCAGTTTTCCGGAGGCGCCGCTGTTCAGCAAATGCCGCGGCTGGATAATCGAGACGATCGAGCGGGCAGGTTTCGAGGTCGACATGGGTGGCAGGCTACCGATGGTCTTCGCCGGCGCAGGGCTGCCGGCGCCGCAGATGAATTCCGCCGGCCTCGCCGGTAGCGGGCCCGACTCGCCGGTCTACGACTATGTTGCCGAGACCTTGCGCAGCCTGATGCCGATGGCCGAGGCGGTCGGCGCCGCGACCGCCACCGAAATGAGGGTTGATACGCTCGCCGAGCGACTGCGCAGCGAGGCCGTCGAACAGCAGATGTGCATTATGCTGCCGCCCCTTGTCGGCGCATGGGCAAATACGCAGGGATGACGAAGGAGAGATCGATGCTCGACACTGCCGTCAGCGAGCACGCGGGCCATCTCGTCGATCCATACAATGTCGAGACGCTCGACGTGCTGGGACCTGTGGTCCAGTTTCTTACACCGTCGCGCGATGGCGAGCCTTGCGTCATGCGCGGCACCATACCGCCGGGCGTAGTCGTGCCGCTGCACAGCCACGCCGACCCGGAGACCTTCATCCAGATTTCCGGCGAGATCGAAGGGCTTTCGCAGTCGCCGGAAGGCTTCGTCTGGGTAGCCATCCGGCCGGGCGATATTTTCCACGTGCCGGGCGGGGCGAAGCACGCCTTTCGGAACCTGTCGACCGGGCCGGCCGTGATGATCCTCGTCAGCACGTCAACGATCGGCCGGTTCTTCCGGGAAATCGGCAAGCCGATCACCGGGGAAAGCAGGCATTCTGATCTTCCCTCAGCCGATGCGATGCAGCATTTCCTGAAGACCGCCGCGGCATATGGCTACTGGAACGCAACGCCGGAAGAGAATGCGAGTGTAGGTCTTTCACCGACGCCCCGCTGATCTGGACAGCGCCGGCAAAGCTTCCACGGCAGCACGCGGAGTCGCTGCGGCGATCTGTCAGGCGCGGTGGCCTGGCTCGGCGGCTCACGGGCCTGCTTCGAGGAAAGCCCGGGCAAACCCGGGTTGCGCTGCTTCTATCGTTCCATCGGGCAGCTTCAAGAGCCGGTCGATTGCGATGCCGTAGAGCCGCATCCGATCGTCGAGCAGCCGCGCCGCTTCGTCGATATTGCCCTGCTCGGCCTTCAGCAGGGCGCGGTGCATTACATCCCGAAAGATCAGCCGCAGCTGCAAGAACATCTCGGCGAAGGCTTCCGGGTCGGGCACGTCGAAGATGCCTTCGTCGCTGCCTTTCCTGAGCAGATCGGTGATTATCGGCATGGCCAATTCCCTGGCCGCCTGGTCGACCCGATGGAAGAGGGCAAGGTTCTCGGGCCGGAACAGGACGAAAAATGTCTTGCGCATGTGCGGAGCAAGCTCGACGTTCAGCCGCCGCGAGCCGGCAAACAGGGCATTGAGCCGGCCAAGCCCATCGAGTGAGGGATCGTTGAGCACGGGCTGCAACTCGGTGAAGCTGTCGCGGGCGAGACGTGTGGCGAGCGCCTCCAGCAGGGCCTCTTTCGATGCGAAATAGTGGTAGAACGCGCCCTTCGACAGGCCGGCCTCGCGGATGATGTCGTTCACCGTCGTGTTGTCGTAGCCGCGCTCGAAGAAAAGCCGCTGGGCGCAGTCGAGGAGCTCGGCGGATCGTATCTCCGGCGGCTTTATCATTCGGGGCAAATCGAACCTCACAAAGTGCAGGTGGAGCAAGAGGAGCACGAACCGGAGCTTTATGCAACTTTTATAGACCGACGGTCGGTCTAGTGCTATTATCTGTCACCGCAGGACATTCGGATTCGATCATGAAGGAGAGTCCCTTGCGACGGATACGCTGGACTGTCGGCATCGTTGTTGTCGCGGCCGCGGCTGCTTTCGGCGCTTGGTATCTTTGGCAACCGGCCAAGGTTTCGCTGGTGACGCCACAACGCGGCGACGCGGCGGAAATCGTTTACGCGAGTGGCTCCGTCGAGCCGCGAACCTGGGCCAAGGTAACTCCGGTGGTTCGCGAAAGGATCGTCGAGCAATGCAATTGCGAGGGGTCGAGGGTTGCACAAGGCGACGTGCTCGCCACGCTCGACGACAGCGAGGCCCGGGCCGTGCTTGGCGAACTCGAAGCGCGTCAAGCGCTTGCCCAGGAAGAGCTCCGGCGGCTGACGGTGCTTGCCGAAAGGCGTGCGGCGAGCCAGCAGGCTCTCGATCGTGCGCAGAGCGAGCTCGGCCAGATCGAAGCGCTGGTCGCCGGACAGAAAGCGCGACTTGACACCTACGTGTTACGCGCGCCGAGCGCCGGTGTCGTGCTTAGGCAGGACGGCGAGGTGGGTGAGGTCGCCGAACTCGGCACGGTGTTGTTCTGGGTCGGCGAGCCGAAGCCGCTCCTGGTGGTCGCCGAGGTCAACGAGGAGGACATACCCCGGGTCGAGGTCGGCCAGCGCGCGCTGCTTAAATCCGACGCGTTCCTCCAGCAGAACCTGGAAGCCGTGGTCGACAGCATCACACCCAAGGGCGATCCGGTGACGAAGACCTATCGCGTCCGGTTCCGCCTGCCGGACGATACGCCGCTTCGTATCGGCATGTCGACCGACGTGAACATCGTCATCCGCGTTTCGAAAAATGCGCTGTTGATCCCGCCCGTTGCTGTGGACGGGAATAAGGTGTTCGTCGTCGAAGGCGACAAGGCCTGGCGACGTGAAATCCGAACCGGCATTCGCGGCACCAATGGCATCGAGGTTCTGTCGGGGCTCGATGAGAAGGCTCGCGTCGTCTCGCCCTATCCCGCCGACCTCACCGACGGCGCGCGCGCCAACATCACTGGCGCCCAGGAGCGATGAAGCAGGATGCCGCTCATCTTCGACATCGCCCTCACGCACATTGCCGGCCGCGGTCGCCAGACGCTGGTTGCCGTGATCGGCGTTGCGGTCGGTGTCGGATTCTCCATTGCCATGGCGGCGCTGATGCAGGGTGGGCAGGACGATTTCGTCAGGCAGCTCGTCGACACGATGCCGCATGTCGACATCACCGACGAGCAGCGCACAGCCCGCCGTCAACCGGCTGAGGATGCTTTTGCGACAGTGGCGATTTCCGGGCTCAGGCCACGTGACGATCGACGCGGCATCATCAACCCGACCGCCGCGACCTCCTGGCTGGAGAGCTGGATTCCCGGTCGGTTCGCGGCAAGCCTCAAAACGCAGGGTGTGATCCGCTTTTCCAGCCGCGAAGTCGGCGCGGCGATCATTGGCATCGAACCAGAGCGCGAGTCCGGCGTGTCGCCGATTGTCGGAAACTTCGTCGAAGGCAGCTTTTCGGCGCTTGCCGCGGGCGGCAACAACGTGCTCATCGGCGACACGATGGCGAGCCGGCTCGGCGCCGGGTTCGGTGACACAATAACGGCGGTTTCCGCCGAGGGACTGACGCGCAACTTCAAGATCGCCGGCCTGTTCCACACCGGCACCACCGCGCGCGACGAAGGCGAGGCCTATGTGCTTCTGAAAAACGCGCAGATCCTCTCGGCGCGTCCGAACGCCATCAACGAGATCCGCATCAAGCTCGACGATCCTGACCGCGCTCCGGCGGTGGCGCAGCGTGCCGAGGCCGAACTGGGCTACAAGGCGGTGGCGTGGCAGGAGGCCAATGAATCGATCCTCGAAGCGCTCGTCGTACGCAACGTCATCATGTACACCGTTGTCGGCGCGATCATGCTAGTCGCTGGCTTCGGCATCTACAACATCATCTCCACCATCACGCACGAAAAGGCGCGCGACATCGCCATCATGAAGTCGCTTGGCTTCCCGGAATCCGACATGCGCCGGCTCTTTCTGCTGGAAGGCGTCGCGATCGGCGCTGCCGGCTCCGTGCTCGGCGGGCTGCTCGGCGTCTCCATGACCTATGCGCTGTCTCTGGTGCGTTTCGAGATCGCCGCGACCGGCCAGGAGATGACCCGCCTGCCGATCGCCTGGAGCTTGATGCACTACGTCATCGCGTCGGCTTTCGCGCTGGGCTCGGCGGCAGTGGCCGGCTACCTGCCGGCGCGTCGTGCGGCGCGCCTGAACCCCGTCGAGATCATCAGAGGCGCGTCATGAGCGCACTCATCGAGACCAAGAAACTGACCCGCGTGTTGCCCGAGACGGTTCCCGTCACGCTGGTCAAGGACATCACGCTGGCGATCAACGAAAGGGAATTCGTCGCCGTCACCGGTCCCTCCGGCTCCGGAAAATCGTCATTGCTCTATCTGCTCGGGCTGCTCGACCGGCCGACCGCCGGGACGTTGACAATAGGCGGCCGCGACGCCGAGCCGATGAATGAAAGGGAGCGCGCGCGGACCAGGCTTTCGATGCTGGGCTTCGTGTTCCAGTTCCACTTTCTGCTGCCGGAGTTCACGGCGCGCGAAAATGTCGAAATCCCAATGCGCAAGCTTGGCCGGCTGGCGCGTCCTCAGATGCGCGAACGGGCCGGTGAGCTGCTCTCATCCCTGGGACTCGGCGAACATCTCGACAAGCGGCCTGACCAACTCTCGGGCGGCCAGCGTCAGCGCGTCGCGGTAGCACGCTCGCTCGCCAACGACCCGCCGCTTATCCTCGCCGATGAGCCGACGGGGAGCCTCGACAGCAAGAGCTCCGAGCAGGTCTTCGCAATCCTGGAGAACCTGGTACGCGAGGGTGGCAAGACCGTCGTGGCAGTTACGCATGATCTCGACATGGCGGCGCGCATGGATCGCCGCATTCACATCGTGGACGGGAAGATCGGCTGAACCGGAACCAATCGGCGTTCATCGGATCAGGCATGGCGCGAGCCTGTCCAATGATCACCGGGGTCGCGATCAGGACACTCGCGCCGCGCCGAAATTGGCCGCGAGCCAGGCTATCGCCTCGGTCACGTCGTCGAGACCATAGCTTGCAACCGTCGGCCCGCGCGGTTTTACGCGGATAGAGATGCCGTTGGCTTCGTTTATTGCCTCGAAACCGTTTTCGTCCGAAGTGTCGTCTCCAAGGAATACGGGGCGCCGACCGGCAAAGGGCTGGATTTCCATGAAACGCCGGATGGCAGCTCCTTTGACGGCTTCCAGCGGCATGAGTTCAACGCCAGCGTTTCCCGCAATCACGCGGTAGCCGGGCGGAAGTTGCGTCAATGCCTGTTCGACAAGCTGCGTTGCCCGGGCAAGCAGTTGCGGCGCAGCGCGGGTATGGATGGCCAGGACCGGTCCCTTGCGCTCGACGTAGACCTTGCCTCCACCCAGTTCGGCCTCAATCTCGTCGGCAAGAGCCGCGATATCCGCCGGAGCGTCGGCAAGCTCGACTTGACCGTCCGCCGTCAACCGATGTTCGAGTCCGTACAGCCCTGCAACGCGCAGCTTCAGGGGATGAAACAATCTGTCCACGGCAGAGACCGAACGCCCGGTGATGAAGGCGAGGGCGCCGCCCAGCCTCCGCTCGATTTTTCCGAGAAGCTCACGCAGTTCATCACCGACGAAGACGGCATCCGGATGAGCGGCATGTTCCAGCAAGGTGCCGTCGATATCGAGAAAAAGCGCCCATTGCCCTTCCGGCAGGTCGGGGGCCAGCGGCAGTCGAAGGTCCGTCACGACGCCGCCTTTCGTGCCCGCTCGAAGATGGAAACGACGTTGTTGCTGTTGGATGGCCGCTCGCCGTTGCCGGTCACCCCGCGCTTGCGAAGGCGCGCAGCGTCCAGCAGCATGCTGCCGGCCCAGCGATAGACGTTGTTGTCGCGGACCATCTCGCGCATGGGCCGCATCCGCTCGCGCTGCTCGTCCGGCGTCATGGTCAACGCCTGCAGCAGCGCCTCGCTCATCATGGTCGCATCATAGGGGTTGACGATCAGTGCCTCCAGCAGTTCGCGCGAAGCGCCGGCAAAGGTGCTGAGCAACAGCACGCCCTGTTCGTCGTCGCGTGCTGCGACGAATTCCTTGGCCACCAGGTTCATGCCGTCATGCAGGCTGGTGACCATGCATATGTCGGCGGCGCGATAGATCTGGTAGACCTGCTCCTGCGAATGATGTTCGGCGAGCATCAGGACGGGACTGTAGTTCTCTCCGCCATAGCGCTGGTTGAGCTCTTCGGCATAGCGAAGGCATTCGTCATGAAGCTGCTGGTAGGCTGGCAATGAGCCCCGGCTGGGCGCCGCGACCTGCAGGAAAACCACTCTGCCTACCCATTCGGAATGTCGCGTGAACAATTCGTCCAAGGCGTGAAAGCGATCGAGAATGCCTTTGGTGTAGTCGAGGCGCTCGACGCCGACGCACAGTTTGACGTTCGCCGGCAGCCCGAATCTTTGGCGGACACGGGCACGGCATTCCTCGACAGCCGGCAATCTTGCCAGCAGTTCGGCCGGCCATTCTATGGAGATGGGGTAAGCGTGGACCAGCGTCGTTTGCCCGCCATAGGAGATCGCCGCGTCCGCCCGTTCTATCCGGCTTTCCAGGAAGCGATCGACGCTCTCGGTGAAATTATTGGCATGAAACTGCGTATGGAAGCCGATGATGGAGCTGCCCAGCAAGCCTTCCAGGATCCGTTCACGCCATGGACAGATGCTGTACACTTCCGAGTTGGGCCATGGGATATGCCAGAAAGTAATGATGATCGCCTCGGGCAGGCGCTCACGGATCATGCGCGGCAAGAGCGCGAAATGGTAGTCCTGAACCAGCACGATCGGCCGCTCGTTGCGCGCTTCGGCAACCACCGTATCGGCGAACTTCCGGTTGACCGCCTCATAGACCTGCCAGTCCGAGGCGCGAAAAATCGGGCGAGTGAAGGCGATATGACAAAGCGGCCACAGACCTTCATTGGCGAAGCCTAGATAATAGGCCTGGTATTCTTCCTCGGTCAGCCAGACCCTGCGCAGCGTGTAGGAGGGATTGCCAGGCGGCACCTCAACCCGGTCGTTCTCGTCGACGGTGAGACGGTCCGCTGTTCCGCCGCCATACGCAATCCAGGTACCGGCACAGGCGCGGGTGATAGGCTCAAGTGCCGAAACCAGCCCGCTGGCCGGTACCAGGAGCTCGATGCCGTCATCCCTGGTGTTGTGGATGTAGGGCTCGCGGTTGGATACGACGACCACCTGCGTCTCCGGCAGATCGTCGGCCAGGATCTTGCGCAACGTGTCGGGCGACCATGTGATCAGCGCTGCATCGGCCGAGTGGCCATTCTTTTCAAACTCCCGCAGCACGGTGCGAGCCGCTTCCGAAGCCAAGTCATCGCCTGCGGAGGATGCGGCCGCTGGTATGTGGCGCCAGCGGGATATCGAGAACACCAGGGCAACAGCGGAAAGGCCAAGGCTTGCAATGATTAGAACCCAGAGTACCTCTATGCCAAAGTCTGACATGGGAACAACGATCTTCTCCGGCCGGTCGGTGGCCATTTTATTTGTTTTTCGAATTCGCGGCCGCCAATCAGCTGCCGTGCGTCGGAACGCTCGGACGGGCCATCGGTTCCGCTAATTGCAGCCCCGCGGTTGGTTCCATGCGAAAAGCCAAGCTAGGTCCGCACGACGAGCGGCACCAACCCCTCATGCCGTTCGGCGAGAAAGGCGACGACCCTGTCGCCGACACGCTGGAATGTCAGATCCACTTTCCTGGTGCCAACCCCAAGATGCCTCAGCGTGAGCGTGTCGATACCAATCGGCAGCCTGGGACGCGTGACGTGGATTTCGCCGTCCCAGCCGTCGATCTCGAGGCCGAGGCAGGCCTGCATCAGCATGAAGGCAGAACCGGCCGACCACGCCTGCGGCAGGCAGGCGACGGGATAGGCGATGGGCGCTTCGCCCGGCGCGCGGGTAAAGCCGCAGAACAGTTCGGGCAGCCGCATGTTGAAATGGACAGCCGATTCGAAGGTGCTGCTCATCAGCCGGATCACGCTTTCGCGCTCGCCAAAGCGTGCCAGACCGGCGCCGCATATTGCGGTGTCATGCGGCCAGATCGAGCCGTTGTGGTATGACATCGGGTTGAAGAACACAGCATCGTCAGCGAGCGTCCTCAGCCCCCAGCCGGAATGGAAGGACGCCGAAAGCAGCTGGTCGGCGACCATCTGCGCCCGTGCCGGCGCGGGGAGGCCGACATAGAGAAGGTGCCCGGCATTAGACGTCCGCACCTTGCAGGGCTCGCCGGCGCCGTCGACCGCCAAGGCATAGAAGCCGAGATCGTCCAGCCAGAAATGGCGTTCGACAGCGGCGCGCATGGCCTCGGCGCTGCTCTCCCAATGATCGGCCCTGTCGATTTCGCCGCGGCGGCGGGCGAGCGCCGCCAATCCCCGGAACGCCGCAAAGGCATAGCCTTGCACCTCCACCAGGGCGATCGGTCCCTTCGGGATTCGGCCGTCGGCATGGAACACGGAATCGCCGCTGTCCTTCCATCCCTGGTTGGCGAGGCCGGTCTCGGCGGCACGCTGATAGGTGACGAAGCCGGTCGGCCGGCTCGCCTCCTCGATCCATTCAGCCGCAGCGCAGAGCGACGGCCACTGGCTGTCGACGAACGCCATATCACCGGTACGGTCCGCATAGGCGCAGGCGAGATGGATGTAGAGTGGCGTCGTGTCGACACCGCCATAGTAGCGGCCGAAGGGGAGTTCCCGCAGCGCCGCCATTTCGCCTTTGCGGGTCTCATGCATGATCTTGCCCGGCTGCGAATCGCTGAACGGCGATGTCTCCGTCGCCTGGTGCTGGGCAAGGAAGGCCAGCACGCCTCGCGCCAAGCCCGGGTTGAGCCACAGCATCTGCAAGGCGGAGATCACGCCATCGCGGCCGAACGCCGTCGAAAACCAGGGGATGCCCGCATAGGGGTAGGGTCCGGTCGTAAGCTCGGTGGTCAGCAGCGCCACATCCGCGCGGGCGCGCTCGACCCAATCGTTGAAGACGCGCCCGGAACTGTGCATCGTAGCACCATGGCGGCGTTTGGCCCGCATGCCGAAGCGAGCCCGGGCCGCGGCGGCGCGGAAGCGGTCGCGGTTCGGTGTTTCCGCCATTTCGGGACCGACTTCGACATACAGCACCTTGCTGCTGCGCCTCGTCACGGCAATCAGAAAGTCCGCTCGGTCGCCCGTCAGCTGGTCTGGCGCCTGCGAGAACGATATCGCCGACATCCGCGCCAGCCCGTCCAACCCGTCGTAGCGAAGCAGCACGCAGGTCGCATCCGTCTTGGCCGCATGGGCCATGCCGCGCTTCAGTCTTGTCGAGCCGCGCACTTCGAACATGTCGCGGAAATCGGCGGAAAAATGCAGCGAAACGCGGATGGTGGAGTGTTCCTGGCTATAGTTGGAAAGGGTGACGCGTTCAAACAGCCGGTCCTGCCAAAGCAGCCTGACGCGTTCGATATGGATCGCGCCCTGCGGAATGTCCCGGCCGCGGACGCTCTGCATCGGCAGATTGGTCAGGTTGGAGGTGAAGAGCACATTGTCCTGGCTGAGCGACGCACCGAGCAGCGATGTCTGCCGGTCGCCGACGGTCAGCCGGAATTCGGAAAGCACTCGCGTGTCGTCACGGAAGAAACCGTCGCCGGCGCCGCGGATATCGCCGTAGGCGTCGGACACGGCAAAGCAATCGCCTTGCTTGAGGGCGAACAGCCGATGCGGCTCTCGAGGCGCGGTGGCGTCCAGGGACGCAAGTGCCACCGCGGGATCAAGCTGACGCTCGTCGAGTTGGGCCATTCTCTACATATCCTCTCGTTTCGCCCCTGAGGTAATGCCGCTCACGACGCTCTTGCTTCGGCCGAGGCGCCGATCAGGCGCGCATAAACGGAAACATAGTCGCGCGTCATTCTTTTGGCAGAAAACCGCCTTTCGAAGACAGCTCGCACCCTCCGCCTGTCGAGCCGCAGCAAATCGGGCACCGAGGCAACCGCCCCTTGCATGGAATCCACGATAAAACCGGTCACGCCTTGATCGACGATTTCCGGCAAGGCGCCGCAGTTCCAGCCAATCACCGGCGTGCCGCAGGCCATCGCTTCTATGACGGCAAGACCGAACGGCTCCGGCCAGTCGATCGGGAATACGAGGCCGGCCGCGTTGCCGAGGAATTCCGCCTTCTTGTCTTCCTCGATCTCGCCGACATAGTCGACACGATCACCATCGACCAGCGGCTCGACCATTTTGCGGAAATAAGCCCGGTCGTCGTCGCCGATCTTTGCTGCAAGCTTCAGTTTCAGCCCCGAGCGCAGCGCGATCTCAATGGCACGATCCGGACGCTTGTCGCGCGACATCCGGCCAAGGAAGGCGAGGTAGCGCTCCCCTGGGCTCGGCTCGAAAACCGGCCTGTAGAGTTCGGTCGGCAGTCCGTGGTGGATCGTCGCCAGCCAGTTGGCGTCGGCCAGCCCCGTCCTTTGGCTGCCGGACACGGAGATCATCGGAAAGCGCGGAAAACGCTTATAGGCCGGTGCCAGATCGACGTAGTCGAGCCTGCCATGCGGCGTCGTCACCGTCCGCTCATGGATGTGCTCGAAGAAGGAAAAATGCAGGAAATGGCTGAGGTGGAAGTGAATGATGTCAAATTCTTGAGCGCGTTTCCTCACCTCGGAAAGCATCGAAAGGTGCGCGGCCGTCTCGGATTTCAACGGGCTTGGGTCAAGACGCAGCGCACGCTCGCGACACGGCACTAATTTTGCCGAGGTCCTTGTATCGCCACTGGCGAACAAAGTTACGTCATGGCCGAGCTCCACCAACCCTTCAGTCAGATAGGAGACAATGCGCTCCGTGCCTCCATAGAGCCGAGGCGGCACGGATTCGTGGAGCGGCGCCACATGGGCTATTTTCATAGGCTGGCATTTCCCAGAAAGATCATCGCTGATGTCGAAATGCACCACTCCCCCGAACGTTCCGCAACGGCAAGAAGTCGGGCGATGACTGGTGATTCACCCAGCCGGCGTTTTTGCCGGGAACCAATTGGCTGGCCGTGAATTTAACTAGGTTCGATCGAACGCATCGCGATCGACGGGAGGAAAAGATGAATCGCCTGGAATTCTTTACGCCGGTGCGAATTGCGCGCGGGCACGGAGAACCTGTGGAAGAAATCGACAATGTCAGCGAAGCGATGACGTTTTTGCGCCACTGGCCGAAAGGTAGGCGCGGCCCGGTGTATCAATGCGCGCTGAACTGCGCCGCTGCGGCACTGGCAGGTCAGATGTCTGCCGAGGAAGCAAGAAAGGCTTTTGTGGGCTTTGCCCGGATCACCCGGCTCCTGGATGACGACATAGCGCTGCCGATACGCGGCGAAAAGATGGACAGCGCATACACGCCTCGGCGATAGACGCCAGCGCTCTCAGGTGCCAGTTTGCCGACCAGCCCAGTTGGCGAGCAGCATCACCGCGACACCGGCGATCTGCGTCGGCGCGCAGGAAGCCCGGGCGCCTGGATCCAGGCCGACCCCAAAATCATGGCAAGACCGAAATGCGCCCCAGAAGAGCCACCAGTTCCGCCTGACGTCTCGTTTCGGTCTTGGCGAACAGCGAGGCAAGCTGTGAGCGGATCGTGGTGCGACTGAGCCGCCAGCTGCGGGCGATCTCCAAAGGCGCATCGCCCTGAGCCAAACGCAGAGCCAGATGCGTTTCCGCGCTCGTCAAGCCAAACATCCTTTGCAGTGTCTGAGGATTTGGCCCCGACCTGTTCACACGGCCAAGCAATGCCACGATGCTGGTTCCGTCGGGGGCGATAAGACCGTTCTCTTTCAGTACCACCGGCCTGTCACCTGTGCTGCGGATCACCACCCAGGAAAGGGAGCCCGGCAGGAAAGGCGCCGGAACATTTGCGACCAGCCGCCTTAGGGCTGCCGAAAGCGCACTGGCTGTATCAGCCGCTTCGCCTTTGTGCTCCAGAGTGGGGCGCTCCGGTGTGGGGCGCTCCAGCGTGGTTAGAGCGGCCGCGTTCCATTCGATTACTTTTCTGTCGCGGTCTAGTACGAGATAACCACAGCCAAGGCGATCAAGCATGCCGGTGACGGATTCCAGGCTGCGTCTCCTTGGTTCGTCGCCCCCTGTCTCCGGCCGATCTGATGCACGAGCTGAAGGATAAGCATAGGAGGGGCGCGTCACCTGCGCGTCAGGGTTATACTTGGTTCCTGTCGTGATGTACCGGTCGCCCACAACGGCATCACTGTATCTATCGATCATAGCCATTTTCCAACCTCCCCAAAGGTCCATCAGCCCGTAGTAACTTGCCCGGGATTTACGAACAGTCTTCTTGCGCAGGGCTCGCAAAAAATGCGCTCCCTACTGTCTTGAAACTCGTTATATTCTGATGAGTTCTGTTCGCCCCTGTTTGATAAAATGCGCGCTGTGATAGTGGTATGGCAATCCCGCAGTCGGACTAGGTTGTACGTTTTTTGCTCTAGTCTCGATGGCCTAGTCATAAGGTAGTAGTCTATGTCGATGAACTGGCAGTCGCGCAGGTCGGATTTGAACCCAACGGGCAGACTGCTAACTCACATTGCCTCCGCATCGGTGCTGGCTGCTACGCTGATATTTGAAACAAAAGCGTCAGCATACATCGGAGAAGGGTCGAGTTTCCTGGAATTCATTCCAGCTATTATTATCATTTCCTACCTTGAAGACCGTGGTCCTGCGCTTGCGGCAACGGTCCTGATGGTGGCTGCCGGCTTGTGGACACGAAGCACCCTGTATGGTCAGATCTCCGGCGAAGATTGGGCGCGCGCCATTCTGCTTCTGATTTCCGGTGGCGTGATTGCCATGACATTCCATCGGCTGCGACAGGACGTGCGTGAGCTGCTGGAGGTAGCCGAAGCCAGGCTCGCTGCCGTCGAAGCAACCGAAAGCCGCTATCGCTGGGCTTTCGAGCGCGCCGCCATGGGGTTCGCCAACATCAACGACAAAGGTGAGCTGCTGCAATCCAACAGACGGCTCAGCGAGATGACAGGCTACGAGGAGGAGGAGCTTGCCCAATTGCAGCTGGAGACACTCGTCCATCCGGACGACCGTGATGCCTTGGCGCAATTGCTGGCTGGCCTGGGCAAAGACTCTGCTTCGTTCGCTTCGGAGGTGCGTCTGTCAAGAAAGAACGGTTCGGCATTCTGGGCGCGGCTAACGCTGTCTTTGTCCGTGCCCGACGGGGTTCTCTCAGAGACTATTTTCGTTGTGGTCGACGATATCTCGGGACGACGAGCCGTGCACGAAGCGCTTCGGGCTCAGAAGGAGTGGCTGGATCTGGCTTTGTCTGCTGGACGCCTGGCCACGTGGCGGATCGACCTTAAAGACGGCATCGTCACCGGTTCGGGCGCATTCTGGGACATTCTCGGACTGCCCCCCGCCGGCAGCCGCCGGTTGGAGGAACTGTCGGCCGTCATTCATCCGGCGGACTGGCCAAAGCTGGCTGTATCGAGAAAGCTCGCATCGGTCACGAACTACGACGTCGAGATTCGCGTCCGACGACCGGACGGACATATCCGCTGGGTTGCTCTGCGCGGAAGGGAAGAGAAATACGATGATCGTCTACAGCGGCTCGGCGTGGCCGCCGACCTGACCGAGCGACGGCAAACCACGCTGCTGCGTGCCGCGGCAAAGAAGCGGGAGCGCATCATGCTCGAGCAACGCCACAGGTTCATCAACCTGTTCCCGGTGATCACGGCACTGGTGAACATGGTCAATGGTCCCGAGAACAATGTCGCCAGGTACAAGGAGACGCTGATCGACAGGATTCGTTCGCTCGAGGCAACGCATCTGCTGCTTTCGGGCAACAGCAGCGGGTCGGGGTTGCTTCACGATCTCATTGCCCAGGAGTTGCAACCGTATATGGGGACACGCGAAATATCTGTCAGCGGTCCCTCGGTTACGATGTCGGGAGGCGCCGCCGAGAGCTTTGCGATGATTGTTCACGAGCTTGCGACCAATTCCTTGAAACATGGAGCGCTTGGCGATTCAAAGGGCCGGGTCGAGGTAAATTGGACGTTCGCATCGGAAGATGCGGGCGGTGACATCGTGTTCGATTGGGTGGAATCAGGGCGGCGGCGGCCGCCTTCAAAAGTTGTCCGCCATGGTTTCGGTTCAATGATAATCGGAGTGGATGGGGCGCCGCTTGTCGGTCACTCCCCCAAGCTGGAAATGACGGATCACGGGCTGCGCTATTCGCTGCGGCTGTCGCGCAAGGAAATCGGCCCTTGACGCCAGCGGGCCAAGATCGGAAGCGTTAACAACGCCCCTTGCGTATCAAAAGAACGTAGCGCTCTAATTAATTGATATCCCTAGTTAACCATGTCTTCAGCATAACGGCAGCCTCCGTCCGATTCCGCACCCCAAGCTCACGCAAAACCGCAGCGGCATGGATTTTCGTCGTCGCTTCGGCGATCTCCAGATCGCGCGCGATTTCCTTGTTCGAATACCCTTCAGCCATCAGCTTGAGGACCTCCTTTTGCCTCGAGGTCAGCCTGCCAAGATTGCCGGTGGTGGTACGTCGCTGCGGGACAGGCTCGGCGGGAGCAGGTACGTGAGTTGTTTGCGCAGCACCGGGGCGCGACAGAAGTGCAGGGACGTAGATGCGGCCCGAGAGGATTTCGTTGACGGCCATGACGACCTCCTCGTCTTTTTGCGACTTTACGATATAGCCGTGGAGACCGATCGACAGAGCCGTGAGTATCTCCGAGCGTGAATCGTTTCCGGAAACGATGGCAAATCGCGTATCCGGATAAGCCGATAGAATGCCGCTGAGCACTTCCTGATTGAACAATCCCGGCATGTTCAAATCCAGGATCGCAAGGTCAACGGACTCCTGCTCGGCCAGCAGACTGAGCGCGGCGTCGAAACACGACGCCTCAAATATCTCCACACCTGGAATGCCTGCGCTCAGAGCCAAGCGCAGGCCACGACGATACAGGCCGTGATCGTCGGCGATGACGATTCGATACATTGAACTACCCCAACGAAACCTGCATGGATTGAACGGTCACCGGCCTTTGGAGTCGTGGCCAATCACTCGTCAATCCATCCAGTCAACGCCAGCGGTGCCCCAACACCGCAAGCCCAGCTTGCTAATATAATCCTAAAAGGCAGGTAAGGCTCCTCTTTTTTTGAACGCTGTCAACGGGAGCCGCTGGACACGTCGAATCATGCGCTCCTATCCTCCAGGACCATGTGCCAACGCCTTTGAGACGATGCGATAACTCGCGATCGCAAATGCCCATGGCGAGGCGTGTTTTTCGATTGCTGATCGGGAACTTAGTGATTTAACTTCCACTCAATTGTCGGCACTGCGACCGGCAAGACAGGGAGGGAGATGTCGTGAGCGAAGAGATCAGTGTCGCCGAAGCCTACCGCAGAGGCCGCACCATCTTCATGGGGCTGGAGTTGCTCATCGCGCCCGGTGCGCTCGTTCCCCGGCCGGAGACGGAGTTGCTCGGCACGACAGCACTTGATGTTCTGCGGCAAATGAACCTGTCGGCGCCGCGGGTTGTCGACATGTGCTGCGGGGCCGGCAATCTGGCCTGCGCCATCGCGCATTACGCTCCTGCCGCGCAGGTCTGGGCGAGCGATCTCACCGATGGATCCGTCGAGGTCGCGCGCCGCAACGTCGCCCATCACAACATGGCAGATCGCGTGTCGGTGCTGAGGGGTGACTTGTTCAGTGCTTTCTCGGGCTTGGAGCTCGACAGCACGATCGACGTGATCGTCTGCAACCCGCCATACATTTCGGAAAAGCGGCTCGAGGGCGACCGCGCGCATCTGACCGAGCTCGAGCCGCGTGAAGCGTTTGCAGCCGGCCCCTACGGCCTGAGCATCCATATGCGGGTGATCAACGACGCGCCGCGCTACTTGCGGCGCGGAGGCATCCTGCTCTTCGAGGTCGGTCTCGGCCAGGACCGGCAGGTCATGCGTCTGCTGGAGCGCTCCAGGTCCTTCGAGGGGATCCGGGCGGTCACGAACGAAGCCGGCGAGGGAAGGGTGGTTGTGGGACATACCACGCCGTGAGCGTCAGCCATGCCGCAACGGCTGGCTCAATTCGCGGTGTTCACGCTTCTGGCGCGCTCCAGCAAAAAGCAAAAAAAAGGTGGCGCTTACTCGCGTCCCTGATCGGCTTTTTGGGCTTTTCTCGATTTATTCGGTGCTATTGCAAGCCCGCTGTTGTCCGGGTTTGCGTCGGAGACAAAGCTGTATGCAAAGATGTGTCCCCGGTTCTCGTCGGTTACTCGGATCCAATCCTTTTCCCACCTTCGCAGCGTAACATGTCGATCTGTCGACATGGCGGCGGCTTTGAACGGGCTCGGCGCGTTGATGACACGCACCGTAATCACGTCATCGCCCTCCATTTGTTCGACGAGGTACGTCTGCATAAAGGCCTCCCCAGCGCCCACTGCAACCTTAACGTCAGCCAAAAAGTTCGGTTGCAGCGTAGCAAAGAGATTTTCGACAAATGTGACGGACCGAAGAGGCGTGTGGGCCGAGGGTTAGCCCTGGATCGACCAAGCGGCGCGCAGGTCGTTGGCTTGTGCGATCCTGACGCCGCAACCAGTCAGAGCGCCTTTGGTCGCTGTCACGAGCGCGGCATTGTCCTTGGCAGTCGTGCCGTCGGCCAGGGTAAAATTGTTCTCGAAGCCGACGCGGGCATGACCGCCCAGCAGCGCACCGGCCGTAACGCAAGCGGTTTCCTGCCGACCGAAGGCACAGACCATCCAGTGCGCGAAGCGCGGGCGGTCCTGCGCAAGGAAGGGCAGCAGATCGGCCGGTCGCGAAACCTGTCCCGGCGTGTAGCGGCCGAGCACATAGAGCACCGGGATGTCGTCGAAAGGCACCAGACCTCGCTGCCGCATGGCGGCCAGGGCCGACGCCTCTTCGGGCGCGTAAAGGATGATTTGGGGGGCGATCCGCTCGCTTTTCAACCACGCCAGGAACTGCGCGAAATCGGTCTCATGGGCAGCGTCCGGCACCAGTTCACGCAGCGCCAGCGAAACCGCCTCAGGGCGGGCAGCGCGCACCACCGCCATCTGCTCGGCCGGCTCGTAGCGGCCGATCGCTTCGCTGGTGATCTGGATGATCAGCCGCTCGCCCACCGCATCACGTATCGCTTTCGTCGTCTCGCGATAAGCGTGCGCGTCGAGCAAATGGCCGCCGTCGCGGTCGCGGACATGGGTGTGGATCATGGCGGCGCCGGCCTCGAGGCAGGCGGCGGCAGTCCGGGCCAATTCCCAGGGGCCGATCGGCAGGGCAGGGTGGTCTTGCTTGCCACGCCGTCCACCATTCGGCGCAACGGCGATTGCCGTCGGTGCGATAAATCCGGAGCCGGTCACGTCCCTGTTGGCGGTCATAAGCTCAGTCCAATTGTTTCAGTATTGCGCAGTGTGTAACATATGTTGCATGATAGGTTCGCTGCAAATCGCGCCATCGTCAATCGGGGAAGGCATGACACACATCCTGCACCGCCAGATCCATGCGAGCCTGCCCGTCGCGGCGGGCGGCAACGGCATCGAACTGTTCGACCGCGATGGCCGCGCCTATATCGATGCGTCAGGCGGTGCGGCGGTTTCCTGCCTCGGCCACGGCCATCCCGAGGTGACAGCCGCGCTCCATGCGCAGGCCGACAAGCTCGCCTATGCCCACACCAGTTTCTTCACCAACGAGCCGGCCGAGACATTAGCCGACAAGCTCGTCGCCGGCGCGCCACAAGGTATCAGCCACGCCTACTTCGTGTCCGGCGGCTCCGAAGCGGTGGAGGCGGCGCTCAAGATGGCACGGCAGTTTTTCGTCGAGACCGGCAGGCCAGAACGGCGAAACGTCATCGCCCGCCGCCAGAGCTATCACGGCAACACGCTCGGCGCTCTCGCTGCCGGGGGCAATGAGTGGCGCCGCGCCCAATTCCGCCCTTTGCTGATCGACACGCATCACATCGACCCATGCTATGCCTACCGCTACCAGAAAGCCGGTGAGAGCGAGGCGGCCTACGGACTGCGCGCCGCCCAGGCGCTCGAGGATAAAATTCTCGAACTCGGTCCGGACACTGTCATGGCCTTCGTCGCGGAACCTGTGGTCGGCGCGACAGCAGGAGCTGTGCCCGCGGTTCCCGGCTATTTCAGGCGCGTTCGCGAAATCTGCGACCGCTACGGTGTGCTCCTCATCCTCGATGAGGTGATGTGCGGCATGGGCCGCACCGGCACGCTGCACGCCTGCGAGCAGGACGGCGTCGCGCCCGACCTGATGACGATCGCCAAAGGCCTCGGCGGCGGCTACCAGCCCATCGGTGCGGTGCTGCTTTCGCGCCGCATCTTCGACGCTTTCGCCGAAGGCTCCGGCTTCTTCCAGCACGGCCACACCTATATGTGCCATCCGATGGCCTGCGCGGCGGCGCTCGCCGTCCAGGAGGTGATCGCTCGCGACGATCTGCTTGCCAATGTCCGGGCGATGGGAGCGCATCTTTCGCGGCGACTGGGCGAACGGTTCGGCAACCATGCCCATGTCGGCGACATTCGCGGCCGTGGCCTTTTCATGGGTGTAGAGCTGGTCGAGGATCGCTCGACCAAGGCGCCCTTCGAACCGAAGCGGAAGCTCAATGCGAAGATCAAGCGCGAGGCGATGGCGCGCGGACTGCTGGTCTATCCCGCAGGGGGCACGATCGACGGCGTGCGCGGCGATCATGTGTTGCTGGCGCCGCCCTTCATCATAGACGCCGCGGCAATCGACGCGGTTGTTGAACGGCTCGGCGACGCGATAGACGCTGCAGTGGCATAGCGCCAGCGCTCTTCATTCCGGCAGATAGGCCCCGAACGCCTGTAACTCCAGTTCCGTCTCCCTGACGCGAGCCGCGGCAGCCGGCCCGCTGCGAGCCAGCATCGTTGCGGCCAGCGCTTCCACGATAGCCATGGCTGCGGCTACCGACGGGAAGAAGGACGGGCTGTCGGTAGAGAATCGCAAGACAACCTGCGCATGCCGCGCGATCGGAGCAGCCATGCTGTCGACGATCGCGACAATCGGAACGCCGTGTCGTTGCGCAGCCTCCACCACGGGCCCGAGTTCTCGCGAATAGGGCGAAAAGCCGATCGCGACGACCGCTTCCTTCCTTCCAAGCGCTGCCAGATCCGCCTCGATCGCACCGCCGTCGCCGCCGAGCAGCGTGATCTCGCGCCGAAACATCCGGCAGAGATAGACAAGCGCGTGGGCGGGCGCGCGGCAGCTTCGGAACCCGGCGACACGTATGCGCTGAGCCTTCTCCAGTATCGCGCAGGCCCTTGCGATTTCTTCGCTGCCGTTGACGGCTTCGGCCGTCGCCAGATTGGCCACCGTCGTCCTCAGCGATTCGGCGAAGATCGCCTCCGACCGGCGCCTGACAAGCGCATCGGCCCTTGCCGCGAAAGGCGCCTTGCCGGAGCGCAGCCGGTCTTCGAACGGCTTGCGCAGCGCCGCCCAGTCGCCAAAACCCAGTCGCCGCGCCAGTCGCACGAAGGTCGTCGGTGTCACCTCTGATCTCGAAGCCAGCACCCGCATGGACACCAGCGCCACCTCGTCGGGGTGATCGACCAGGAAACGCGCCGCCTTGCGCAGTTCCGAGCTCAATTTTGGGAGTTCGGTCAGTATGCGCGCCAAAAGCGCGTCGAAACCCATCTCCCGACTGTCCATTGTAACAAGCATTTCCCTTGATTGATAAAGCGCAACAATCGTAGCATGCATCGACGTGCCTTGACACCAAAACACCGGACGGCCGCGACGGCACGCAAAGTACCAAGGGAGAACCAGATGAAACATGCCCGGACTGCACGCCTCGGAGCGCAGATCGCCGCCTTGTCGGCGGCGCTGCTGTTTTCGGCCAGCGCAATGGCGCAGCAGAATTTCGTTACCATCGGGACCGGTGGCGTCACCGGCGTCTACTATGCCGCCGGCGGCGCTATCTGCCGGTTGCTCAACAAGGATCGCAAGACACACGGCATCCGCTGCTCGGTTGAATCGACCGGCGGATCGGCATTCAACGTGAACACGATCAAGGAAGGCGAACTCGACTTCGGCATGGCCCAGTCGGACGTGCAGTATAACGCCTACAAGGGGCTGGAATCGTTCAAGGACGGTGGCGCCCATACCGATCTGCGCGCGGTTTTCTCGATCCATCCGGAGCCGTTCACGGTGCTGGCGCATCCCAATGCCGGCGTGACGAAGTTCGAGGATTTCAAGGGCAAGCGTTTCAACGTCGGCAATCCCGGTTCCGGGACGCGCGCTTCCATGGAGCGTCTGCTCGGCGCGATGGGCTGGACGCTGGCCGACTTTTCGCTCGCATCGGAGCTGAAGGCTGACGAGCACGGGCCGGCGCTCTGCGACGGCAAGATCGACGGGTTCTTCTACGGCGTCGGCCATCCTTCAGCGAACATCCAGGATCCGACGACCACCTGCGCCGCCAAGCTGGTGCCGTTAACTGGAGAAGTCGTGGATAAGCTTGTCGCCGAGAATCCGTACTACGCCAAGGCGATCATCCCAGGCGGTCTTTACGCAAACAATCCCGACGATACCGGGACTTTCGGCGTGCTCGCCACGCTGGTCACTTCAGCCAAGGTTCCCGATGAGAGCGTCTACCAATTGACCAGGGCGGTGTTCGAGAACTTCGACGAGTTCAAGTCGCTGCATCCGGCCTTCGCCAATCTCGATCCCGCCAAGATGGTGGCGGAAGGAAATTCCGCGCCGCTGCATCCGGGCGCTGAAAAATACTTCAAGGAGAAGGGCTGGTTGAAGTAGGCTTCGTGACCTGACGACGGGCCGGCGGGTCCAGCTGATCCGCCGGGGCCATCCGCAACAGGAGACGACGTCATGAGCGAAGTGAAGGCACAACCGGCCGGCGTCGATCTCGAAAAGCTCGAACAACTTGTCGCGGAGGCCGACACTGGTGGCCGGCATCCGGCTGGCACGGTCGGGCGAGTCCTGCTGTGGGTTGCAGTCGCGTGGTCGCTTTTCCAGCTCTGGTACGCTTCGCCTTTGCCGTTCGTGTTCGGCTTCGGCATCCTCAATGACACGGAAGCGCGCGCCATCCATCTTGGCTTTGCGCTGTTCTTGACCTTCCTCGCCTATCCGGCGCTAAGATCCTCACCCCGCGATCGCGTGCCGCTGCTCGACTGGGTGCTGGCCGTGGTCGGTGGATTTGCCGGCGCCTACCTCTTTCTCTTTTACGTCGTGCTTTCCGGACGGCCGGGCCAGCCGACCACGCTCGATCTGGTGACCGGCACCGTTGGCATCCTGTTGCTGCTCGAGGCGACGCGCCGTGCGCTCGGCCTGCCGATGGTGGTCGTGGCCTGTACCTTCATCTTCTACACCTTTGCCGGCCAGTATATGCCGGACGTGATTCAGCATCGCGGCGCGTCGCTGACCAAGTTTCTCAACCATCAATGGCTGACAACCGAAGGCGTCTTCGGCATTGCCCTTGGCGTGTCCACGAGCTTCGTCTTTCTGTTCGTCCTGTTCGGCACGCTTCTGGAAAAGGCAGGCGCCGGCAACTGGATGATGCAGATCTCCATTGCGCTGCTCGGCCATCTGCGCGGCGGCCCGGCGAAAGTCGCGGTGGTCTCGTCGGCCCTCAACGGCGTTGTGTCCGGCTCGTCCGTCTCCAACGTGGTTTCAGGCGGCATCTTCACCATCCCGCTGATGAAGCGCACCGGCCTTTCCGGCGTCAAGGCGGGCGCCATCGAGGCTTCAGCTTCGATCAACGGCCAGATCATGCCGCCGGTCATGGGCGCGGCCGCCTTCCTGATGGTCGAATATGTCGGCATTCCCTATGCGGAGATCGTCAAGCACGCGCTGCTGCCGGCGGTCTTCTCCTATATCGCGCTGCTCTACATGGTTCATCTCGAAGCGATTAAGACGGGCCTGAAGACGATCCCGCAGCGTCCGACGCCGGCAAGAGAACGGATGCTGCGGATGGGACTGGGACTGTCGGGCAGCGTTCTCGCCGTCTGTATCGTCTATTACGGCATCATTGCTATCCAGGCTGTCTTCGGTGGGGCCGCGCCGCCGCTGCTCGCGCTCGCCGGCGTCGCTCTCTACGTGGCCTCGGTCTGGTATTCCTCGCGCTATCCGGACCTCGCACTCGACGATCCGAACGCCCCAATCCTGGAACTGCCGCGCGCCTGGGACGTCACGCGGACCGGGCTCGATTTCCTCATCCCGATCGCGGTGCTTCTGTGGTGCCTGATGGTCGAGCAGATGTCGCCCGGCCTCTCGGCGTTCTGGGCGACCGTTTCAATCCTCGCTATTGTCGCCACCCGCAAGCCGCTGATGGCGCTGTTCCGTCAAGAAAATCTCGCCGCCTCGGTGCGGGCTGCCTGGGACGATCTGATCGACGGATTGGCGCTCGGCGCCCGCAACATGATCGGCATCGGTATCGCCACGGCCACCGCCGGCATCGTCGTCGGCACGATCACGCTGACCGGTCTTGGCCTGATGATGACGGAACTCGTCGAGTTCATCTCCGGCGGCAACGTCATCCTGATGCTGATCCTGATCGCCGCGATCAGCCTTGTGCTCGGCATGGGCATCCCGACCACCGCAAACTACATTCTGGTCGCCACGCTGATGGCCCCGGTCGTGGTCGATCTCGGCGCCCAGGCCGGACTGCCGATCCCGCTGATCGCGGTCCACCTGTTCGTCTTCTACTTCGGCATCATGGCCGACATCACCCCGCCCGTCGGGCTGGCCGCGTTCGCGGCGGCGGCGATTTCCAAGGAGGATCCGATCGCCACCGGTTTCCAGGGCGCCCTCTATTCGCTGCGCACGGCGATCCTGCCGTTCGTCTTCATCTTCAATCCGGCGATCCTGCTGATCGGAGTCGACACCTGGCCCCAGACGATCTGGGTGGCAACCGTGTCGCTGATCGCAATATTGCTGTTTTCAGCGGCGACGATGAACTGGTTCGTGACGAAAAGCCGCCTGTGGGAAAGCGCGGCGCTGCTGCTCATCTGCTTCACGCTGTTTCGGCCGGACTGGTGGCTCAACCAGGTGTCGCCGCCTTACGAGGAGTTGCCGGCGAGCGAGTTCCTGTCGGCGGTGGCGCAGACGCCGGCCGATGGCCGCATCAATTTCGTCGTCGAGGGCGTCGACCTCATGGGCGATGATGTCCGCAAGACGGTCAACGTGCCGCTCGGCGAGCCGGGCGAGCCGCTGGAGCGGCTGCGCGGCATCGGCCTTACCATCGCGCAAGCGGGCGACGCGCTGATGATCAGCAATGTCGATTTCGGATCCTACGCCAAGCGCATCGGGCTGGATGTCGGGTATGACGTGGTGGCGGTGCTCAGAAAGGCCGACCAGCCCTCGAGCCTCATTCCGATCGGCCTGGCGCTCGCTGCGACCGCCGGCGTCGCCGGGCTGCAGTTTGCGCGGGCGCGCAAGCAGGCCGACAGGAAGGAAACCGGGCCGGCGCGCTGAAACCGGAACGGTTGATACAGTTGGGAGGCGCCGGGAAAACGCCTCAGTCGGCGGTCAGCACGACCTTGACGCTCCGCGAGCGGTCGGAGGCCAAGGCAAACGCATCGCGGGCCGAGGCGAGGGGGCGTTCGGCGGTCACCAGATTCAGGACATCGATATCCCCGCTGACGATGAGGTCGACCGCCTCGTTGAATTCTGCGCCGAAACGAAACGTGCCGTTTAGATTGATTTCCTTGGCCATCACAGCATTGGCGGCCACCGGGATCTGACCACCCGGCAGATTGCCGACCTGAACGACCGTGCCGCCACGCCGGACGCTGGCGATCGCAGCTGCGAGACCGGCGGCGGTGCCTGAAATCTCAAACGCGACATCGATCATCTTGTCGGCCGCGAGCGCCTTGAGTTCGTCGTCGCCGCCGAACAGGTTGATCGTCCTGTTTGCTCCAAGTTTGCTGGCGAAGGCGAGCGGCGCCTCGGCTATGTCGGCGACGGTGAGCTCGCCACAACCCTTGAGCCTGGCGGCGAGCATGGTCAGGAGCCCAATGGGGCCGGCGCCGATCAGGATGACGTTGCGGCCGGCAATGTCGCCGGCCCGCGCCACGGCATGCAGGCTGACGGCGAGCGGCTCGGCGAGCGCCGCCGCCTGGTAGGCGACATCAGGCCGGACTTTGATGCATTGCGCCGGCGTGGCGTCGAACAGGCTGGCAAAACCGCCTTGCATGTGCGGCGTTTTCGACGCCGAGCCCATGAAATAGATGTTTTCACAGAGATTGGCGCGGCCCTCCGCGCATCGGGGGCATTGTCCGCACCAGCGCGACGGGTTGACCGCCACGCGATCACCGACGGCAAGTCCTGGCGCGTCCGCGTTGATTTCGACGATCTCGCCGGCGACCTCGTGGCCGAGCACGAGCGGCGATGTGACGACAAAATCGCCGGTCCGCGCGTGGCGAAAATAGTGCAGGTCGGAACCGCAGATGCCGCCGGCGCCAAAGCGCACGCGCACCATTCCGGGCGCGAGCGGGCCGAGCGGATGCTCGACGACGCGCAGATCCTCAGGGCCAAAAAGCGTTGCGGCGATTGGACTGTCGATCAACGGATCAGCCCCATTTGCGTCGGCAGCCACAGCGTGATGGCGGGGACGAAGGTGATCAGGATCAGCGCGACGATCAGCGGCACGAGCCAGGGCAGAATTGCCATGGTCGTACGCTCAACCGACAGTTTTGCGACCCGCGAGAGGACGAACAGCACCATGCCGAGCGGTGGATGGAGCAGACCGATCATCAGGTTGAGCGTCATGATCAGACCGAAATGCACCGGATCGATGCCGTAGAGAACCACGATCGGCAGGAGGATCGGCACAAGGATCGTGATGGCGGCGATCGTGTCGAGAAAACAGCCGACGACCAGCATCAGGATGTTGACCAGGATCAGGAACACCCATTTGTTTTCGGTCAGCGATGTGATGAAGACCGAGAACAGCTGCGCCGCCTGGCTGACCGTGAGCAACCAGGCGAAGATCGATGCCGCGGTGACGATGAAGAGGACCGACGCGGTCGTCTCGATCGTGTCGAAACTGGCCTTGGCGAGGGCTGCGAGTGTCATCGTCCGATAGCGCACGAGTCCGAGAAACAACGACCAGATGACGGCGGCCATGGCCGCTTCGGTCGGGGTGAACCAGCCCATGGTCATGCCGCCGATCAGGATGATCGGCGTCATCAACGCCATGACGGCGGAAAAGTCGAAATACCAGTCGCAGGCGATCAGGATGACGAGCACGAGGCCAACGGCAATGTTGAGCGACAGTCCCATCTGGACAAGGACATAAACCGCCAGCGGAAAGCAGCACACGACGGCAACCTCGATCGAGGCGGCGGCGAGCCGGTTCAGTTTGAACGGCGTGTCCGAACCCCAGCCCCGGCGGTGGGCGAAGATCGCGACCGTCACCATCATCAGCGCCGTCATGACGACGCCGGGCAGGATGCCGGCCATGAACAGCGCGCCGATCGAGACGTTGGCCATCATGCCGTAGATGACGAAGGGCAGCGACGGCGGGAAGATCGGGCCGAGCGTCGAGGAGGCGGCGGTGACGCCGACCGCCGCCTCCACGGGATAGCCGTGGTCCTTCATCGCCTTGATCTCGATGGTGCCGATGCCGGCGGCATCGGCAAGGGCTGCGCCCGACATGCCGGCGAAGACCACCGATCCGATGATGTTCACCTGCGCGAGGCCGCCCTTCATCCAGCCGACAAGCGCCAGCGCGAAGGAATAGATCCGCCCGGTGACACCGGCGATGTTCATGAGATTGCCGGCGAATATGAAGAACGGCACGGCAAGCAGCGGAAAGCTCTCGACACCGGCGATCATGCGCTGCGCGGCGATGATGTCGGGCGCCACGCCATAGAAGACGAGATAGAGCAGCGACGACACCGCCATCGACACAGCGACAGGCACGCCGACCAGCATCAGGACGAGAAAGGCTCCGATCAGAAGCAGCATGGCCTATTCCCCCAATCCGTCGAACGCGGCGGGGCGCTCCAGCGCCGAGTAGCCACGGCGAATGTTGCCGATGAAGACCTGGATGGCGCGCAGCATCATCAGCACGAAACCGGCGAAGACGGCGTAGAAGACGACGTTGCGCGGCAGGTTGATGGTGACCATCCGCTCGCGGTGGACGATCCCGACATAGCGCCAGAGGAGCCAGGACATGTAGGCGAAGAAGCAAATGGTAATCACATTGACCGCGAGCGCCAGGTAGCGCCCCGCCCCAGCGGGCAGATAGTGATAGAGCACGTCGACGTGGATGTGGCGCGTGGTGCGCGTGCACATCACCGAGCCCAGGAAGACCACTACGACGAGGCAGTTGATGGCGATCTCCTCGGTCCAGGCAAAACTGTTGTTCATGACGTAGCGCGTGAAGAACTGCAGGAACACGCAGAACGACATGCCCCAGAACACGGCGAGCGTGACCCAGTCCTCTACCGCGTATCGCGACAGATCGATGGGCGGCACTTCTTCCTCGAAGGCATGCGCCAGTTCTTCTGCTGTAACCTGGGTGTGGACCTCTTGGGTCATCGGCAAGCTCCGGGCACTGTTGGACAGCGGGCTCGACAGACCCGACGCGCTTGTCGCGCCGGGCCCGGATCGATGCGGGTTACTTGACGGCGCGGATCGCCTCCCAATCCTCCTTGCGGTAGCCGAACTCGTCGAACGTCACCTTCTCCATCACGTTCTTTTCGAAATCGGCGCGATCGACTTCGGTGACGGTGAGACCGCGCTCCTTGAAGGTTTCAACCAGGGCCTTCTCGCGATCGACGATGATCTTTGTCGCTCGCGCGGCGGCTTCCTGCATCACCTCGGTGAAGATCGCCTTGTCCTCGTCCGACAATTGCGACCAGCGCGATTGCGACACGATCGTGTTGAGATGATCGACGATGTGCCCGGTCAGGATAATGTGCTTTTGCACTTCGTAGAACTTCTTGGCGTCGATCGTCGTCAGCGGGTTTTCCTGCGCTTCCACCGTGCCCTGCTGCAAGGCGAGATAGACCTCGGCGAAGGCGATCGGCGCGGTGTTGGCGCCGCAGGCGCGCGGCATGGCGAGATAGGCCGGCACATCAGGCACGCGGATCTTCAGGCCCTGCATGTCGGCGCATTTCTCGATGGGCCGGTTGGAGGTCGTGTGACGCGTGCCGTAGTAGGTGGTCGCCGTGATGTGATGGCCGGAGGCCTCTTCGAAGCCGGCGGTCAACTCCTTGTATTTGTCGCTCTTGGTGTAAGCGAGCAGGTGATCCGCGTCGCGGAAAGTGAACGGGAAGTAGGTCACGCCGATCGGCGGGTATTCGCGGGCGGCGAAGCTCGATCCGGAGATGATGATGTCGACCGTGCCGAGCGTCAGCCCCTGGTTGATGTCGGCTTCCTTGCCGAGTTGCGAAGCTGGGAAGACATCGATCGTATAGCGGCCGTCGGTGCGCTTCTTGATCTCTTCTGCCGCCCACACCGACTCGGTGTGGAAGGGTTCGGACGTTTCGTAGACGTGGGCCCATTTCAGCGCGGTTTGTGCAGAGGCCGAAGCCATGGGCAGAGCGATTGCGGCGATCGTGCCGAGCAGAACGGCGTATTTCCTCAACATCATATTCCTCCCTGTGAATGGATTGACGGTGCCGACAGGATCCTCCCGGTCGGCTGACTCCTATCCCGCGGCCTCCTTGGCCGCGGATTTCTCACCGAAATTGCGTGAGAATCTCAGTTGCGACTGACGCAGATGTTCCTGCATCGCGGCTTTGGCCCGTTCAGGCTCGCGCGCCGCGATCGCGTCGCGCACCGCGCGATGCTCCTCCGCGGCGGCCCGCCAGGACTCCCTGTTCTCGAAATAGCTCGACAGGCGTTCGAAATATGGGTTCATGCGCTGATCGAAGAGCTCGCCGATGCAGCGCACCAGAACGGCGTTTCCGAGAATGCCCGCCACCATCGTATGGAACTCGCGGTCGAGCGCGATCGTCATTTTGGTCGGGCGAGGTATGTCCTCCATGCGGCGCAGCACGTCGTCCATATGTTCGATGTCGATAGGCCGAGCATGGAGGGCAGCTTCGGCGGCGATCGCCCCTTCGATGAACTCGCGTGCCCGCAACAGCTCGAACGGGCCTTCATCCATTTCTGCCGTCAAAATTTCGGCACGCGGCGGTTCGGTGACGTAGATGCCCGAGCCGACGCGAATGCGTATGCGCCCCTCGACCTCGAGCGCGATCAGCGCTTCACGGACGGTCGGGCGGGAGATGCCAAGCTGATCGGCCAGCTCGCGCTCGGTCGGCAGCCGATCGCCGACTGCGAACTCGCCCGCGTCGATCAACTGCCTGAGCTGATCGGCGATCTGTCGGTAAAGTCGACGCGGTTCGACGGCCTGGATCGGCATTGTTACCCAGTTCTACTTCAACGGAATCATCTGGCTGATCCCGGATCGGTAAATTGGTCTGACCTATTGATCGAAACCTGCCGCGAAAAAGGCTGAGAGTCAAGCAGCAGAGAACGCCGATGGAACCCATTCTCGGTCTCCACCCGCCGCCCTGTCCGGCAATTACGGAGACTTCCGTCCAGAGCGGACCTGCCCGCCGGTCGATGAGCAAGCAGCATCATTGGTCGCCGTCGGTTTTCGACGATGGCCGGCCACGAGAATGATGCTTGAATAGCCGTGTTGAGCGCATTCCGGCACATGCACAGTTCTGATCGTCAATGCCCCTTTCGGAAAACAGTCCCGTAGCATACTTTCCATGTCGACCGCATCGAGCATGGGGCTTGGGAACGCCCTGCCGCCCACGAGATAGCTGTGCGTCTTGCCGAGAGCGGCAACAAGAAGCGTGCCGCCAGGCCGCACCAATTCAATGATCCGCCTCATGTATAGTTGCCACTCTTCGAGATCGGCCGTGGCCGAATCTGCGCAGTAGGCGCTCAGAACGGTGGTATAGAGCCGTTGCGCATCCGCCAGCGGCCTATTGTTACGAATGTCGACCTCCAGCAGGGTTGTGATCCTGTTGCGCGTAAGGCGTTCACGATCAAGAATATCTTCCCAGGTGGGATCCGCCATGCCCTCGCATTGAAGAGTGTAGCTGACGAAAGGCTTCCAGTCGTGCGCACCTTCGTCTTGTTCGACCCAGCGGGAGATTTCGTCGAGATTGCATCGAAGATAGTCTCCGAGATGAATTTCGGAGACCTGCGTCGTAATCGGGAAGACGTGGTGAAGCGTCGGACCGACACCGAAAACGAGCACCGATTCACCGACTGGTATCCGTTGCGCGGCCTCAGCAAAAAAGGCGATCGTATGTTGCTCGTCGACTTCGACAGCACTGTAATAGTCGGCGAGGTATTCCGCTGGGGACCATGCATTTTCGAACGACGTGTAGGGTACTGCCTTTTGAAGAAGCACGCGGGTCGACCAGCCGAGCCCGTATTCATAAGCCGCCGCACCGGCATTGGCGCCGGCCAGGAAAACCAGTGCCTCTTCTCCGGAAACAGCGTCGCTGGCGAGGGCGAGACCGAAAGCGCCGATGTAGTAGGGCGTTTCCTTGGCAAGTTCGAAGACGACGTATCCTGCTGCGCTCAGAAACCGGCGAATTCGGACGCGCATGGTTCTGCGTCCTGTGAGATCATAGGCCAACTTGGATAGAATACTGCTGCTGGTTCCTGTCATTTCCAGCAGCCGCCAGTTCGCAGCCAGGCTGGACGAAAGGCCGCACGCCCAAAGTACGTATGAGGCGCCCAGCACGATGGCGGCGGCGTGGATGCCTATGCCAGAAAGCTGGCCGGACGCTACGAGCAACACCCCCGCAGCAGTGGCAACCGTGTCGAGCGCGTAGGTCGAAACCGCATTCGCGACGATCGTCGCCGACCACTTCTTGATCCGCGTGGCCGAGCGGAACGTCTCGGCGAGATCAGCCACCGGCGCCGACGACGCGATTGCGCGCCGTCTTCCATTGCTTGCTGCCGTCCTCGGCCATAGCTATCGCATTCTTTGCTAATACGTACGGTATGTATCTACACTATGCTTGCCAACGTTCCGCCTGTCAAGCTAAGAGTACGTACCGTACGCACGTATCGAAGAGGCAAGAATGGATATGGTGGAAGTGATCAACGGACGCTCGCCGCTGTCAAAGGCAGATGCGCGCAAACGATACGTCGAAATCGGTGAACTCGTCGTTCTGAAGCAAATCCAGGACGATTCCGCAAAGCTGGACGATCGCGCGATCGCGATCGGACCATTTGCGCGACTTGATGCCAGTGCGGCCGCCGCGCACGATGGCAAGACGCGCGGCGCTGTTACCAATCTGTTTGGCAGTCAGGCCGCCTATCAGACGGAGACGATGGCGTTGGCGCTCAGTGCGATCGCCTGGATTGAGCAGATCGAGTATCCATCGCCGGATGACTTCGACACT
Organism: Mesorhizobium sp. WSM4820; assembly: GCF_055811075.1. Classification (NCBI taxonomy): domain Bacteria; kingdom Pseudomonadati; phylum Pseudomonadota; class Alphaproteobacteria; order Hyphomicrobiales; family Phyllobacteriaceae; genus Mesorhizobium; species Mesorhizobium sp. WSM4820. Next base: position 61,341 of record NZ_JBVVQN010000004.1, on the reverse strand, counting down.
GCTGACGAATGGGTTGACGCGTTCTTTTCCGGCCAGTCGGACCGCGGTCCGCAGCACGGCGCGGAGCCAACCGTAAACTATGCTTTCTTGTGGGCGCTATGGCTGAGCACCGTACCATATGGGCTATGGAGCGAGGACATATCCCGAACGGGTCTTGCAGAATACCGCCAATGGGTAGCTCAACTCAAGGACGTCTTCGCTGACGCCCTCGATCATTTTGACTTGGCGATGGGGGAGGGGATGACGGTTCTGGACCTGGCGAGCGCGACCGCAAGTCTGATCGAGGGTATATGGCTCAACCAGTGTTTGACCCTGAACCACCCGAGCGACCCGTCGGAACCTGTCTCTGCGGCGCTGCGGCGCGCTGGGCGGATGCTGTGGCGCGGCGCGACCAGGCCACGCGCCGATTGAAAATCGAGCCGCTCAAATGAGCCTATCCCTGCCGCAGCCGACCAGTGCTTCTTCAGAATACGAGCTCTCGGCCAGAAGACAGGGCTCATCACCAGTTGGTGCGGCGGTGCTCGGCTTCATGCGAAGCCTCGCGCTGCTTGGTCCGCTTACCGTACCGCAGATCGCACAGATGCGGCCCACCGGCCGTCAGCGCATGCAGCGGCTGGCGGATGAGCTTGCGGCCGAGGGACTCGTGAATTCATCGAGAATCCGAGGCACCGGCGCTCCAAGCTCGTCCGGCTGACGCGCAAAGGCGACGCGGGCTACCGCGAGATGAATACCCGGCTCCTGGCGATCGCCTCGACCATGGGCGTCGCTCTCAGCGAAGCCGATATCCGCGAGACCGCCAACATCGTGCGGCAGCTGAGCAATGATGGAAAGCGCGATCGGAGCGGCTGTCGTAATGTGCCACTCGTGGCGGCCGATCATGCTGCGGCGATTTCGGCACCGTGGCATATGTCATAGACTGAGAAGGGGCCGCCAGGGCAGCCGCGTCACCGAGCCAGTGGATAGGTCTGCGGCGACTTCCGATATGCCACTTCGCAGCGCGGCGAACAAAACCACGGTCCTTCCGGGGCAGCCCGTTGATAGGACGCATAAGGAGCATGCATCTTGCACACGGGATCGATCCAGGCCGGGTCAGGCGACGGGGCAAGCTCGATCTCGTAAAGAGGGATTTCGTCAGCGACCGACCGCAGCGCCACCTTTCCGAGATCCTTCACCAGGATGCCTTTGGCGGCAGCGGCGTCGGCAATGGGTTGAGTTGCCAGCAATTGGCCGGGGGACGCAAGCGCAGCAATGCGTGCTGCTATATTGACGGTCGATCCAAAGATGTCATTTGCCCTGCGGACGACCGGCCCATGGTTCAGCGCTGCCCGAGTGAGCGGCAGGCGCGGTTCTTTTCTGCACGCCTGCAACAACGCTCCAAGTCCCTGGATGGCGACTTCCGGCTCGGGAAACGACAGCATTGCCTCGTCACCGATCCATTTAATCGGAGGTCCATAACCACTAAGCGCCTCGCGGACCATGCTCTCGAAGATCTCGAGCACATCGATTGCCGCTGCATCTCCATAAACGTCCGCGATGGCGCTAAAGCCCGCAAGATCGATGAATGCCACCGTAGCCGAAGCGCCGACGGAACTCTGCGTCTGGCTCATATCCCTGTCCATGCGAAGTTATTTAATGCCTGTCACACGGTTTCGCGAATCTCGGACGCGATCGTCAGAGCTCCAGGGCGTCGGTACGCCACACCGCAGACCTCCCTTCGAGTGAAATTGGAGAAGGCGTTAGCCGCCTGTTTCCTCGGGAACACTTTGGTCTCGCAAAGTGTTTTGCCGCGTGGCAAAGGCGAAAGGGAGCGTGAACATGCGCGCAGTCATCATTGGTGCAGGCATCGCCGGACTTGCAGTTGCCAAGGGCCTGCGACTCCTCGGATGGGAGACCGAGATTTACGAGCAGGCGAGCGAACTGAAACCTCTGGGTGCGGGTCTCAGTCTCAGCGCCAATGCGCTTCGTGCCCTTCGTACGCTCGGGCTCTACGAAGCGGTTGTTGCCGAGGCGCAGCCAATACACAGGCTCGATCTTCTCGACGACAAGGGACAAGTTCTCCAATCCACGGATTTTCAGCGCTTCAGTCAGAAATATGGTCACCTCAGCATGGCCGTGCTGCATCGTGGCGATCTCCACAAGGCCCTTCTTTCGGAACTACCACGTTCTATCATCCGCACCGAAATGGAATGCGTGGATGCTCGGCAGGTTGGCGACAACATCGCCCTGCGCTTTGCGAATGGGGAGATCGTGGAAAGCGAGCTGGTGCTCGCTTGCGATGGCATTCACTCCGCGGTTCGTAGAGCGTTGTTTCCCCAATCGCGCGAGCATTTCGCTCGCTACGCTTGCTGGCGCGCGATCGCGCCCGGTTTCCTGCAAGGAATGGACCCGGCGCGTCTTACCGAAAGCTGGGGGGCCGGAAAACGCATCGGTCTGGCCGCGATCCCCGGCGAAAGGGTCTACTGGTTTGCCTGCTGTGGCGCAGACCAACGGGACGACCCCAGGCTGGCTCGGGCCGATCTTGCAGAAGTGCAGGCGATGTTTTCCGGATTTCACGAGCCAGTCCCGGAGGTCCTCGATCGGACCGCGGAGGACTCGCTGATCTGGACGGACATTCTTGATCTCGATCCAATGCCCTCGTTCACGCGCGGAAGAGCGGTTTTGCTTGGCGACGCCGCGCATGCGGTGACGCCCGATCTGGGACAAGGCGCCGGACTTGCCATGGAAGACGCGGCCGTTCTTGCTGCGTTGTTCGGGCGACTTCCGGCCGACCGGGCCATCCGCGAGTATGACAAGCGCCGTCTCGACAGGGCACATAGGGTCGCGGCTGAATCGCGCCTCTATGCGAAAGTGGCGCAGTGGCAGAACCCTCTTGTCGTCCCGCTACGCAACTTGCTGGTAAAGAGCATACCGGAGCGTTTGATGGACCGGCAGCTCGAGGCGGTTCTCGATATAGATTTCGAGCCTGTCAGGAACGCCGCCTAGCGCCGGCGATTAAACGCACACCAATCGTCCAATTTTTCTTGTCGGCGGCATAGTGGCCAAGGCCCTGGCGGCAGGTGAAGGGGCGCCCATCTCATCCTGCGGCAGCCCACAGGGGGACACGCTGGCCATCTCGCGGCGGAAGTAAGCGATCATTTTGCAGAAAGCCACTTGACCTTCCAGTAACTGGAAACCGTAGGTGGAAGGGGAGTTGCCCATTTAGGAGTGCCCCATGATCGACCGTCACGATGATGCCACCCACACCGACGCATCGCATGGCTCGTGCTGTTCCTCGCACGCGCCGGCCGCTGCCTCAATCGTCGTCACTCGCGATCCAGTGTGCGGCATGACAGTCGATCCAGCGGCGGGAAAGCCGTCAGCGACCTTGGGCGGCCACAGCTATCATTTCTGTTCGGAAGGCTGCCGGACCAAGTTCCAGAAGGAGCCAGAAGCCTTTCTGAATGCGACCGATCCGGTTTGCGGGATGAAAGTCGAGCGCGCCACGGCGAAGCATTTCGTGCGGCATGAGGGCAACGGTTTTTACTTCTGCTCCGCCGGGTGCAAAGCCAAGTTCGAGGCCGATCCTCAGAAATATCTGAGCGGCCAGCCAGCGCCGGAGCCGATGCCGAAGGGCACGCAATATACTTGTCCGATGCATCCCGAGATTGTCCGCGACAAGCCCGGCTCCTGCCCGATCTGCGGCATGGCGCTGGAGCCGATGGGCGTGCCGACCGGCGACGAAGGTCCCAATCCGGAACTCGTCGACTTCACCCGCCGCTTTTGGGTAAGTGCCGTCCTGTCGATCCCGCTGCTTCTGATCACCATGGGACCGATGCTGGGCCTGCCGTTCCGCGACTGGCTCGGCGAACATCCGGCAGCCTGGATTGAGTTGGCGCTGGTGACCCCGGTGGTGCTCTGGGCGGCGATCCCCTTCTTCCATCGCGGCTGGGAGTCGATCGTCAACCGCAGTCCGAACATGTGGACGCTGATCTCGATCGGCGTCGGCACCGCCTATGTCTACAGCGTCGTGGCGACGTTGTTCCCGGATGTCTTCCCGCACCAGTTTCGCGGCCACGGTGGCACGGTTCCGGTCTATTTCGAGGCAGCCGCAGTAATCGTCGCGCTGGTCTTTCTCGGCCAGGTGCTGGAACTGAAGGCAAGGGAGCGCACTGGCTCCGCCATCCGCGCGCTGCTCGACCTGGCGCCGAAGACGGCACGGCGGATCGGGGCGGACGGTTCGGAGGCAGACGTGCCGCTCGATGAAGTCAAGGCTGGTGAGAGGCTGCGTGTGCGGCCCGGCGACAGTGTGCCGGTCGACGGCACCGTGCTCGAAGGCCGCTCCTCGGTCGACGAATCGATGCTGAGCGGCGAACCTGTCCCCGTCGAGAAGACGCAAGGCGACTTTGTGACCGGCGGCACGCTCAACAAGAACGGAACGCTGGTCATGCGCGCCGAAAAGGTCGGCGCCGATACGATGCTGTCGCGCATCGTCGAAATGGTTGCCAAGGCGCAGCGCAGCAGAGCGCCCATCCAGGGACTTGCCGACCGCGTCTCCTATTACTTCGTGCCTACTGTCGTTCTGGTCGCCATCGTCGCCTTGATCGTCTGGGCCATCTATGGGCCTCAGCCGAGCATGGTCTTCGCCATCGTTTCGGCCGTCTCGGTGCTGATCATCGCCTGTCCCTGCGCGCTTGGGTTGGCGACGCCAATGTCGATTATGACCGCCACGGGACGCGGCGCGCAGGCTGGCGTGCTGATCAAGGAGGCCGAAGCGCTGGAGCGCTTCTCCAAGGTCGACACGCTGATCGTCGACAAGACCGGCACGCTGACCGAGGGCAAGCCCAAGTTGACCGACGTCGTCGGGTTCGATGGCTTTGACGAGGCCGAACTTCTCGGCCTCGCCGCCAGCCTCGAGAAGGGTTCGGAGCACCCGCTTGCCGAGGCGATCGTCGATGGCGCGCGGGAGCGCGGCGCGACCGTCGAAGACGCAGCGGATTTCGAGGCCGTCACGGGCAAGGGCGTCACGGGAACGGTCAAGGGCCGCGCCGTTTCGCTCGGCAATCAGGCGCTGATCGACGATCTGGGCATCGGCCTGGAGGTGGCGAAGGAGCGTGCCGACGCGCTGCGTTCCGACGGCAAGACGGTGATGTTCGTCGCGGCCGACGGCAGGCTTGCCGGTTTCGTCGCCGTGGCCGATCCGATCAAGGTGACGACGGTGGAAGCGATCCGCGCCCTGCATGACAGCGGACTCAGGATCATCATGGCGACGGGCGACAACGAGCGCACAGCGAAAGCGGTGGCGGCGAAGCTCGGCATCGACGAGGTGCGCGCCGACATGCTGCCGGAGAGCAAGAAGGCGCTGATCGACGAACTACATGCGAAGGGCGCGGGCGTCGCGATGGCCGGCGACGGCGTCAACGACGCACCGGCGCTGGCGGCGGCCGATGTCGGCATCGCCATGGGAACCGGCGCCGACGTGGCGGTCGAGAGCGCCGGCATCACGCTGGTCAAGGGCGACCTCAACGGCATCGTCCGGGCGCGGCGGCTGTCGCAGGCGACGATCCGTAACATCAAGCAGAACCTGTTCTTCGCCTTCGTCTACAACGCACTCGGCGTGCCGGTAGCGGCGGGCATCCTCTACCCGATCTTCGGCACGCTGCTGTCACCGATGATCGCGGCAGCGGCAATGAGCCTTTCGTCAGTTTCCGTGATCGGAAACGCGCTGCGACTTCGTTCCTTGAAGCTTTGAGGTCAGACCATGAACATAGGAACTGCTGCAGAACAGTCCGGCCTGCCGCCAAAGACCATCCGATACTACGAAGACATCGGTCTTCTCAGGCCTGATCGCGCCGACAACGGGTACAGGGACTATTCGATGGCCGACGTGCATCGCCTGCGCTTCCTGCAGCGATCACGCAGCCTAGGCTTCTCGGTCGAGGAATGCCGCCAGCTCCTTTCGCTCTACGGCGACAAGGAGCGCGAAAGCGCGGATGTGAAGGCCATAGCGGAAGCCAAGCTCGCCGAAATCGACCGGAAACTTGCGGAACTCGCCGGGCTGCGGGACATGCTTCGGCATCTGGCCGACCATTGCAACGGCGATGACCGACCTGATTGCCCGATCATCGACGGGCTGGCTGGACACGGCACGGTTCAGTGAGGCGCGTCCCCATCATTGCAGCAGTCCTTGTCATCGCCGGGATCGCCGCCGGGACGGCGCTCCCGAAGACAGCCGTCGCCCCAGTCGTCGCCGAGCGCCAAGCGTCGATGAAGGCGATGGCGAGCGCCGCCAAGACCATCTCCGAAATTTTTGCCGGCAAGGTGGCCTACGATGCCGCAGCCTTCAAGGCGGCAACCGAAACCATTCGCCGCCGGTCCGGAAGTGCCATGGTAGACGCATTTCCAGCGGACTCGCTTGGTGAACCCTCAGCCGCTAAGGCGGATATCGGTCAGTCCCAAGAAGAATTCGCCGCGCTCGCTCGCCATCTCGAAAGCCTGGCTGCGGCGCTGTCAGATGCGGCTGACGATGCGCCCGAAGGCATTACGGAAGCCATGAGGATGAAACCCGGAATGGCAATGGGCAGCAGCCTGCTCGGAAAACGGGCTGGCGGCGCGGGCGATTCCGATCCTTCGAAGAACCCAGCCGAACACGTATTCCATCTGATGCTGCAGAACTGCACGAACTGCCACGCCAAGTTCAGGGAGAAACGGCAGTAGGCAAGGCATCGACTTCACCCGATGCCGGACTAGGTGACATTGACGACAATCGACAGGAATCCTGCAATGTTCGTACAGCCCGTCGACTACTTCCTCGCAGTATGGTTCGTTCTGGCGGGCCTGAGCACGGCCTATGTTGCGTGGGACCAGTTCCGCAACAACCCCGAACCCGTGGTGATGAAATGGGGTTTCATCCTGGTCACGCTTTATATGGGGCCGCTGGGGCTGCTGATCTACGTGCTGGCCGACAAGGAGCCTCGGCCAGGCGAACATGAGGCGTTCACCAAACCGCTCTGGAAGCAAGGCGTCGGCTCGACGATCCACTGCGTCGCCGGAGACGCCACCGGCATCATCCTTGCTGCGGCAATCACCGCCGCTCTCGGGCTGCCGATGTGGATCGATCTTGTTGTCGAGTACGTTGCCGGTTTCGCATTCGGCCTGTTCATCTTCCAGTCGTTGTTCATGAAATCGATGATGGGCGGCACCTACTGGGACAATGTCCGCAAGAGCTTCATGCCGGAATTCATCAGCATGAATTTCATGATGGCGGGCATGGCGCCGATCATGAGCTTCCTGATGATGGGCAGCGACATGCGGGCCATGGAACCGACCGAGCTCCTGTTCTGGGGCGTGATGTCGTTCGGCGTGATCGTTGGATTCGTCACCGCATATCCCGCCAACGTATGGATGGTGGCCCGTGGACTGAAGCACGGGCTGATGACCGAACGCGAACCGGAGTTCGACAAGGCAAGGGAAGGCAGGCGCGAGCACGCACATAGCGGCGCGAAAGCCGGGATGGTGGGGCACCACGCTTACGCGCGCCTCGATAAACATGCCAACCCAGGCGGCAATCCCGGGCCTGGCCATCATGGATCCGGCCATGGCTCCTCCCACGGCGATGGGGGAGGAGGGTCGCGTGGTTCGCATGGCGGTCACGACGGTATGGAACCGGATGCAACTGTGCCGCAACTCGCGGCCTTCGGCGGCGTGTCCGTACTCGCGCTGGCGCTCGGTATGATCGCTCCAGCCAATTGGGTGAACCTCGCCCTCAGCGCGCGAGACGTAGGCGGCGCCATTATGCCGCCCGGCATGATCATGGACCGCGACACGCCGGCTGCAGCGATGCTGGACATGGCCGCCGTGCATCCTCGCCTGATCACGGCCAGCCATGGCCTGGAAGTTCGCGGCGACCGGGAACTGGAAGCCAGGATGGAGAACGGGGTAAAGGTGTTCGACCTGGAAACCTCGGTCATCCGCTGGGCGATCCTCGCGGACGTGAAAGTCGACGCCTATGCGATCAACGGGCAGGTTCCCGGCCCGCGGCTGCATATCCGGCAAGGCGACCGGGTGCGCATCAATGTGACGAATCGCCTGCCGGAGAGTACGACCATCCACTGGCACGGGTTGATCCTGCCGAACGAAATGGACGGCCCGGCCGAGTTCACGCAGGAGCCGATCCCGCCCGGCGGCAGCTACCGATACGAATTCACGGCGGGCCAATCGGGAACCTACTTCTATCACTCGCATGACCATGTCGATCGCCAGCAGGCGCTCGGACTCTACGGCGCACTCATCATCGATCCCCCCAATCCCCAGGACGAGATTGCGGCAGACCACGACTATGTTATCCAGCTTCAGGAATGGCTGATGCGGGAGGGCCTGACTTTTCCGTCGATGCCGATGGACGGCGGGCAGCCGAATTATTTCACCATCAACGGCCGTTCCTATCCTTCGACGGACACGATCAGGATGAAGGTCGGCGAAACTCTGAAAGTGCGCTTCATCGGCACCAATAATGGGTTTATCCACCCGATGCACATCCACGGCGGTCCATTCGAAGTTGTCGCCCGCGACGGCGAGACTATCCCGGAGTCGGCACGATTCCTTGCCGACACAGTCAACGTCGGACCAGGGCAACGCTACGATGTCGTCTGGCAGGCACGTCGGCCCGGAAAATGGCTGATCCATTGCCATATCGGGCATCATACGACCAACAACAATGTCGAAGAGAAGGGCGGTGGCGGACTGATGGTCGTAATCGATGTGCAACCCTGAAGCCCGCTCCGCAAGGCGAAACGTAGATGGATATCCTTGCCATCTACGGCGGCCTGTTTGCTATTGCCTTCGCTGCGGCGACCATCCTCCCGGCGCAGTCGGAGGCCGCCCTTGCAGGGCTCCTCGCCATGGATTCCTTCTCGCCCGCAATGCTGGTTCTTGTCGCCAGCCTGGGCAACGTCCTGGGTTCTGTGGTGAACTGGGGTCTTGGTCGAGGGATCGAACGCTTCCGGGACAGGCCCTGGTTTCCGCTGCGTCCCGCGACGCTCAACCGCGCCACGAACTGGTATCACCGCTATGGAAGATGGTCGCTCTTGTTAAGCTGGATGCCGATCGTCGGTGACCCACTGACCGTGGTCGCTGGGGCTTTGCGCGAGCCGCTATGGAGCTTCGTCGCGATCGTCGCCCTGGCGAAGGTTTCGCGTTATCTGGTTGTCGCCGGAACGGTGCTGAGTCTGATGTGAAATCGAAATGCAGACGCGTCGCAGCAGGCAGTGGCGTTCACTTTTGGTTGCGTTGCAACAAACCTTACGCACGCGAACTTGACAAACCAGACGAACAATTGTCCCAAGGGCACGATGACGAATGTTGGTCGAATCTCGATCTTGGGAAACATACCGCTCCGAGCAATGCTGGCGGTCGTATTCCTGGTCATGTCGGCTCTTCAGCCTGGTCTGTTTGCCACCGCCAACGCCACGGGTTTTCACTCCGGAGTGCATGTGCAGGCCGAGACACCCGCGCACGACATGGGCCATCATGGCGCCACGGCGGACGACGCGGACACGTCGGAGCATCATCACGGCGACAAGCAATCCTCGGACAAAACCTGCGAAGTCCATTGTGCACCGGCACATGCGGTGCCGGTCGAATGCCCTGACTTGGAGCATGTTGTCTCCCGCTGCTTTGCGTCGGTCGTTGCCGTGACTTTGCCGCTTGGCGAATACGCAGCGCTGATAAGGCCCCCCAAACACATCTGAACTGACGCGCCCTCTTCGGGCGTTCGCGCGCAGCGTCGGGAATCCGTTCCCGCGCGGCCAAACGCATACGTCATGCTTCAGGTCTACAATGAAAATCGCAAGCTCCGCGATGCTCGCATCGCTGTTAGTTACCGGATGTGCGGCGACCACGCCGCCGGACATCCTTCCCACCTTCAATCCGGCCGATCCGGCAATGGGCGTCCGTGATGCGCACTACCATCCGGTCGTCGTCTATAGCCACCGGGAGCCAGTCGACCCGCAGAATTGGCGGCGTCTCAATGAAGAACGCTCCTCTGCGAACCCGGGAGCCGGATCATGAAGCGCCGGCCCCTGACCATAGCTGCGATGGTAACCATCCCGCTGATCGCTGCCGGATGCACGACAAGCGGGGCCCTTGATGGCATCTCAGCCCCCATGGCTGGTTTCACGACAGTCGCGGCACGTGCCGAATCCGTGACCGGCAAGAAAACCGTCTGGGTGCAATCCAGCGAGGGAGCGCGGACGGTTTCGGAGCGCGTGAAAAGCCTCGTCCAGAAGAAAACAATCGGTCCAGACACCGCGGTGCAGGTCGCCTTGCTCAACAACAAGGGCCTGCAGGCCGCCTACGCCGAGATCGGCCTGTCGGCGGCCGACATGTGGCAGGAATCGATGCTCGTCAATCCGACGATCTCGATCGGCATGATCGGCGTCGATCCTGTGCGGACGATTGAAGGAGCGGTGGTCAGCAACATCCTTGCGCTGGCGACTCACAAGCGGCGCATCGCAGTCGCGGATGCACGTTTTCGTCAGGGCCAGCTCCGCGCCGCCGAAGAAACGTTACGACTGGCCGCGGACACGCGGCGGGCCTGGATCAACGCCGTCTCGGCCTGGGAGAGCGTTTCCTATCTGAGCAAGGCGCAAGCCGCCGCCGATGCTGCCTCCGAACTCGCTCAAAAACTTGGAGAGACGGGCGCCTTCACAAAGACCGGCCAGGCCCGCGAACACGTCTTCTATGCCGAGATCACCGGTCAGGCGGCGGAGGCGCGGCTCGCCGCCCGCACCGCCAAGGAAGAGCTCACCCGGCTGATGGGTCTATGGGGACCGGATGTCGATTACTCAGTCCCCAACATGCTTCCAGCCTTGCCCAAAGGCGCCAAGGCCAAACGCGCAATCGAGGCGGAGGCGCTAAGAAATCGCGTCGACCTTGAGATCGCGAAACTTGAGCTGGAAGCGCTGGCGAAATCCTACGGTCTGACCGAGGCGACGCGCTACGTCAGCGATCTGGAACTGCTTTCCGGCGTGGAGGTGGAACGCGAGGAGGCCGAGGAGGGCGGAACCGAGACGAGTGTCTCACCCACTCTCGAGCTCGAGTTCGTCATTCCGATTTTCGACACCGGCAAGGCACGCATGCGCAAGGCCGAACTTGACTACATGCAAGCTGCAAATCGGATGGCGGAAAAGGCGGTCAACATCCGTTCGGAGGCGAGATCCGCCTATGACGCCTATCGTTCGACCTACGACATTGCCCGACACTATCGCAACAATGTCGTGCCGCTGCGAACAAAGATCGAGGCGGAATCGCTCCTCACCTACAACGGCATGATCACCAACACGTTCGAGCTGCTGGCGGACACACGCGCGAAAATCAGCTCGATCATGCTTTCCCTCAACGCCAAGCGCAATTTCTGGCTGGCCGACGTCAATCTCGGGACCGCCATCCACGGTGGCGGCGCAGGCTCGTCCGGGGGCGGCGACGCACCGGCAGCAGCCGAAGCGGGCGCCGAAGGCCACTGAACTCAAGGAGAAGAAAATGCTTTCAAGACGTCAGTTGCTAGGCGCGGGAGCCCTGCTTGCCGGCGCCACTGCATGGACCAAAACGTCCGCGATGGGGCTGCCCGACGCTGCAATCATGGAGTCCCCAGACATGCAGCCTCCGATCTTCCCGACGAGCGGACCCGACTACCAGCCGGTCGTGACGCTCAACGGCTGGACCCTTCCGCATCGCATGAACAACGGCGTGAAGGAGTTCCATCTGGTGGCCGAGCCGGTCGAGCGCGAGATGTCGCCCGGCATGACTGCCTATCTCTGGGGCTACAACGGTCAATCTCCCGGCCCGACCATAGAGGCGGTCGAGGGCGATCGAGTCCGCATCTTCGTAACAAACAAACTGCCGGAGCACACGACGATCCATTGGCACGGCATGATCCTGCCCAACGGCATGGACGGAGTGACCGGTCTAACCCAGCCCGGCATCCCGCCCGGCAAGACCTTCGTCTACGAGTTCGACCTCGTGAAGAGCGGCACATTCATGTACCACCCGCACGCCGACGAAATGGTCCAGATGGCCATGGGCATGATGGGCTTCTTCGTCATTCATCCCAAAGACCCGAAGTTCATGCGCGTGGACCGCGATTTCGTATTCCTGCTGAACGCCTTCGACATCGAACCGGGGTCGTACGTCCCGCGCATCATGGAGATGACGGATTTCAATCTCTGGGCATGGAACAGCCGCGTTTTTCCGGGGATCAGCCATCTTCCAGTGGCGAAAAACGACCGGGTCAGGGTCCGGGTGGGCAACCTGACCATGACCAATCATCCGATCCACATGCATGGCTACGATTTCGAGGTGACCTGCACCGATGGCGGCTGGGTCCGGCCGGAGGCGCGGTGGCCGGAGGTGTCGATCGACATCCCCGTCGGCGCCATGCGGGCATATGAGTTCGAAGCCAAATATGAGGGCGACTGGGCAATCCATTGCCATAAGTCGCACCACACAATGAACGCGATGGGCCATGACGTGCCCACGTACATCGGCGTCGACAACTCAAAAGTCACCGACAAAATCCGCCGGGTCCAGCCCGATTACATGGCCATGGGTGACCGCGGCATGGCCGACATGGGCGAGATGGAGATGCCGCTTCCCGACAACACGATCCCGATGATGACCGGCTGGGGCCAATTCGGCGCCATCGAGATGGGCGGCATGTTCTCGGTCGTGAAGGTTCGCGAGGGCCTCGCCTCGAACGATTATGCCGATCCGGGCTGGTACCAGCACCCGGAGGGAACCGTGGCTTACGAGTGGAAGGGGGATGTCCCCGCTCCGACGAAATCAGGCGACGCAAAAACGATGGCCCCGGCAGTGCACGGCGGTCACGGCAAACAGGGATGAGAACCGAAACCCCTCAACCTCAACCATGAGAGAAAGTGCAGCATGAAACATATAATCGCAGCGACTGTTTTGATGGCGGTCAGTTCGGGAGCAGCTCTTGCCGGTGGAACCCACGCTGGAGGCCATGGCGACAAAGCCGCCACGATGCCGATCGGCAGCCCTGGCGAGGCTGGCAAGGCAAAGCGGACCATCAACATCTCAATGTCGGAGAAGGACGACGGAAAAATGTTGTTCCAGCCGGCCGTGCTCAAGGTGATGAAGGGCGAGACCGTTCGCCTGGAGTTCGTCAACAAGGGCCAAGTCGACCACGAATTCGTCATGGACGTCCATGACGGGATCATGGAGCACAAGGCGCTGATGGAGAAATTCCCCGAGATGGAGCACGCCGATCCCAATTCGATCCGGCTGGCGCCCGGCGCCAGAGGCGAGATCATCTGGACGTTCGCCAACGCCGGCGAATTCGGCTTCGCCTGCCTGATCCCGGGTCACTACGATTCCGGCATGAAGGGCGATATCACCGTCGCCCACTAACCCCCAAATCGCAAAGGAAGCAGTCATGAAGATATTGATAAGAGCTTTCTCGACCCTCGCGCTCGCGCTCGCCATCGGCGGGAGCGCGTTCGCACAGGAATACGTGAAAGGCGAAGTCGTCAAAGTCGACGCCAAGCAGAAAAAGCTGACGATCAAGCATGAGCCGCTGACCAATCTCGACATGCCAGCGATGACGATGGTGTTCGTCGTCGCGGAGGACGGCATGATCGAGAAGGTCAAAGCGGGTCAGGCAATCGAGTTTGCAGCCGACCGCGTCAACGGCCGCATCACGGTCACCGATATCAAGTGATCCACGACTAGCGCCGCGGGTTGCAAATCAACCCGCGGCCGCCGTCCGATCAGGCAAAAATGCGCTTGATGACGAGGGGGCCGCGCAGAATGTTATCCAGAGATTCTCTTGCCAATCGTCAGGTGCCCGCGCGCGCGAAGGCGAGCGCTGCTTCCGTCATCGTCTGAATTTCCTCGATGGTCTTCAGCATTTTTTCCTAGAGATCGTGATCCTGGACGAACTCGGCGCGCAGCCGGAGCGAGGTCAGCGGAGTGCGCAGGTCGTGGCTGATCGCCGCCAGCATGCGCGTGCAGTCCTCGACGAAGCGCTGCAGGCGCTCCTGCATGCGGTTGAGCGGGCGTGCCTGTCGCTTTGGGGTCATCGTCCTATTCTCAAGACCACTCTTCGCCCATCGGAAAGGATTCCCGTTCCTGTGCCAGTTGGAGGTTGTCTGCGGGTCAGCGAGAACACGAATCGGGTTGAGAGTCGTCCGCAAACCATCGTTCCTTCTCCACGCGAAAAGGTAAGGTTGATGGTAGTTGTCCCTCGGCATTCGACCCCGGTATTGGTCTGCCCGCGAATAGTTCCGCGCCGCGTGATGCTGTTGACGGCAGCCGTCCCTGAAAAGGAGAGCGTCCCATCAATAGTCTGACCGGAGACTGGTGCCGTGATGATGAGCGGGTTTTGCGCCTGCGCGTAGCCGACAGCGTAGCCGACACCCCAGGCTATCAACATTGTCGCTAAGATTCGCCGGAAAGTACGGTGCATTTGGACGGTTCCTGTTGAGACCGCTGCAGTGCAGACCGCGAGACGGTCATGCTCGGCCTTTCCTGCCAGTCGGTCGTGTCCCACCGCGTGGTGTAGGTCGGCGGTAGCGAAGCCGCTCGCGAGCGCGCGCCCTCAACAGCGCTGTAGCGAGCGAGCGGCGTAGCGGCGGTCATCGATCTTCTTCGGTAGGGTTGAGTTGCTGACACAACCTGATTTGAAGGAACCACCGATGACCAACGACATGATGAACCTGCGCACGCTCGTAGAGAAGACCCCGACGCCGATATCCTGCGCGAGATGATCGGGTTTGCCGCTGAGCGGCTGATGGAGATGGAGCGGCCCTGCTTATGACTTGATCCTGCTACCGCATATCCGTGCCCCTTTAATGTTCAGAGGCCACTGGCGGAAAGCTCTTGACCTTCCCAGCGACCGGAAGTCGTTATCCTGTGGTTTTGGGGCGATGGGGAAGGCGGTGTCGCGTCTAGCAGCCGCGTCGGCCCGGAAAATGTTTATCCATCACGGATATCGGGCACCATGCGAGCAACAACAATGTTGAGGGAGAGGGCGGTGGCGGACTGATGGTCGTAATCGATGTGCAACCCTGAAGCCCGCTCCGCAAGGCGAAACCTAGATGGATATCCTTGCCATCTACGGCGGCCTGTTTGCTGTTGCCTTCGCTGCGGCAACCGTCCTCCCGGCGCAGTCGGAGGCCGCCCTTGCCGGGCTCCTCGCTGCCGGTTCTTACTCGCCCACAATGCTGGTTCTTGTCGCCAGCCTGGGCAACGTGCTGGGTTCTGTGGTGAACTGGAGTCTTGGTCGAGGGCTCGAACGCTTCCGGGACAAGCCTTGGTTTCCGCTGCGTCCGGCGACGCTCGACCGCGCCATGAAATGGTATCGCCGTTATGGAAAATGGTCGCTCCTGTTAAGCTGGATGCCGATGATCGGCGATCCGCTGACCGTGGTCGCCGGGTTTTGCGCGAGCCGCTATGGAGCTTTGTCGCAATCGTCGCCGTCGCGAAAGTTTCGCGTTATGTGGTTGTCGCCGGAGCGGTGCTAGGTCTGATGTGAAATCGAAACGGCAGCCATCGCAGCAGGCAGTTGCGTTCACCTTTGGTTGCACGCAACAAAGCGTCGGCATGAAGAATGCTCCTCTTCGAACCCGCGAGCCGGATCACGATTCCTGACCATGGCCACGGTGGCGTCTGGAAATTTGGCAGCGCAAAGACCAGTTGGCCCCAGTACATTGTTGGGACACAGATATACGGTAGCGATGAAAATCTATGACGCTCGACCCCGTGGCTGGACTCCCGCTTAGGGTGGAATGTTGCCATTCGTCTCGTCGATCGGAACGAGCAGCTAGCGCCAACAGCAGCTGTTCGAGGCGACAACAGCGAATGGCAGTTGTAGATCAAAGTGGTCGTTCCCCGGGGACGCGCTACAAGGCAAACTGATCCCAAGCCGCCTGAGAGGGCGGAGAACGTCCTTACCCATACCAATCCGCGGCAGTATCGGTTATGTTTGCCGGACCTGAAAAGTCCGGCTCATTTGTGCGCCGCTTCTTCGGGTTGCGCTTAGCCATCTCACGATCCCACCCACTATGTGCCGGGGGGCGGCGAGGGTGCCCGGATGAAACCGAAACGACGACACTACCTCAATCTCGCCGGCGCGCTGGCGATGAGCTTTCCCGCTGTTGCGGCTGCGCAGCAGTCGCCAGCTCAGATGCCACGGATCGGGCTTATCGCCTGGTGGCCTTGCGACATGCCGTATACGGGCGAGTCTAGTGAATTCGGATCGTTTATGCGAGGGCTTCGCGAACTCGGCCACACGCTGAGCGAACTCAGCTTCGAGTGCCGAAGCGCGAGCAAGCACGACAGTGGCTTGGCTGCAGCGGCGGCAGACCTGGTGCAACTCCCGGTCGACGTGATCGTCACGACGTCGCAGCCGGCGGCGCATGCTGCCCACGAAGCGACCGATGTGATTCCGATCGTGACCATCATAAGCGGTAATCCGGTCGCGGCGGGTCTGGCGAGCAGCCTCGCAAAGCCGGGTGGCAATCTCACCGGGGTCAGCTACTACGCCACCGAACTCGCCGCCAAACGGCTGGAGCTTTTGGTGGAGGCAATACCAGAGCTGACCACAGTCGGCGTGCTGGCGAACCCGGTGGTCAACTATCTGCCCTTCGAGGAGGACGCAAAGAGTGCGGCCCACCAGCTCGGAGTTGCCTTGAATATCCAGCAGGTCAGCGATCCGGACGAACTCGATGCTGCATTCTCGCGCATGGAGGCCGCGGGCGCGCAGGCGGTCTTCGTGCTGCCCGACCTCATGCTGTCCTCGCTGTCGCCGCAAATTGCCGCCCTAGCGATCGAGCATCGCCTGCCGACCATGGCCTGGGGGCCATGGTTCACCGAAGCCGGCTGCCTGATGGCCTATTCGGCGGACTATAGCGGAATGGGACATCGGCTCGCCTTCTATGTCGACCGCATTTTGAAGGGCTCCGAGGCAGGCGACCTGCCGATCGAGCAGCCAACGAAGTTCGAGCTGTCAATCAATCTGAAAACGGCCAATGCCCTGGGCATCGATCTGCCGCAGACCGTACTGGTCATGGCTGACGAAGTCATCGAATGAGGATGATGTGCGGGATTCGATCCATCGCGAAGCCGCTCCCGTGCGCCGACCACTGTTTCGGAAATACTTCATCGCGTTGTTCGCCGCCGTCATTGTCCCGATAGCTGCCAGCGGCATCAGCGACGCCTGGTTCGGCTATCGCGACCAGCGTGCCATGCTCAGTGCTCTCTTGCGGGTCGAGACCAGATCGGCAGCCGGCAGGATGCAGAGCTTTCTCGACGGCATCAGGGATCAGCTCCGCTGGATGGTCCAAAGGACCTTGACCGCCGACAACCTGGGACAGCATCGGCTCGAGGCCCTGCGGGCGATGCGCCGCGCCCCTGCAATCGTCAGCATAAGTCTTATCGACCGTACCGGCGTGGAGCGGCTGCACGTCTCCCGCATTGGCCTGAACAGGGTTGAAGGAGGATTGGATCGCTCAGGTGATCCTGCCGTAGTGGGAGCCCTGTCGACGGGCATATGGTATGGCCCGGTCACCTATCGCGATGGCTCCGAACCGTTCATGACCATGGCACTGTGGGGACTGAGTTCCGTCGTCGTCGTCGTCGAGATCAACCTGAAGCTCATTTGGGTAGTCATTTCGGAAATTCGTGTGGGGCGCAGCGGCCACGCATTTGTTCTCGACCAGACCGGCCGGATCATCGCTCACCCAGACATCAGCAAGGTGTTGCGGGGCACCGACGAGAACACGGCGGCGGCCCTGCTCAGATTGCGGGACGAGATCGCCACGGCAGGTGGCGAGGCGACGACGGCCCGCAACGCCGAGGATGAACGCGTCGTGACTGCGATGGCACCGATCCCCAGTGTTGGCTGGACTGTGTTCGTCGAGCAGCCGCAGGCAGAGGCGTTTGCACCGCTCTATGCTTCTTTGTGGCGGACTGGCGGCCTGTTGCTTGCGGCAATCGCCTTAGCGGCGGCGCTCGCCTACTGGCTTGCCAGGCGCATGACCGGCCCGATCCGCCTGCTGGAGGAGGGCACCGAAAAAATCGGGGCCGGACAGTTCGATCACCGGATCGACATCGCCACCGGAGATGAACTTGAACGGCTGGCGGTCCGGTTCAATCAGATGGCGCAGGAACTCGCCATATCGCGGGATCGTTCGGAGCGGATTGCGCGGCTGAAACGCTTTCTCGCACCGCAGGTCGCGGAACTTGTGGAAAAGTCCGGTGACGAGAGCGTGCTCGCAGGCCAGCGGGCGGAAGTGGTCGCTGTATTCTGCGATTTACGCGGCTTTACCGCGTTCTCGGCCCACGCCGAACCCGATGACGTCATGCAGGTGTTGCGCGACTACTACGAGGCTCTCGGCGCGATCATCACACGCTACGAGGCGACGCTGACCAACTTCTCGGCGGACGGGTTGATGGTGCTTGTCAACGCCCCCGTGCCGTGCGCGGAGCCGGCGCTTCGCGCAGTCGAGATGGCAATCGACATGCAGGAGGCCGTTCAGCGCCTGATCGCCGCGTGGCGTCTGCGGGGCCATGCAGTCGGTTTCGGCATAGGGCTCGCGATGGGATGGGCAACGGTCGGTCGAATTGGCTATGAAGCCCGCGTTGACTACACCGCGATCGGCAATGTCGTAAACTTGGCGTCTAGACTGTGTTCGTCGGCTGATGATCGGCAAATCCTTATCGATCATTCCGTGGCGCGGGCGGTGGGTGGGAAGATTCCGGTAGCCGCGCTTGGCATGCGTCCCCTCAAGGGCTTCGACGAGCAAGTACCCGTATATGATGTTGCAACGCGAAGCATGAAGTCAGATTTCGCTCCTGATGCGAATGAAATCAGCGCGAGAAGCTAGGTCGGCTGAAAACCGATCTTTGGGCACGCGGCTGGAGCGAATGGCAACTCGTCACCCTAAACCGGACCATCGAGATCGTGCGATTGGACGGCAGCTAAGGGTCATGGGCGTGAATTCGGCCGGGGCGAACGAGCTTCCGCTTAAGGTCGAACCTTGCCGATCAGGCATCGACGAAACGCTACCGTGAATCTATGTCCCAATAATGGACAGGGGGCCAGTTGCACCGCCGCCATCGAGGGCGTAGCCACCAACACGCCGGAACATAGTGCAATGGCGCGCATTTCCTCTCCTCCCGGGGAGGCGAGACCATTGCCTCTTGCGTCGACATTCGATTCTCTGTTCCAGGCAGTGGGCCGAGGCATTCAGATGCGTTTTGCGTTGCATGTCTCATCCTTTCGTTATCTCGAGTCAGGACCATCAATGGCAAATCCTCCGCGCCGACCGACAAATCCACTGGCTGCCGCCGAAGCCGCCTTCAAGCCCGCCAGGAAGCCGGCCGCACCGGTTCGCGAAACCGCAGCTGCTCCAAATGTCAGAGAACTTGTTTCAATCAGGATTGATCGAGCTGTCCTGGATTATTTCCAGGGCGACGGACCGGGCTGGCAGGATCGTATTAACGACGCTTTGCGGGCCATCGTCGAGAAGCGGATCGCCGCCGAGGACGACCGTCCGGACGACATCACCTGAGCATCGCAGAGCCGCCGGCGGAGCTGGCGGCGAGCCAAATTGAATATGTTCTGCACGTCGGTTTGACAGGTTTGCTGGCCATGCCTCAGAGATAATCTCGAAAGCTCGCGATGATTGCTGGGTAACCACTGGCGGCGCCACGATCTTGCCGCCCATAAGCACACCGGAGGTGGCGTACACAGAGTTTCGATCTCGTAGACCTTATCAAGCGGACCCGGATTCCGTTCGTCTGTTGCCGTAAACTGCTGCGGCAGGAGGCAGGTGTAGGCACCCAGTTCGAAATCGCGCTGAGTCACCGCGCCTATTGCCCGCCCCGTTCGATCCGGCTTGCGCTAAGCCTGAAATCAATCTTGATTTTTGCTGCACGCAACGCAGCGACCAGGTCGTCACTCATAAAAATGTCGTTGAATACCGTCTGCTCGCTCCAAAGGTCGGCGCCTTCCAGCGCGGCAGGCGACAGAGCAAGGCCATCGTCCTTGACCAATGATTCGACACGTCAGATTTGCCTTTGTATTGCCTTGTCGTAATAAAGCTTTCGGATCGCTTCGCTGTTGGATTGCTCTGGTAGGAAGCTGTCCTTAGGCCCGCCAAAATTGAGCAGGAAGAACTCCCCGTTTACCGGCGTTTCCAGATCGGCCTTGTAGACCGGCAGGGGCACGAGTCCGCCGGCGCCGAGATTGAAGCGCGACAGCACCTCCGCCAGCTTGCCTTTGACGGCCATGAACGGCCCGGCATAGAACAGGTCACCGACCCTCTTGAAGCGCGTTTCCTCCCACACTGCGACCGCTTCGGTCATCTCGGTTCGCTCCAGCGGGACGCCTTGTCTGTGACGACGCAGCGCGGCAAGCACTCTCTCACTTGCAACAGGGATTTCGAAGCGCGCGGGCTCCCAGTCCTGGCCATAGAACTTTGCGCGCAGACCCTGCTTGTTGCCGATCCGCGAGTCGCTCCTGACGCGACTGATCCAGGCGCTGCCGCTCATGCCGCTTCCCCTCCCAAGCCGTTGTTTTGGTCCGCCGACGGCATCCGCTGGGGTTCGCCGGCGGCCAACCCGCCGTGGATAGGCGAGCGCATAATTCGCGGCGAGCCCGATCTGGTCAAGGGACAGCGGCGAATGAGCGGCATGGATCACTGCGGCCGTGTCGCCATTGGCAACATGTCGGCGACGTCATGGACGAGGCGTTCCCGCAAACACCGGCTGGCCGCCGAGGACGTCCGGCTCGTGCACCGGGCCGCGATCATGGCGCGCCGTTTAATTAGTCACAATGTTAGGAAAATGTGAGCGCCTGGCGCGACCGCGGGACGGTTTCGGTCAAGCCGGCAAGGATCGCAGTCCGGTCGGAGGGCTGGTCTCAGGCACCGGCGCCGGGGCAAGCTGCCTGGCCATGTCGATGAGCGGCAGCCTGATGATCGCGCGAAGGCCGTTGCTCCGGTTTTCCAGCACGATATCGCCGCCGTGGTGGCGGGCGATGGCGCGGGCAATCGACAGGCCGAGCCCGACGCCGCCGGTCTCCCGGTTGCGCGACTGCTCCAGGCGGAAGAAGGGCGCGAACACCTGTTCCATGTCGGCTTGCGGAATGCCGGGCCCGGCGTCCTCGACCACGATGTCCAGGCTGTCGGTGCGCCTGACCAGGCTCACCTTGGCCTGCTCGCCATAGCGGACGGCATTTTCGACGAGGTTGCGGATCGCCCGGCGCAGCGAGTCCGGCCGGCAGCGGTACAGCACCTTTGGCCCGTCACTGACGGTGACGTTTTGGCCCAGCTCCTCGAGGTCGTCGCAGAGGCTGCCGACCAGCGCCGAAAGATCGACGGTTCGCGTCTCCTCCACCGCGGCGTCCTCGCGCGCGAAGGCGAGCGCTGCTTCCGTCATCGTCTGGATTTCCTCGATGGTCTTCAGCATCTTCTCCTGGAGATCGTGATCCTGGACGAACTCGGCGCGCAGCCGCAGCGAGGTCAGCGGTGTGCGCAGGTCGTGGCTGATCGCCGCCAGCATGCGCGTGCGGTCCTCGACGAAGCGCTGCAGGCGCTCCTGCATGCGGTTGAACGCCTCTGCGGTCTGGCGGATGTCGTCCGGCCCTGATTCCGGCAGCCGCGGCACGGCCTCGCCGCGGCCGAACAGTTCTGCGGCATTGGCGAGCCGTCGCAGCGGACGCGCGATTGCCTGCGCCCCGAAAATCGCTATGGCGGACAGGATGAGTGCGGTGAGCCCCAGCGATATCGCCGATTGCGCGGTCCAGAAGGCGCTCGGCATCACCTTGGCGTAGGCGGCATTCAGCCAGGTGCTGTCGTCAAGGCGGACGGAAAGCCCCATGCCGTTTGGGGCGCCGTCCAGATAAAGAAACTTGGCAGGTCGGGTGAACGGGCTGCCACTGCCGGACAGGTCCAGCATGCGCGGCGGCACCGAAGGATCGGCGGCAGCGACCGCGTTCGAGGCCTGCCCGTTCATGTAGGCGGCATATTTGGCGGCAATGCCGGGCAGCGGCTTGGCGAGTTGCGTCAGCGCCTCCTGTTGCCAGGCGAGGGGATTGCTCGGCCCGTCGTGCGAGGTCCAGAAGCGCGTATAGGCGGTGCCGCTGACGTTGAGGATGTCGGGTCGAAGCGAGGGCGGTGTCGTGTCCAGCAAAATGGCAAGCGAGGACGTGCGGCTGACGAACTCGCCCTTGGCCGCCGCGTGCAGGGCCTGTCCGCGCTCGTCCCACGAGATCAGGAAGGTGATCGCCTGCGACAGGGCGAGCGCAAGCAGCACCAGCATGAGGAAGCGGGCCGCCAGGCTGCGTCTCCATAACAGCATCATGCCTGGGCCACCTCGGCGGTGAAGCAGTAGCCGCCGCCCCAGTGCGTCTTGATCAGCATCGGATTCTTCGGGTCCGCCTCGATCTTCTTGCGCAGCCGGCTCACCTGGTTGTCGACGGCCCGGTCGAAACCGTCGGCCGAGCGCCCGACGGTGAGGTCGAGCAACTGATCCCGGCTGAGCACGATCCCGACATGCTCGATAAAAGCGGTGAGAAGGCGGAATTCGGCCGTGCTGAGCGCGACCGCCACGCCGTCGAGCCCGACCAGCTCGCGGCGGCCGACATTCAGGGTCCAGCGGTCGAAGCGCAGCGCATTCGACTTGAGCCGACCGCGCTGCGGCGGCAGGCTGTGGACGCGCCTGAGCACAGCCTTGATCCGCGCCAGCAATTCCCGCGGATTGAACGGCTTCGTCAGGTAGTCGTCGGCCCCGATCTCGAGGCCGACGATCCGGTCGACCTCCTCGGCCATGGCGGTAAGGAAGATGATCGGAACGTCGACCGTTCCGCGCACGTGCCGGCAGGCGGCAATGCCGTCCTCGCCAGGCATCATCACATCGAGGACGATAAGATCGGGCAGGCTGCGGTCGAGCAGCCGCTTGAGCGCGGCCGTGCTGTCGGCGACGCTGACGCGATAACCCTGCTGCGTGAGGTATTTCCCCACGAGATCGCGGATGTCCCTGTGGTCGTCGACGACCGCGATGTGCTGCGCCACTTCCATGCAATGCTCCAAGGTCGCCGCTGAATAGTCGGTCAGTATCGACGATATCTAGTTTGCGTCTACACGGATGATCACCTTCCGCGCCATGGCGGCAATCTCGCCCGACATCAACAAAGCGTGAGAAGTGTAACGAAATGTATCAGAGCACTGCGCCCGCGACAACTTGCGATGAACTGCCGGTGTTCGGGACAAGGTTCTGCGACAGCTCCCGCCTAACTTGGCCCCGTCGCTAGCCGGGACGTCCGGTCTTTGTCGCCAGGGGCGGCATCAGACTCGATCCTCGCCAGCCTTTGATCGAAAGGATTGCACAATGGCCAGATTGATCATCAACGGCACGCCACGTGACATTGAGGTCGATCCGGACACGCCGCTGCTGTGGGTGATCCGCGAGCAGATCGGGCTTACCGGAACGAAGTACGGTTGCGGCGTTGCCGCCTGCGGCGCCTGCACCATCCATATAGACGGCGTCGCCACGCGCTCCTGCGTGCTTCCGGTGAGCGCGGTCGAGCCCGACCAGCAAATCACCACAATCGAGGGGCTTTCGCCGGACAGCTCGCATCCGGTCCAGCAGGCCTGGCTGGCGCTCGATGTGCCGCAATGCGGCTACTGCCAGGCCGGCATGATCATGGCTGCGGCGGGCCTGCTCATGCAGAACCCGAACCCCGCGGACGAGGACATCAACGCCGAGATCACCAACATCTGCCGATGCGGCACCTACAACCGGGTGCGCGCCGCGATCAAGCTGGCCGCCAAGGCCGGCGAAGCCACGCAACGCGGTTGAGGAGAGCAGTCATGAACGCCACAATTTCCCTCTCCCGCCGCAGCTTCATCATCGGCGTGGCCGCCACAGCCGGCGGCTTGTCCCTCGGATTCAACGTGCCGTTCATCAAGCCGGCACTGGCCGATGGCAGCGAGGCGGCGCCGGAGATCAATGCCTGGGTGGTGATCAGGCCCGACAATACGGTGGTCATCCGCATCGCCCGCTCCGAGATGGGGCAGGGGACACTGACCGGCCTTGCGCAACTCGTCGCCGAGGAGCTGAACTGCGACTGGTCCAAGGTCACGACGGAATACCCGTCGCCGGCCCAGAACCTGGCGCGCGACCGCGTGTGGGGCAATTTCTCGACCGGCGGCAGCCGCGGCATCCGCGAGTCGCACGAGTATGTGCGCATTGGCGGCGCCGTTGCGCGCGAGATGCTGATCGCCGCCGCGGCCGCCGAATGGGGCGTCCCGGCCAGCGAATGCACCGCAAGGATGGGCATAGTCACGCATGCAGCGTCGGATCGCGCCACCTTTTATGGACAGCTGGCTGCCGCCGCCGCGCGAATGACGCCGCCCGCCAATGTCACGCTCAAGGACCCGAAGGACTGGACCATAGCCGGCAAGCCGCTGCCGCGGCTCGACACCGCCGACAAGCTCAACGGCAGCCAGGTCTACGGCAGCGATCTCAAGCTGCCGAACATGCTCAACGCGGCGATCCGGGCCTGCCCGTATTTCGGCGGCAAGGTGGAGAGTTTCGACGCGGCGGCGGTGGCGGGCATGCCGGGCGTGCGCACTGTCGTTCAGGTCGACGAGACCGCCGTTGCGGTTGTCGCCGACACCTGGTGGCGGGCGAAGACCGCTCTCGATGCCTTGCCGATCGTCTGGGACGAAGGTCCCAACAGGCAGGTCACCAGCGCCTCGATCGCGGCGATGCTCGAAGAGGGACTCGCCGCAAACGACGCCTTCATCGGCGCCGAGCATGGTGACGCCGGTGCTGCCCTGTCCGCCGCCGGCCGGACGGTCACGGCGACCTATGCCTTCCCCTACCAGAACCACGCGACCATGGAGCCGATGAACGCGACGGCGCTCTACACGCCGGAGCGCTGCGAGGTATGGGTGCCGACCCAGAATGGCGAGGCCAGCCTTGCTGCAGCGGCCGAGGCCGCAGGCCTGCCGGTGCAGCAATGCGAGGTGCACAAGATCCATCTCGGCGGCGGCTTCGGCCGGCGCGGCAACTTCCAGGACTATGTGCGCCAGGCGGTCAGCATTGCCAGGCAGGTGCCGGGAACGCCGGTAAAGCTCATGTGGTCGCGCGAAGAGGATATGCTGCACGGCGCCTATCACCCGACCACCCGATGCCGGCTGACGGGCGCGCTCGACGCGGACGGCAACCTGACCGCTCTGCACATGCGCATATCCGGCCAGTCGATCCTTGCTGCGGTACGGCCGCAGGGCATGCAGAACGGCATGGACCCGGTGGTCTTCCAGGGCCTCGTCCTCAGCGGCACCGAAGGCACGCTGGGATATACGGTCGACAATCTGCTTGTCGACCATGCCATGCGCAACCCGCCGATCCCGCCAGGCTTCTGGCGCGGCGTCAACCTCAACCAGAACGCGCTCTACGTCGAGTGTTTCATGGACGAACTCGCCCATGCGGCCGGCGTCGACCCGCTCGCCTTCCGCCGCAAGCTGATGGCCAAACATCCAAAACATCTCGCCGTGCTGGAGGCGGTCGCCGAACGGATTGGCTGGGACAACCCGGCCGCGGCCGGCGTTCACCGCGGCCTGGCGCAGATCATGGGTTTTGGCAGTTACGTGGCGGCGGCAGCGGAGGTTTCGGTGACCGACGGGCAACTCAGGATCCATCGCATCGTGGCGGCCACCGATCCGGGTCATGTCGTCAACCCGGCACAGGTCGAGCGGCAGGTCGAGGGTTCCTTCGTCTATGGCCTTTCCGCCTGCATCTACGGCGAATGCACCGTCAATGGCGGCCGCATGGAGCAGGAAAACTTCGACAGCTACGAGGTCCTGCGCATGGCCGAGATGCCTGCGGTGGAGACGATCATCCTGCCGTCCGGCGGCTTCTGGGGTGGCGTCGGCGAGCCGACCATCGCAGTCGCCGCGCCGGCCGTCCTCAATGCGATCTTCGCCGCCACCGGAAAACGCATCCGCACACTGCCGCTGAAGAACCATGACCTCGCATGAAATGAGGCGCGCGAAGAACAGGCGCGGCGGACCGGCGCTTGCGCCTGTCCTGCTTGCGGCGCTTTTGGCCAGCGCGCCGGCATGGGCCGACGCGGCGCCTGGTGCTACGGCATGCACCGGCTGTCACGGGCCGGCGGCACTCGGCTCAGCCATCCCTTCGCTCGACGGCCATGCGGCAGACGACATCGTCGCCCAGATGCACGCCTTCCGTTCCGGTGAGCGCAAGGCAACGGTCATGGACCGCATCGCCAAGGGATTTACCGAGGAGGAGACGCGCGCCATCGCCGAATGGCTCGCCAAGCCGGAGGCGGCACGCCATGCCCAGCCGTAGAGCCCTGATCGGCGGCGTGGCGGCCAGCGTCGCCGCGGCCGTCCTTGCCGCGCCGCAGGTGCGCGCACAGACACAGCCCGGCGTGATCGTCGTCGGCGGCGGCTTTGCCGGGGCAAGCTGCGCCCGCGCGCTGAAACGGCTGGATCGCGATCTTGCCGTGACGCTGATCGAGCCAGAGGCCGCCTATCTGGCCTGCCCGTTCAGCAATGAAGTGCTTGCCGGGCTGCGCGGCATCGAGGCGCAGACCTTCGGCTATGACCAGTTCGGCGACATCGCGCTGATCCGCAAGCGGGCTGTCGCCGTCGATGCCGAGCGCCGGCGCGTTCGGCTGGAGGATGGTACCGACATCGGCTACACCAGGCTGGTGCTGGCGCCCGGCATCGACCTGCGCTTCGACGCCTTGCCGGGCTACGACGAGGCGGCGACGGCGACCATGCCGCATGCCTGGAAGGCTGGGGCGCAGACGCTGCTGCTGCGCGACCAGCTCGCGGCGATGCCGGGCGGTGGGGTCGTCATCCTCGCCGCGCCAGCCAATCCGGTTCGCTGCCCGCCCGGTCCCTACGAGCGGGCAAGCCTGATCGCGCATTATCTCAAGACCAGCAAACCCAGATCCAAGCTGATCATCCTCGACGCCAAGGACGCCTTTTCGAAGCAGCGGCTGTTCGAAGCGGCCTGGCAAGAACTCTATCCCGGCTTGATCGAATGGGTGCCGCTGTCGTCGGGCGGCAGGGTGACGGAAGTCGACCCGGCGACAAGGACGCTGGTGACCGAGTTCGGCAATCACAAGGCCGATGTCGCCAATGTGATCCCGCCGCAGCGTGCGGGCGCGATTGCGCAGTCGGCCGGCGTTGCCGACCAAACCGGCTGGTGCCCGATCGACCCGGTCAGCTTCGAGTCCCGCCTGCAGCCGGCGATCCACGTCATCGGCGACGCGGCGATCGGCGGGGCGATGCCGAAATCCGCCTTCAGCGCCAACGCCCAGGCAAAAGCTTGCGCCGCGGCGGTCGCCGCCCTGGTCAGGGAGCGGCCGCCGGCGCAGCCGAAACTCATCAACACCTGCTACAGCCTGGTCGCGCCCGGTTATGGCATTTCGATCGCCGGCGTCTACCAGCCGCGTGACGGGCTGCTTGCCGAGGTGGAGGGGGCGGGCGGCACCAGTCCGCTCGAAGCGCCGCTTTCCGTCCGTGAACAGGAAGCGGCCTATGCGCAGGACTGGTTCCGGACGATCACCAGTGAAGTGTTCGGACGATGAGGCCGGCTTTTCTGGCTCTTATGGGATTGCAGCTTGCGGCCTCGCCCGCAGCCGGCGAGGACACGGGGTCTTATGTCGTGACCGGCGATGCGATCATGCAACCTCTGGTTGACCGCAAGGGTGATCCGACGCGCGGCGCCGCGCTGATCGCGGACCGGCAGCGCAGCCTCTGCACGCTCTGCCACAGCGGGCCGTTTCCCGACGCGCATCTGCACGGCACGCTGGCGCCCGACCTGACCGGCATCGGGGCAAGACTTTCGGAAGGCCAGATCCGGCTGCGCGTGGTCGACATGAAGCGGCTCGTGCCGAACACGATCATGCCTTCCTACTATCGGGCCGCGGATGAGCAAGGCCGGCGTGTTGCCACCGTCTGGCGCGGCAAGCCGATCCTGGGCGGCGCCGATATCGAGGATATCGTCGCTTATCTCACGACGCTGAAGGGGTGATCATGCACGAAGACCCGCTTCGAGTTTACGCAGGCCCGGGAGTTTACGCAGGCCTGGTCGGACGGCGGCAGTTTCTTCGGGCCGGCATGACCGGCCTGCTGGTGATCAGCCTGCCGCGCTGGGCCGTTGCCCGTCCGAGCCTCGAGGAAGCGATCCGGACCTTCACCGGCGGAGCCAACGTTCTCGACGGCCGCGTCCGGCTCGACCTGCCGCCCCTGGTCGAGAACGGCAACGCGGTCGGGATCGCAGTCGTCGCCGAGAGCCCGATGACAGAAGACGACCATGTCCGGCGCATCGCGGTCTTCAACGAGAAAAACCCGGAGGAAAATGTCGCAGTTTTCCGCCTCGGGGCGCGCTCCGGCCGCGCCATGGTCTCGACGCGGATCCGGCTCGCGACCTCGCAGGTCGTTGTCGCCGTCGCAGAGATGAGCGACGGCAGCTTCTGGTCGAGCCAGGCGAGCGCCATCGTCACGCTGGCTGCCTGTATCGAGGACCTTTCATAATGGCGCGCGCGCTCGTCAATGTGCCGAAAGTGGCCAGGCAGGGCGAAGTCATCGAGATCAAGGCGATGATCGCCCATCCCATGGAAACCGGCTATCGTATCGGCCCGAACGGCTCCAACATCCCCCGCGACATCATCCGCCGTTTCGCCTGCACCTACAACGGCGAGGAGGTGTTTTCGGCCGATCTCTTTCCAGCGGTGTCGGCCAACCCGTTCATTGCCTTCACGCTGGTTGCTACGACGAGCGGCACCATCGACTTCACCTGGACCGACGATGCCGGGAAGACCCAAACGGCGTCGGCTGAAATCACGGTGAACTGATGCATGCGCTCTGGCGGCTTGCAGCCGTCGCTGTCGCCGCTATTTGCAGCATTGTCTCTGCCGCCGGCATCGAAGACGTCGAGAAGCGCTCCGGCTTCGACTTCATGACGCCGCAGACGCAGGCGCTGCAGGCCGACGACATGAGCAATCCCGGCATGCTGTGGGTGCTGCAGGGCGAGCAGCTCTGGCAACAGGCGCAGGGCAGGGCGGATGTCGCCTGCTCCGGCTGCCATGACGATGCGCGTCAGACGATGCGCGGCGTTGCCGCGCGCTACCCGGCCTTTGATGCGGCGACGGGCCGGCCGATCGATCTTGCCGGACGTATCAACTCCTGCCGAGCGGAGCGGCAGCAGGCCGAGCCGCTGGCGCCGGAGTCCGACGCCTTGCTCGCCCTGACGGCCTATGTGACGCATCAGTCGCGCGGCATGCCAATCACACCGGCGACCGACGCCCGGCTCGCGCGGTTTCGCGACAACGGCCGGCGTCTGTTCCAGAGCCGCATCGGACAGCTCGAGCTCTCCTGCGCCTCCTGCCACGACGACAATTGGGGCAAACGGCTCGGCGGCAGCGTCATCCCGCAGGCGCATCCGACCGGCTATCCGCTCTACCGACTGGAGTGGCAGACGGTCGGTTCGCTGCAGCGGCGCCTGCGCAACTGCATGATAGGGGTCAGAGCCGAGCCCTTCGAATTCGGCGCAGCCGAACTCGTCGACCTGGAGCTCCATCTGACAGAGCGGGCCAGCGGCCTTCTGGTCGAGACGCCGGCCGTGCGGCCGTGATGCCAGACAGCGGGATGGTTGTTCACCTGCCGCCGACGGACAGTTGATTGCAATGCGGCGCTCGGCCGGTAGCCTGAGCTGCGCACTCCCACGCTCTTGCATTCTGTGCTTGTCTTCGATCGATCTGCGCCTAGTTCAAGTCTTCTTCCAATTTTGCAGAAGCGGGCCTTTGGTCCCATAGACGGGATCCTTGCGTGGACGACCTACCTTCCGGATCGTGGCCAGCGCGCCATCATGGTCCTGGGCAGTCGTGCATTCGTCATAGGTCCCAAATGGAGGGTAGGCGCCGACAACCAGAAAATCGTCGGACGCCGAAAGGCATTGGTGCCCGGTGCCGGCCGGAAGAACCGCGACGTCGCCGGCCTTCAGTGACAGGGTTCGTCCCTTCTTGCCTCCAAACCGGACTTTGGCCGTACCGGCCGCAACCCCGAGCACCTCATGTATTCGTGAATGGTAGTGAACGTAGTCGTAGATGGCATTCCGCCAGCTATCCCCCCATCCATTGGCCTCAAAAAGCTCCTCCAAGACGGCTGCGGGATCAAATTCTTCGGGCAGCCTCACTGCGCTGCGATAGACGACAAGCGGCCAAAACGGATGATTGGGGACCAGGCCATCATCCTTGAACCAAAACTCATTTGCTTTTCGCCGCCTTACAAGATCGGTTACTCCTTGCTTGCCCGGTCTTGCGACACCGGTAACCTGCTCGACAGCTTTCTTGGTACTCTGCAGAATGCTCATGATGTAGCCTGCATTGCTGGTTGTCAGAGGACGACTCTTCATGCCGATTCAACCGGCTGCATGCCGGGTCGGTTCCGCTACCTTTTGGCCCACGGCAATCCAGCCGGATTTGTTCGATGACCGCAGGAGATATTCGGCATGAGTAACGTGGTAACGCTGCATGGTGACAAGCGCTGGAAAGCGGTGCTTGTCTACGGCCACCAGAACGGCCCGATTACGATCGAACATTATCTTGAAGAGATTTCCGAGCTTCATAACATCATCGAACACGGCCCGGACTGGAACACCCTGGTTGCATGCACGGTGACAATCAACCGTCCCGACGGTGGTGAGGAGCAGAACAGCGAGGAAAAGGAGGCACGCCGTGAACATCGGTGAGATCCGCGGGAAACTATATTGAGTGCTGCCCACGCAAGCAGCACTCAAGCATTTGAAATCCGGTATCGATTCCTACGGATGTACCCGTCAGACTCGAGGCCCCGAGCAAGTGCACAATGTGCTTGCAAATCCCTGGCGAGGGCAGGGCCAGCAATCGAGCGTTCTCGCCTCATCATGAAACCCAAGGCCTTATCGGCTCTCTGTGGCGGTCATTTTTCGGTGCTGATTCATGACAAGCCATTCATGACAAACCATTCATGGGCAATCTCATGAGTTTCGATGACCTCGACCTGAATTTGCTGCGCGTGTTCGACGTCATGATGCGCGAAAGAAGTGTCACGCGTACGGCATGCGAATTGGGAAGAACGCAATCTGCGATCAGCCACTCCTTATCCAGGCTGCGGCACCTTTTCGGCGACAAGCTGTTCACGCGCGATGGAGGCGTTATGAGGCCGACCCCGCGGGCGGTTGAGCTTCTGCCAGACATCTCAGCCGGATTGGCGACGATTCGAGCCTCGATTGATCGCCATCAAACTTTCGATCCCGCAACCACGCGGCGGAACTTTCGTGTCGGACTCACCGACTACCATGCGATGATAATCATACCCCGTCTTCTCCGGGAGTTTTCCAGGCAGGCGCCCGGTGCCACGTTGAATATTATTCCAGCGAACGGGCTCGATATCCCGTCCTCGGTTCATCTTCGACAGATCGACTGTGCCTTGACTGGAGCAGTGATCAAGGATGACCCAAGCCTCCTAAAGGTCGAACTGGGCCAGGATCGTCTCTTCTGCGCAGTTTGGAGCGGCAGCCAAATCGCAAGTTCGGCGATGTCATTGGAGACATACCTGTCAGCGTCTCACTTGCAGGTTTCCGCCGATGGTGTTTCCAGCGGACTTGCGGATGCCGCGCTCAAGGAGCTTGGTTTGCGGCGGAACGTGGTCGCGACGATATCGAATTATCTGGCACTTCCGTGGGTTTTGCGAGGCACCGAACTTGTTGCTCATTGTGGTGACGGAATCCTCCAAATCCTTGATAAAGCGAGTGAAGTGACGCTGCTTTCGCCGCCCCTGCCGATCCCAAATGTGAGCGCGTGGTTGCTCCTTCATCCGCAGATGGCCACGGACCCAGGGACGATCTGGCTCAAAGAAGTTCTCTCAAACATCTACTCTGAGTCACAGATTAAAAAGAGAGAAATTGTTTCTGAGAGAGAACAGAAGAAACAAACAGGAGACACACGGCTGAAACCATTAGGAGTGCAGCCATTTGTATGAGCAGACCTCATAGTCATCATGACGAGAATGAATTTGACCAATAATGAGCCCTGCGCAACCTTGGGTGCTCCACAAAAATAAGGGGAACCAAGATGCAAGCAATTCTCAAGGGTCTGGTCGGAGCAGCGGTAGGGCTCGTTGTATCCAACGCGTCCGCCGCGACGATCGAAAATGTCAGGAAGAACGGAGTTCTGACCTGCGGAACCAACTCGGCGACGGCCGGATTTAGCCTTCCAGACAATGAGGGCAAATGGACCGGTTTCGTGGTCGACTATTGTCGCGCTGTTGCAGCAGCGGTTCTGGGCGACGCGCAGAAGGTAAGGTTCATTCCGCTTACGCCGAAGGACCGTTTCACCGCGCTTCAGTCGGGCGAGATCGATATACTCGCACATAACGCAACCTGGACGTCATCCCGCGACACGTCTCTCGGAATACTTTTTGCGGGCACGTATTTCTACGATGGCCAGGGTTTTATGGTCCGCAAAGCGGAGAACATCGGTTCGGCTAAGGATCTGGATGGCGCATCCATCTGCGTCACCCAGGGCACGACGACAGAATTGAATCTCGCCGATTACTTCCGGTCGCATTCGATGACATTCTCGACCGTCGGGTTTGCCGATGAAGAAGCCGTCGTAAAGGCCTACGACGAAGGCCGCTGCGACGTCCTCTCCGCCGACACGTCCACCTTGAATGCATCGCGCCAGCGCATGGCGAAGGCCGACGACAGCATCGTGCTTCCTGAACTCATCTCCAAGGAGCCGCTTGGGCCAGCCGTGCGGCAGGGCGATGATCATTGGCTCAACGTGGCCAAATGGACGCTCCTTGTCATGGTTGCTGCCGAGGAACTGGGTGTAACCTCTGAGAATGTCGATGAAATGAAGTCGTCGGACAAGCCGAACATTCGCCGGCTGCTCGGAGCGGAGGGCAGCCTTGGAAAGGATCTCGGGCTTGGCGATAGCTGGTCCGTGGACGTTATCAGGCAGGTCGGCAACTATGGCGAAGTGTTCGATCGCAATATCGGCAAGGCCTCGCCGCTCAAGATGGAGCGCGGCCTGAACGCTCTTTGGAGTGAGGGCGGTCTCCAGTACGCCCCGCCGATCCGCTAGGCTGGGTTGGTCCACAAGACGCCAGCGATTGCGCCGGCGTGTTAGTCCACATCAACACAGGAACAGGGTCATGTCCGATGTGCTGCTCGCCGCGCCCTCGCGCAGGAGCCTGTCCTTGCACGACGCCAAGGTCCGCGGCATCGTCTATCAGCTTTTACTGGCGGCCAGCCTGCTGGCTTTGGCCGTGGGCATTGCCGTTCAGACTGCGTCGAACATGAGGGCACGCGGGATTCCGCTGTCCTTCGGCTTCTGGAACGAGACCGCCGGCTTCGACATCAATCAGATACTGATCCCCTACGACACGCTCTCCACCTACGGCCAGGCGTTTTGGGTAGGTGTGGTCAACACCCTCTATGTGAGCCTGCTTGGGATCGTCCTGGCCACAGTTTTGGGCTTTGTCGTCGGCATCGCCCGCCTGTCACCGAACTGGATCGTTTCAAAGGT
This sequence comes from Mesorhizobium sp. WSM4820, assembly GCF_055811075.1. Taxonomy (NCBI): domain Bacteria; kingdom Pseudomonadati; phylum Pseudomonadota; class Alphaproteobacteria; order Hyphomicrobiales; family Phyllobacteriaceae; genus Mesorhizobium; species Mesorhizobium sp. WSM4820. The sequence goes on along the minus strand of NZ_JBVVQN010000004.1, from coordinate 27,728 downwards.
CGCGGCCTCCTATGTAGAGATCATACGCAACATCCCGTTATTGCTGCAGCTTTTGTTCTGGTACAATGCAGTCCTGAAAGCGCTGCCTGCGCCGAGGGCGTCGATCGAACTGCCCGGCGGCATCTATCTGAACAATCGCGGTCTCATCATTCCGGAAATCCAGCTCTACGCAGGAGCAGGTACCGTGGGACTTGCATTCCTGGCGGCCAGCTTCTTCTGCGTCGCTTTTTGGTCCTACGCCAGACGCGCACAGAACCGCACCGGAAAGCAGCTGCCCGTGCTTTGGGTCAGCCTCGCTGCCTTGATCGGACTGCCTCTGATCGTCTTCCTCCTGGTCGGTTCGCCGGTGTCGTTCGTGACGCCAGAGTTGAAAGGGTTCAATTACCGGGGTGGACACCAGCTTTATCCGGAGTTCGCGGCTCTTCTGATCGGTCTGTCCGTCTATACCGCTTCCTTTATCGCGGAAATTGTCCGCAGCGGGATCCAGGCTGTGCCGAAAGGCCAGACCGAAGCTGCCCATGCGCTCGGGCTTGCGCCGGGCAAAACGCTTCGCCTGGTCATTGTTCCGCAGGCACTGCGCATCATCATACCGCCGCTGACCAGCCAGTACCTGAATCTCACGAAGAATTCCTCACTCGCCGTGTTTATCGGCTACCCCGACCTCGTTCAGATTTTTGCGGGAACGGTGCTCAACCAAACCGGCGCCGCCGTCCAGGTGATGGCGATCACGCTGTCGGTCTATCTCGCGATCTCCCTCGTCATGTCGATGGCCATGAACGCGTTCAATCAACGTTTCGCGATCATCGAGAGGTGATGCATGAGCGGCCAGTCCCTGCATCCGCCCCTGGTTAGCGCTCCGCTTCTGCCGCCTATGGCGCCGCCTTCTGGAATCCGGCCGAGCCCGGCGACCTGGATCAGAAAGAACCTGTTCTCGACACCGTTCTCCGGCGTGCTCACGATCTGCTTCACAGTTCTCGCCGCATGGCTTTTGCATCAATTCGTGAGTTTTGCAGTCTTGGACGCAGTCTGGGCAGGCGGACAGCAAGAATGCCGCGCCAACCCTGACGGCGCCTGTTGGCCGTTCATCGTCGAGAAATTCGACTATCTCCGGTACGGAGCCTACCCGTTGTCCGAGCGCTGGCGGGTGGACCTGACGCTGGCGATCGGCTCCGTGCTGATCGCCTGGCTGCTGTGGAAACGGGCGCCGCGGCGCAATGTGGCGGCGTTGCTGTTCTTTGTTGCCTACCCGGTCGTCGCCTTCGTGCTGTTGAGGGGCGTCGCGTCGCTCGATCTGCCGGTCATCGATACCGTCTTGTGGGGTGGGCTGCTCATCACTCTGCTCATGTCGATCGTGGGCATCGTCTTCTCGCTCCCGCTCGGTGTGCTTCTCGCGCTTGGCCGACGATCGGAGCTTCCCCTCGTCAGAGCAGTGTGTGTGATCTTCATCGAGGTCGTCAGGGGTGTGCCGTTCATCACGGTGCTGTTCATGGCGAATTTCATGATGCCACTCTTCGTGCCCGACTATCTGACGCCCGATCGGCTGCTGCGTCCGCTGATTGCAATCGCGCTGTTCTCGTCCGCCTACATGGCCGAGGTGGTGCGCGCAGGCCTTCAGGCGATTCCGAAGGGGCAATATGAGGCGGCAAACGCGCTCGGCGTCAGCTACTTCACCATGATGCGTCTGATCATCCTGCCGCAGGCGCTCACTATCGTTATCCCAGGCATCGTCTCGACATTCATCGGGCTGTTCAAGGACACGACGCTGGTGGCGATCGTCGGCATTGCGGACTTCCTGAGAGCCGTCGAAACGGCGCGTGTCGACCCGAACTGGGCTGGGCCGACGATCTCCTCGACCGGCTATCTCTTCGCCGGGCTGGTCTACTGGATCTTCTGCTTTGGAATGTCCCGGTACTCGCAGTCCATGGAGCGCGCGTTGGCGCGCGGCCACAAGAGCTAGGAAGCGGATGTGCGACAGGCAGTTTCAGCAGCGAGGCACGTGGCGCAAATCCTCAAATAGCCCGCCAAAAGTTCGAGCAGCCGCGAGCGGCGAAAACCACACCGGAAACCAGGCAATGGCTTGTGCAGATGCATCGCAACCGACGGTTGCGGAGAGAAATGTTGGAATGATCGACTTCGACAGGATCTATGATCGCCACCAGTTTGGGTCAGTCAAATGGGCCAATCAGTGGGACGAATTCTCGCCTCGGGTCGAGGGCGAAGATCTGCTTTCGTTGTGGACCGCGGACATGGATTTTCGCGCGCCTGAAACCGTCATCGCGCGGCTGCGGGAAGCGGCGGACCATGGAATCTATGGCTATACCCGCCGCGACCCCCGTCACTACGAGATTGTGCAATCATGGTTCGCGCGTCGGCACGGCTGGTCGCCGGCACTGGAATCGCTGCTGCCGGCGCCTGCGATCATGCCGTCGGTAGCCGCGATGCTTCGGACCTTCACGAAGCCCGGGGACGGGGTGATTGTGCAGTCTCCCATTTACTCGCCCTATTTCGAAGTGATTCAGGGGAACGGCAGGAAGCTGCTGGTTAACAGGCTAAGGTTGCAAGATAACCGATATGAACTCGACCTGGAGAACTTCGCGAAACTGGCAGCCGGCGCCAAGGCCTTCCTGTTGTGTAATCCGCACAATCCAGCTGGAAAGGTGTGGACGCGCCAGGAATTGACGGCGCTGAACGATGTCTGCGAGCGCTACGGCATCCTTGTCATATCTGATGACATCCATTGCGATATCAGATTGTCGGATCGCCCGCACATCGTCTTCTCGTCCCTCTCGGAGGATGCCGCGGAAAAGTCATTCATCTGCACGGCGCCAACGAAGACCTTCAATCTGGCCGGCGTGCCCTCCGCAACCGTGTCGGTGGCCAACAAGCAGCGGCGCGAGGCGCTTCTGGCCACCATGCAGGCATCGTTCATGGTCAATGCCAACTTCTTTGGGCGGCTGGCGCTAGAGGTCGCCTACAGCACCGGCGCGCCGTGGCTGGATCAGCTGACGCGCTACATCGGCGGCAATGTCGATCTCGTCCTCAACTTCGCCGAGGATCGCCTGCCGGGCATCACACCGATGCGGCCGGACGCTTCCTTCCTGGTGTGGCTGGATGCGCGCGGGCTCGATCGGAGGGTCGGAGGCGTTCAACGGTTTTTCGTCGACCGAGCCGGAGTCAATTTGTACGACGGGCGCGTCTATGGACCCGGCGGTGAAGGCTTCATTCGCCTCAATGTCGGTTGCCCTCGTCCGCTGTTGCGCAGAGGGCTCGAACGCATGTCCAGGGCGCTGGAGTCGTTGTGAGAGCGTTGACGGGACCGGAGCGGCCCAGCGGCATCGGCGATAGCCGCCCTGCGGCATCGGCGATAGCGTGCTTGCATTCAGCTCCAGGCGTGGCTGGCCAATCCATAGACCCAGGGCTCGTTGCTTTCGCGGTTCAGAAAGCGGCGGCCTTTGGACATCGTCGTCACTGTCTCGGCAATGCCGAGGCCGCTCTGCTGAAGAAACTCGGCAAACACGCCATCCTTCTCGCGCGTATCGACGCGGGCGAATCGACCTGCCAGCTTCTTCAGATGGACGGCTGAGAGATGGACCGCGTCCTGGTCGTTTCGGGCTACTGTGGGACCAATCACATGGCCGCGCCCGAACTCGCGACACATGGAATAGCCAACGACCTCGCCGCCGCGACTCAAAGTGGCGATCGAGGCATCCTCCGAGAGCAACGCAAGCAGCCTTGCACGGTTGGTCCCGAATGCGCGCGCGTCCAGTTCGGTGATCTCGCGAAGTCCGCCGCTGGGCAGATCACTTAATTCACCATCCGGAGCTGGCATTGGCGGGAGTTTTTGTGGGATCTCGCCCTGGCGCATGTAGACGATCGCCTCGTTCGTGAAGCCGAGCGACACATACAGAGGATAGGCGGCATGGGTGGCATTCAGGGCCAGATTGCGATCCCCGCACTGCTCGAGGACCTGGTCCATGAGCCATCGGCCGCCTCCCTGCGCCTGTGCGCGAGGCGTCGTGATCACCAGGCCGATGGTGGCAAAATCGTCCCCTTGGGGAAACCACATCGCGCTTCCGAAGACGCGCCCGATTCCGTCAACGGCGACGATGCCGTGGCCGGCGCGGCGCAACAAATCCCAGTCCTTGGGACGATGCGGCCAGCGGACCGAAATCGACAGTGCATGCAGCAGATCAACATCGACATCGTTGATGTCTCGCGCGACCAGTTCAAAGGATTTCAGGCGTACTGATCTCTGCATCTCAGTCGATCCGCTCCTTCAACGAATGTCTTTCAACGAATGCCCAGGGCACGCGGTGTTAAATCCTAGCGCCGATAGCCATGTTTGCGACAGGCCTCATTTGCAGCAGCATTACAGGGGAACGCCAGCAGGTTTCGCTGGTTCGAGGCGTTTTTTCGCAATCTTCAGCCAAAGCACGACGCGATTCGGCAGGGAACACTGCTGCTCAGGGATAGGCTGGTCGCAACCTACAGTGTGCAAGCAGAGCGGACAGCCATGAACGTGGAAGAAATCCTCGCGACCCTGATTGCGTTTCCCTCAGTTGTGGGCACGCCAAACGGTGAGATCGTCGATTGGATCCGCGACTACTGTCAGGCAGCCGGAGCCGAGGTGACGGTTCTGCCCGGTCCCGAGGGCGACCGGTCCAACCTGTTCGTCACGGTCGGCCCGCGTGCCGGTCGGGGCTATATCATCTCCGGACATATGGATGTCGTGCCGGCCGGCGAGCCGGAATGGAGCTCCGATCCGTTCGTCCTGCGTCGCGAGGGCGGCAGGCTTTACGGCCGCGGCACCACCGACATGAAGGGCTTTCTCGCCTGCGCACTGGCCGCGCTGCCAGGACTTGCGGCAATGAACCTGCGGCAGCCAGTCCATCTCGCATTCTCCTACGACGAAGAGGCGGGGTGCCGTGGTGTGCCGCATCTCCTGGCTGCGTTGCCGAGCCTGTGCGAGAGGCCGCTTGGCGCAATTGTCGGCGAGCCCAGCCGGATGCAACCTGTGCGTGCGCACAAGGGAAAGGCCGCGGCGCGGCTCGAGGTGATCGGGCGATCCGGCCACTCGTCACGCCCCGATCTCGGACTCAATGCCGTGCACGCCATGGCCGGCGTCATCTCGCACGCAGTGGCCTACGGCCAATCGCTCACGGGCGGCCCGCTCGATCAAAATTTCGAGCCCCCATACTCTTCCTTGCAGGTGGGTGTCATCGCCGGTGGACAGGCGGTCAACATCATCGCTGGCCACTGCACAGCCGATATCGAGGTGCGTGCCGTGCCGGGCGTTTCCCCAGCATCCCTGCTTGAGCCGGTCAAAGCCCGGCTTTTCGATCTGCGCGACAGCGGCTTCGAGGTGGCCTGGCACGAATTGAGTTCCTATCCCGCCCTTGCGCCGGCGGATGGGAGCAAGCTGGCGGCAGTCCTGACAGAGCTGACCGGGCAGGAGCCGCTCACGGCGGTCAGTTACGGCACTGAGGCCGGGCTTTATCAGCAGGCCGGTATCGATGCGATCATTTGCGGCCCTGGCGAAATTTCCCGCGCGCATCGTCCCAATGAATACATCGAGATCGGTGAACTTGCTGCCTGCCAGAGCATGATCGACGATCTCGGCGCGCGTCTCGCGGCCTGAGGGAAGGGCGGGTTCCATGGCATTTCTTTTCAACTCCGATGCGGCGCGTGCTGCGGTGTTCCGCGAGATTTTTGCGCGCGAACTCCCGGATCTGGAATTCTTCCATTCCGGCGAGGAGATGGAGCCGGACAAGGTGCGCTATCTCATCACCTGGACGGTGCCGGACGACATCTCCCGCTATCGCAATCTGGAAGTGCTGTTTTCGATCGGAGCCGGCGTCGACCAATTCAAGCAAGACGTTGTGCCAAGCCATGTGAAGCTTGTGCGCATGGTCGAGGACGGCATCATCCGCATGATGCAGGAATACGTCGCGCTTGGCGTGTTGGCGCTCCACCGGGAGATGCCCGCCTATCTCGAGCAGCAGAAGAGGTGCCTCTGGCAACCGATTGCCGCTCGACAGGCGGCTGAGCGCCGGGTCGGCTTTCTTGGTCTTGGCATGCTGGCGCAGGCGGCAATCGAACGCCTGAAGCCATTCCAGTTTCCGCTTGCCGGGTGGAGCCGCAGCGAAAAGCGGATTGAGGGAGTCACCTGTTTTCACGGCGCCGATCAGTTGCCCCGCTTTCTGAAGCAGACGGACATTCTCGTCTGCCTGCTGCCGCTGACGCCGGAAACCAGCGGCATTCTCGATGCAAAACTCTTCTCCTTGCTACCAGCCGGGGCGCGGCTGCTGCATGTCGGCAGGGGTCCGCAACTCGACCAGGCCGCGCTGATCGACGCGCTCGATACCGGTCACGTATCCGCGGCGATGCTTGATGTCACTGATCCGGAACCGCTCCCGGAAGACCATCCGCTGTGGTCGCATCCGAAGGTGATGATAACGCCGCACATTGCCTCGGTGACACAACCACTTACGGCGGCGCAAGCCGCCGTCGACAACGTCCGGCGCCACCGCGCCGGCGAAGAACTGATCGGCCTCATCGATCGGACACTCGGCTACTAACCAGGAGACCCACATGTCACTGCTGACCACGATCGACACAAATCCCGCCTTCACGCCGAAGGAGGCATTGCCGCTGCCTGAGCGGCTCATTTCCGGCACTCCATCCTTCAAGAGCTGGGCGCAGGATGCCTCGAAAGGTGAGAAGGTTCTGACCGGCGTCTGGGAAGCCACCCCCGGCGAGACGCATTCGATCAAGGGCTCCACCTACGAGTTCTGCCATATCCTTTCGGGCCTCATCGAAATCGAGGAGAAGGGCGGCGAGACCAAGACCTATCGCGCCGGCGACAGTTTCGTGATGAAGCCCGGTTTCGTGGGTGTCTGGCGCACGATCGAGACCGTGCGCAAGATCTACGTCTGCGTTTACGACTGAGTCCAGTGCTCAAGGTACGGCCGAGTAGAGCGCGCGGCGGTTCCAGAACAATCGACTATCCAAGTTCGGCCCGACGCGATTCGACGCTGTCGGGCCGCTCATTCTCGACGAAAAATGCGGCGCGCGGTCCGCTATGGTTCCGCTAGTGCGAATGAGGACCTCGATCGATGAAGACCTATGACATAGCGCTCATCCCCGGCGACGGCATCGGCAAGGACGTGACCGGGGCGGCATGGCAGGTGATGCAGGCCGCAGCCAAACGGGGCGGTTTCGCCCTTGATGGCACACGCTTCCCATGGTCGTGCGCCTACTACCTGGAAACCGGCGCAATGATGCCGCCAGACGGCATCGAGACACTCCGAAAATTCGATGCGATCTATCTCGGCGCTGTAGGCTGGCCCGCGGAAGTGCCCGACTCAGTATCGCTTCACGGACTGCTGCTGCCGATCCGGAAAGGGTTCACGCAGTACGCCAACATACGGCCGCACAGGCTGTTGCCGGGCGTTCAGGGGCCCCTCCGCTCCGATGGTTTCGACATCCTGTGCATTCGCGAGAATACGGAAGGCGAATATTCCGGCGCCGGCGGGCGCGTGCATTCTGGCACGGCCAATGAGGTCGCGATTGAGACGTCAATCTTCACGCGTGCCGGTGTCGAACGGATCATGCGTTTCGGTTTCGAACAGGCGCGGGCGCGCGGCAAGAAGCTCGCATCCGTGACCAAATCCAACGCCCAAAAGCATTCCATGGTTTTCTGGGATGAGGTCACGCGTGAGGTGGCGAAGGACTATGCCGATGTCGAGGTCTCGCACTACCACATCGACGCCATTGCCGCCCGCATGGTGCTGGCGCCGGATAGCCTCGACGTGATCGTCGCCTCGAACCTGTTTGGCGACATCCTCACGGATATTGGAGCGGCCATTCAGGGCGGGCTGGGTTACGCCGCCTCCGCCAATATCAATCCCGATCGCAGTGCGCCTTCCATGTTCGAACCGGTCCACGGTTCGGCGCCCGACATCGCGCATCTCGGCGTCGCCAATCCGATCGCCGCGATCTGGTCCGGTGCGATGATGCTCGAGCATCTGGGCGAGGGGCATGCTGCGGCAGAAGTGATGTCGGTAATCGAGTCCATAACCGCGCGGGGCATTGGCACGATCGCAGGCAAGGACCGGACTGAAACAATCACGCAAGCCGTGCTTGCGGCGTTGAGCTGAAAGGGCAGAGGAAAGACCATGAATGCGATAACGAAGATTGGCACGTTTGACGATGCGGACCTGTTCCGCCAGCAGGCGTTGATTGGCGGTGTGTGGCGGGAAGCGGATACAAAGGCCGCCGTCGAGGTCACCAACCCTGCCACCCTGGCCGTTCTTGGCAGCGTTCCCGACATGGGCGGCGACGACACCCGGGCCGCGATCGGTGCTGCGGCCGAGGCATTCAAAAGCTGGAAGAAGACGACTCATGCCGAGCGTGCGAGATTGCTGGAGCGCTGGCACGACCTCATTCGCCAGCACGAACAGGACTTGGCGCTTCTGCTGACGCTCGAACAGGGTAAGCCGCTTGCCGAGGCGTCGGCGGAAATCCGCTACGGCGCATCTTTCGTGAAATGGTTTGCGGAAGAGGCGCGCCGCATCGGTGGCTCGACCATTCCGTCACCCACCGCCGATCGACGCATTCTGGTTCTTAGGGAAGCAGTCGGCGTCTGTGCCATCATCACGCCGTGGAATTTCCCGAACGCGATGATCACGCGCAAGGTGGCGCCGGCGCTGGCTGCAGGTTGTACTGTTGTCATCAAGCCGTCGGAGTTCACACCCTTTTCGGCGCTCGCGCTCGGCGTCCTGGCGGAGCGGGCGGGCATCCCGGCAGGCGTTATCAACATCGTGACCGGCATGCCGGGAGAGATCGGCAAAGAACTGATGGCCAACGAGACGGTGCGCAAGATCTCGTTCACCGGTTCGACCCGCGTCGGTGCGCTGCTCATGCGTGGCGCGGCCGACAGCATCAAGCGGCTGAGCCTGGAGCTTGGCGGCAACGCGCCCTTTATCGTCTTTGACGACGCCGATCTGGATAACGCAGTTGAAGGGGTGATCGTATCCAAGTTCCGCAATGGCGGCCAGACCTGCGTTTGCGCGAACCGGATTCTCGTGCAGGAAGGCGTTTACGACGCGTTCGCCGAAAAGCTGAGCCAGCGCGTCACGCGGATGAAGGTTGGCGCGGGGACCGACGAGGGCACTGAGATCGGCCCGATGATCAACACGGCCGCGATCGACAAGATCGAGCGTCACATTGCGGATGCGAAGAAGAAAGGCGCGCAGATCCTCGCCCAAAGCGAGGCAGTGCCTGACGGCAGGCAATATGCGCGGCCCGTCGTCCTGGGGGAGGCTACTACCGAGATGCTCCTGGCATCGGAAGAGACCTTCGGTCCGGTGGCGCCGCTTTTTCGCTTCGAGACGGAGGAAGAGGCCATCACCATCGCGAACGCTACGCCGTTCGGCCTTGCCGCCTACTTCTACACCGACGACCTCAAGCGGTCATGGCGTGTCGCCGAGGCGCTGGAGTTCGGTATGGTCGGGCTCAACACAGGCCTGATCTCGACCGAGGTTGCGCCTTTCGGCGGTGTCAAGCAGTCAGGCGTGGGGCGGGAAGGATCGCAACTCGGGATCGAAGAATATCTCGAGGTCAAGACGCTCCACGTCGGCGGGCTTAATTAGAGGCCTTTCGGAGTCGCAACTGCGAACTAAAGGGCGTCGCGTTTGACCGGCCTCATGCGGCGCGCTTTAGATTGTTGTTTATGCTGTCGCTATCGCAAACCGCTGCACACCCTCGGTCAGGCCCAGGGTCAGGCCTGAGGGCATCCCTTTGCGCGACATGCATTGGAACACAGTCCCCTTTTCAGCGGCCGATTTTCAGTGGCAATCGCAAACCTCCGGGATTAGCCGAAGCATCCCTCCACTTCGGTCGAGTAGAGGCGATGGGCGACCATCGCCTCTACCTCGACCGAAGTCGTGGTGGCTTATGCCAATCGCCAGCGTTGGAGATTTGGCTGCCCGACCGTCAGGCAGCGAAGGTCCACCGCCGTATGGATGTCAGGGTCTGCGCTGCGCCGCTCGCTCCTTGCTCTGCCTTGGGACGACGAGCGAGGGGTGGTTCGGTCAATCCCAGGCTCCGAGGGCATGCTTTTGTGCGACATGCATCAGCAATGAGAAAGGGGCGGTCGAAACCGCCCCTTTCTCATTTCGATGGTTCGGATGCCGCGATGGCCGAGGCCCGCCAGCCTCAAGCAACTTCCCGAACGGGATCCAGGCCGACGGCGGCGGCCAGCCCGCCGATATCCTTGATCTCGGTATATTCGTAGAAGGGGTTCGCGGGCTCGTGGCCGCGGTTCACCCAGACCTTGCTCTTGATGCCGAGATCGTAGGCGGTCATCAAATCGTAGCGGAAGGAGGACGAGACATGAGTGATGTCCTCCGGGCCGCAGCCGAGCTTGTCGAGCATGTATTCAAAGCCCTTCATCAGCGGCTTGTAGGCGCCAACCTCTTCGGCGGTGATGACGGTGTGAAAGGGCGCGCCGAGCTTTTCCACATTCGACATGATCAGGCTGTTCATGGAGTTGGACAGGATCACCAGTGGGATTTCCTTGGCCACTCTGGACAGGCCAGCCGGGACGTCGGGGTGCGGACCCCAGGTCGGCACTTCGTCATAGATGCGTTGGGCGTCTTCGGGTTTGAACTGGATACCGATGCGCTTGCAGCTGCGTTCGATGGAATTCTGCACCACCTCGAGGAAGGGTTTCCATGGCCCCAGCACCTCGTCAAGGCGATAGCCTCTAAAAGCCTCCACGAAGCTGGCCATTGCCTCTGGGGAGAGGCGCTCGCCGTAGACGCGCCGCGCGGCACCGGCCATATCGAAATTGGTGAGCGTGCCGTAGCAATCGAAAGTGATGTATTTCGGTCTGAACGTCGACATGGCGACCATCCTCCTGGTTTTCTCGGCACAGCGTGCCTGTACCACAATCACCATAGGCGGAGATCTGGAAGACTAACGGCCGCATTCGCCGCGACCTGAAGCAGATCGTTTCGTATTGCATCGCCGGTTTGGCAGAGAGTTGCGCCAGGAGTCCTTTCGAGCTTTGGGAGCGGCGCGGCCTGTCGGCCTTGCTTCGGCAGAAGATGCGGCACGAGCGGCGAAGGATAGTGAAAACGCGTCGCGCTTGGCTGCCGGTCGGGAGGAAGTGCTGTCTTTGGTGGTCTACCGTTAGCACCTGAAGACGAAGGCTGGAAATTCATCATGACCACACAACAGATCATCCTTGAAGAGATGACACCGGGGCACCTGGAAGGCGCTGTCGAGTTGTCTCGCCAAGTCAATTGGCCGCATCGTCGCGAGGATTGGGAACTGGCCCAGTCGGTCAGCCAGGGGATCGTCGCCCTGGAAGAAGAACGCGTGGTGGCGACGATCATGATGACCCCCTACGGCGACAATACCGCCGCCATCAACATGGTGATCGTCGATGCGGCGATGCGCGGCCGCGGACTCGGCCGAAAGATGATGGAAGAGGCGCTGGCCAAGGCGGGTGAGCGCACCTGTTGCCTGACGGCGACACAGGAAGGCCTGCCGCTCTATGAGAAGCTGGGCTTCGTCACGACTGGCGAGATCGTGCAGCATCAGGGCGAGGCGTTGGCAGTTTCGGCGCCGGCCCGTGTATCCTGGGCAGAGAGCGGCGATCTTGCCCGCCTTGAGGTGCTGGATCGCGAGGCATTTGGCCATGACCGATCGGCGCTGATGAAACGGGTTTTCGAGCGCGCGAAGCTCGCTGTCATTCGCGATGAAGGCGTTGCCCAGGCCTTTTCCGCCATCCGGCCATTCGGCCGGGGGCTGGTCATCGGCCCGGTGGTGGCGAGGAACGGTACCGAGGCCAAGGCCCTGATCGACTTTCTGCTCGCCCATCATCAGGGCAAGTTCGTGCGTGTCGATACCGACGTCTCAACGGATCTTGCTGAATGGCTCACCGGGCGCGGGCTCGCGCACGTCGGCGGGGGGATCACGATGCGACGCTCCATGGCCACGCACAGGGAAAGCAAGCCGGCGCATCATCGCACATATGCGTTGGTCAGTCAGGCACTTGGTTAAATCAGGCAATCGGTTGAATCGGAGGAAGAAATGCTGGCAAATTCACTGATCGAACTCGATCGCGCGCATCTGGTTCACCCGTTTTCATGCTATCGGAGCCACGAGGAGACGGGCGTGCGGGTGCTCAAATCCGCCAAGGGCGCAACGGTGACCGATGCAAGCGGGAAAACCCTGCTGGACGGATTCGCCGGTCTATGGTGTGTGAACATCGGCTACGGCCAGGAAAGTGTCGTTGAAGCAGCCGCAAAGCAGCTAAGAGAGCTTCCCTATGCCACGGGATATTTCGGGCTGGGATCCGAGCCTGCCATTCGCCTTGCTGCCAGGCTTGCCGAACTGGCGCCCGGCGATTTGAACCACGTCTATTTCACGCTTGGCGGCTCCGACGCAGTCGACAGCACGATCCGCTTCATTCGCTATTACTACCATGCCAAGGGCACGCCGCAGAAGGACCAGTTCATCTCGGTCGAGCATGGCTACCATGGCTCCTCGACGGCTGGATCAGGCCTGACCGCGATTCCGGCTTTCCATGCGGGTTTCGGCGTGCCTTACGACTGGCAGCACAAGATTCCCTCGCACTACGCCTATCGCAATCCGGTCGGTTCCGACCCGCAGGCGATCATCGATGCATCGGTCGCGGCCCTGCGCGCCAAAATCGCGGAACTGGGCGCGGGCCGCGTTGCGGCCTTCTACGCCGAACCCATCCAGGGTTCGGGCGGTGTCCTCGTTCCACCGACAGGTTGGCTGAAGGCTCTGCACGCCGTGTGCAAGGAACACGATATCCTGTTCGTCGTCGATGAAGTCATCACTGCCTTTGGCCGTACCGGCCCCCTCTTCGCCTGTGAGGAAGACGATGTCGTGCCGGATCTCATGACCACGGCGAAGGGACTGACCTCGGGCTACGTGCCGATGGGCGCCGTCTTCATCTCGGACCATGTGTACAATACGATCGCAGACGGAGCCGGCAAAGCGCCTGTCGGCCATGGCTATACTTATTCGGCCCATCCCGTGAGCGCGGCGGTCGGGCTCGAATGTCTGCGTCTCTACGAAGACAGCTTGCTCGAGAACGGGCGCAAGGCCGGCAAGCGCCTGATGGAAGGCCTTCGCTCGCTCGCCGACCACCCGCTGGTTGGCGACATTCGCGGCCGTGGCATGCTGGCAGCAATCGAGTTGGTCACCGACAAGGAGCGCAAGACGCCGCTGCCGGCGGCGGCCGACCCGGGGCGCCGCATCTTCGAGCGCGCGTGGGCGAACGGCCTTGTTATCCGCGCCTTCAACAGCGGCATTCTCGGCTTTGCGCCGCCGCTCTGCTGCACCGATGACGATATTGATGGAATCCTCGAACGCACCCGGATGACCCTGGATCAAACCCTCGAGGACCAGGACGTGCGGTCGGCGATGAAGGGATGATCGTCCAGGCTGCCGCCGCATGCGCGCGGCAGCCTCTTTCTCATCTGTCGAATATCGCGTCGAGAGGCAAATGGGATTTCACGATCGGTGACTTCAGCACGACGAAGCTGAAATATTTGTCGATTCCGATATCCAGTTCGATCATGCGCTCCATGATCGTCTGGTACTCGCTGATGCCCGCTGTGACAAACTTCACAAGATAGTCGTAACCGCCTGAAACCAGGTGGCATTCGATAACAGAATCGACCTTCTGGATTGCGGTGAGAAATCTCGCGAAGTCGTTCTGCTGGTGGTGCTTGAGCGTGACTTCGGTGAAGATCGTCAGAGTCTGCCCGAGCTTGGACACATCGATCTGGGCGGAATAGCCGGTGATGAAGCCTTCCGTCTGAAGCTTCTTCACCCGCATCAGGCAAGGGCTCGGTGAAAGGTTCACCAGGTCGGCGAGCTCGACATTCGTGACCCGCCCGTTCTTCTGCAGTTGGGATAAGATCTTGATGTCGATCTTGTCGAGCTTCATTGGAAACCTGTCAAACGTTGGAACCGCGGATCGTCCGGCAGACGGCGTCCGTCACCTCCTGCGTGGTCGCTGTCCCTCCGACGTCCGGCGTCAGCACGCCCTCACTCGTCACCGATTCCACAGCGTTCATCAACCGGGCGGCCGCTGCGCTCTCGCCCAGATGTTCGAGCATCTGGGCAGCGGTCCAGAAGGTGGCGACCGGGTTGGCAATACCCTTGCCGGCGATGTCGAATGCCGAGCCGTGAATTGGCTCGAACATCGAGGGATAGCGCCGCTCGGGATCAATGTTGGCGGTCGGTGCAACGCCGAGACTGCCCGCGAGCGCGCCCGCAAGGTCCGACAATATGTCGGCGTGAAGATTGGTGGCGACGATCGTATCAAGGCTCCGAGGTTTCAACGTCATACGCACTGTCATAGCATCGACCAGCATCTTGTCCCAGGCGACGTCCGGGAATTCCGGCGCCACCTCGGCTGCGATTTCGTCCCACATTACCATGCCGTGACGCTGCGCGTTGGATTTTGTAACGACTGTCAGGAGCTTTCGCGGCCGTGATTGCGCCAGCCGGAATGCATAGCGCATGATGCGGGTGACGCCGACGCGCGTGAAGATCGCGACCTCGGTTCCGACCTCCTCGGGGAGGCCGCGATGGGCTCGGCCGCCGTGGCCCGAATACTCGCCCTCGGAATTCTCCCGCACGATCACCCAATCCAGATCGCCAGGGCCAACGCCGACCAGCGGCGAAACAATACCGGGCAATATCCTGGTCGGCCGCACGTTCGCGTATTGATCAAAGCCTTGGCAGATTGGCAGCCGGAGGCCCCAGAGCGTGATGTCGTCGGGCACATCGGGAGCGCCTACCGCGCCAAAGAAGATAGCGTCGAAGCGCTTCAGTTGCGCCACCCCATCTTCGGGCATCATCCGACCATGCGCCTTGTAGTAGTCTGAGCCCCAGTCGAAGTGCTGGACGCGCAGCTTGAAGTCGCCGCAGCGCCGCTGCAGCGCCTCAAGCGCCTGGAGTCCGGCGGCAATGACCTCTGGGCCGATCCCGTCGGCAGGAATGGCGGCAATCTCATATTCGCGCATCGTCACTTTCCCTTCAGTGCTGGCCGCCTCGCGGCCTCGATCTCGTGTGCGACCTGATGTAGCTTGGCAAACGGTCTTCTCAGAATTCAGCGACCTTGCCCCACGCAGCTGTCTTCAGACGCTCCGGCCGATAGGGACGCGGATCGACGATCGGCTCGCTGCCGGTGATGATATCGGCGATCATATGCCCAGCGCCGGGGCCGATCCCGAAGCCGTGGCCGCTAAATCCCGCGGCGAGAAGAAAGCCCGGAATCTCCTCCACTTCACCAATTGCCGGGACGCCATCGGGCGTGCTGTCGACATAGCCCGCCCAAGCATGAGAAATCGCGACGCGCTGGAACTCGGGCAGCAATTCGCAGGCTCTTTGATAGGTCAGGCGAATCTGCCTCATGTCAGGTTTGGGGTCGAGAATCCGATTCCGTTCCATTGGGGTCACGTCGTCAAGTACCCATTTCCTCAGGCTTTCATGACCTTGACGCCAGCCCTCGAACGCTCCCGGGGCCAGACTGCGCCAGCGGCGGGCGAACATCGGCACGAACTCGCGGCTGAACCTGAGCTGCTGCGGCGTTGGATCGACTCGCGCCCGCCCGCTGATCGCCAGCGCGTATCCGCCGTTGCTGCGCCGCGTCAGCGAGACGCGCGCGGTATGCAGGGCATCCGGCAGGCCTTCTGCTCCCGGCGCTACGGCTAGAATGGACTGACGCACGGCAGCTTGCGGGAAACGGATACCAAGCTGGTTGCAGAAGGAAGAAGCCCACGCGCCTCCGGCCATGACCACGGTCGTCGTCCGGATGGTTCCGGCTTCTGTAACGACGCCGCTGACCCGGCCGGCGCTTAGTTCCAGCCCGCGCGCCGCGCAATTCTGATGCACGGTGCCGCCGGCCGCCATGATGCCGCGCGCGGCAACCGGCACCGCCTTTGAAGGATCCGCCGTTCCGTCAGTTGGCGAGAACACGCCGCCTTTCCATTTGCGGCCGGTCGCCTTGCCCCGTTCGGTGGCTTCTTCTGCGCTCAGCACATGCGTCGTGACGCCAACCGTCCTTGCGAAATCGCGCCACTTTGCCCAGCCTGCCAACTCGTTTTCGTCCTGCGAGAGATAGAGCAGGCCGCAGCGGCGGAAGCCGGTGTCCTCGCCGGTCTCCTGCGCCACTTTTTCCCAGAGGTCGAGGCTCTTGGTTGCCATCGGCAACTCGCGTGCGTCACGGTTCTGCTGACGGCACCAGCCCCAGTTGCGGCTGGACTGTTCGGCGGCAACGCGCCCCTTCTCCAGCAGGGCAACGCTGACGCCGCGGCGTGCGAGATAATAGGCCGTGAATACGCCGACCACGCCGCCGCCGATGACGACGACGTCCGCCTCGCGAGGCAGGGATGGGCTGGACTCAATGTGAATGAGCGGCGCGGGCATGGATGGGACTCCGGTAATTTGATGCATCCTAGCCTGCGGCCCGCAGAGGCAGGCTGCGGAGTTCATGCCTGGACGGAATTTCCTGCGGTTTGCAGCCCATGGAACAGGCAATTGTTGCCGAAAAGCGCTCGCTGGCCCCAACCTCGCAGGGGCAAGCAGGAGTACACTTCATCCAGTCGCGTGATCTGCGGCATGGGCTTTTCGGGACGCGGCGCGCAGTGACGCAAGGCCTGTCGCGCACAAATTAGCGGACGAAGGACCTGGTTGTCTGATCCCGGTTTTCTGCGCCGGAACGGTGGCAGAGTGAAATGCCGAACCTGACGTTCTTTTCAGAAGTTCCTGCCGCCCGAGGGCCAAATTTCGACGACTATGCGGATACAGAACAGTCAAACTGGCTGAAAGAACGGAGCAACCCTTCCTTATAACGGGTAAGCTCCAGAGGACTTCCGATAGGCAGGGCTTACGCCTTCGGAGAGTTCTCCAAGAAAAGGGAACAGTGTCCGGTCCACGGACCGAATTTCATCAAGGGAGCCGCCAGGATGAGCAGAATCCGTCTCTCGCAGCCTCAGCGCTCGAAGCGCCGAGATGACCAGACGACGGACGCTATGGTGAGGCGCTTCTGCTCAAAGCGCGATGATGTGGTCCGCAACAGCGTGGACCCGCTCGGTTCAAACGGGAGATGATCGCAATGGTCGCAACGATCCAGCCTGTAGCCCCCCACGATGTGGCGCTTTCGGTGCGCGACCTCACGGTGAATCTGCCGAAAGGCATGGAACGGACTTATGCCGTCGAGAACATCTCGTTTGATCTGAAACGCGGCCAGATCCTGTGCGTCATTGGCGAATCCGGATCCGGCAAGTCGGTCACCGCGAACGCCATCATGGGGCTACTGCCCAATGTGATCCGCGTCTCCTCGGGCGCCATCCACCTCGATGGAATGAACATCGTAGGCATGCCGCAGGACAAGCTGCGCAGCCTGCGCGGCCGGGTGGTGTCGATGATCTTCCAGGACCCGCTGTCGGCGCTCAATCCGTTGATGACCGTGGGTGCACAGATCGACGAGGTTATGGCGGCGCATGGCGTCGGCACTGCCAAATCCCGTCGCGGCCGGGCTATCGAGTTGCTGACCGAGGTGGGGCTGCCTGACCCGGAACTCATGTACCACCAGTATCCGTTCCGCCTCTCCGGCGGGCAGCGGCAACGGGTGATGATCGCCATGGCGCTGGCGCTCGAGCCGACGATCCTGATCGCGGATGAACCGACCACCGCGCTCGACGTGACCACCCAGGCGCAGATTCTGGAGCTGATCCGCGACATTCAGCGCCGCAAGGGGATGAGCGTGATGTTCATCACTCACGACTTCGGGGTGGTGGCCGAAATCGCAGACAGCGTCGTGGTGATGGAGAAGGGTCACATCGTCGAGCAGGGTAGCGCTCAGCAGGTCCTGAAGTCGCCGGGCCATCCCTACACAAGGCGCCTTATCGCAGCCGTCCCGCACCTGACCGGCGAGGATCGCGTTCCTCTGGAGACAGCCGACAAAGCGCCGATCCTGAAGGTCGAAGGCCTGATGAAGACCTACCGCAGCGGCAGCTCCCTGTTCAGCGCGCAGCGCGTCGTGCCCGCGGTCAACGAGGTCTCGTTCGATTTGGCGCCGGGGCGCACGCTGGGCGTTGTCGGCGAAAGCGGTTCCGGCAAATCGTCGCTTGGTCGGCTTTTGATCAAGCTGCTGGACAGCGACGGCGGCGGGATTCTGTTCGAGGGCCGCGACATCGCCAAGCTTTCCGAAGCCGAATTCCGTCCGCTGCGGCCGCGGGTCCAGATGATCTTCCAGGATCCCTTCGCCTCGCTCAACCCGCGCTCGACGATCGGCCACATCCTGACCGTTGGCCCGGTCGCGCACGGGACGCCCTATGCCCAGGCGCGTGAAGAGGCGAAGGCGCTCCTGGCCCATGTCGGCCTCGATGCCGGCGCCTTTGACCGCTTTCCGCATGAATTTTCCGGTGGGCAGCGCCAGCGCATCGGCATCGCCCGGGCACTGATGTTCAAGCCGAAGCTGCTGATCGCCGACGAAGCTGTCTCGGCGCTGGACGTGTCGATCCAGGCCCAGATCCTGCAGCTGCTCGACCAGATCCAGCGAGAGACCGGCGTTTCGATGATCTTCATCACCCACGACCTGCGCGTCGCCAGCCAGATCT
This sequence comes from Mesorhizobium sp. WSM4820, assembly GCF_055811075.1. Taxonomy (NCBI): domain Bacteria; kingdom Pseudomonadati; phylum Pseudomonadota; class Alphaproteobacteria; order Hyphomicrobiales; family Phyllobacteriaceae; genus Mesorhizobium; species Mesorhizobium sp. WSM4820. The sequence continues at coordinate 9,048 of NZ_JBVVQN010000004.1, read as the reverse complement.
GCGACGAAATCGCGGTGATGCAGAAGGGGCGGATCGTAGAACGCGGTCCTCCCTCGCAAATCTTCCTCGACCCGCAATCAGCCTACACACGTGAGCTGGTGGCGGCGATTCCTGGAGAGCAGCCGGGGTCTACCCGTCCGGTTGCAGCAAATGGGTAAGAGCCACGGCGGATACCGCCAGAACAAGGGGAATTCCAATGACTGAACGCTCAAACACCAAATCAAGCTACTCGCGCCGCGATGCACTGCGATTGATGGCGATAGGCGGGGCGGCAGGCCTCATTGCGCCCAATCTGTTGGGCAAGCCCGCCTTCGCCCAGAACCCGCCGGCGAGCCCAACCGGCCGCGTCGTCGTCGGTCTCTCGCAGGAGCCCACCGTATTCAATCCGTTGATGCCGCACATCGAGGTCGACGACGCTGTGCATTTCTCGCTTTTCGATGCGCTCTTCCGCATGGATCCCAAAGGCGTTCTTCAGCCCAATCTCGCAGTCGAAGTGCCCAACCAGAAAAACGGCGGCATTTCAGAGGACGGTCTGATGTGGCGCATTCGCCTGCGAGACGATGTCCGCTGGCACGACGGCAAGCCGTTCACGGCCGAGGACGTGAAATTCACGCTTGAGCTCATCACCAACCCGAAATTCCGGGCGTGGCGCACGGCCGGCCATTCGCTGGTGCGCGACATCAAGGTGGTCTCGCCGACCGAGCTGACCTGGCGGATGGAGGAGGCTTTCGCCCCCTATTTGTCGTTTCTCGCCGAAACCTTCATGGTTCCCAAGCACATCCTCGAAAAAGAGGCCGACCCCAACGCCGCCGCCTTCAATCAGGCGCCTGTCGGCACTGGCGCATTCAAGTGGGCGCAGCGCGTTGCCGGCGACCATGTCGAACTCGTCGCAAACGCGGATTATGCCGGGGAGGGCCCCTATTTGGAGCGGCTCGTCTTCAAATACATCCCCGACATGACGGTGCTCTACACCCAGTTCAAGAGCGGCGACATCGACCTCGTCGACCAGGCATACATAACCGCCGACCACTACGCGGAAGCCAGCACACTATCGGATCGTGCGGTCAAGCTGGAGCCTGGAGCGTCGGTCGAGTCGATCTATCTCAATCTTGAGAAGCCGCAATTCAAGGACCCAGCGGTCCGCCAGGCGCTCTACTTGGCAATCGACAGGAAAGCGATCCTCGAAGCACTTTACTACGGGATCCACAAGCCGACCGAGACGTTCATGCCGCAGAATTCGTACTACTACAATCCGAACCTGCCGGCACAGGAGTTCAACCTCGAGCGGGCGGGCCAGATCCTCGACGAGGCCGGCTGGGTACCCGGAGCCGATGGCATTCGGGTGAAGGACGGAGTGCGCCTGTCGTTCGCCAACTCCACCACCTCCGGCAATCATTTGCGCGAGCAGACGCAGCAGTTCCTGCAGCAGACATTCGCCGAGATCGGCGTCGAGATGACCATTTCGAACCTGCCCTCCGCCGTGATGTGGGGCGATTTCTGGCTCAAATCGCAGTTCGAGTCAGCCATCTCCGGTGTAACCAATCTCATCGCCGGCGACCCCGACGTTACCAACCGCCTGCACAGCAAGGCGATCGTCGCCAAGGGCGGAAAGGGCTCGAACACCGGCCAATACTCCAACCCGGAGGTCGATGCGCTGCTCGAAAAGGGCGCCCGCACCTTCGATCGGGAACAGCGCCGCGCCGTCTATCTGCGCGTGCAGGAAATCGTTCGTCAGGATCTGCCGTTCCTGCCTCTGTTTGCCTACACCAACGTGTTCGGCCGCAAGCAGGGGCTGGAGGGTTTTGAGGCAAATTCCAACACCCGCGTCGCATCCTGGCATGCCGCCGGATGGCATTGGAAGGCCTGACATATATAGACCGCCCCCCCCCCCCCGGGGGGGGCGGGGGGGGGGCGCGGGGGGGTGGGGGGGGGGGGCGGGGGGGTGATGAGGGGTTATATTGGGGGGGGTTTGGTAAAACCCGCGGAACAAACCACCAACAAA
>NZ_JBVVQN010000004.1:0-7036 GCF_055811075.1 Mesorhizobium sp. WSM4820 | reverse complement strand
TTTTTTTATACTCAACAACCCCCCCCTCCCTCTCCTTCCTCCTTTTTTCTTTTTTTTTTTTTTTTTTTTTTTTTCACCCCCCCCCCCCCCCCCCCCCCCCCCCCCCCGCCAGTCATCGGCCCTGTCTTGAAAGAGGGGCGCAGCCTTGGAAAGAGGAGAGATGAATGCGCGGCTTTCTGCTCAACCGGCTCTCACAGAGCCTCATCCTGCTCCTGATCGTCTCGGTCATCGGGTTCCTCGTGCTGAACCTGCTGCCGGGGGGGCCGCTGGCGCAATTCGGGCTCGATCCCGGCATGACGCAGGACGATCTCGAGCGCCTGAAAGAGCAATTGGGGCTGAACCGTCCGCTTTTGGTGCAATATTTCGACTGGGCCTGGCGGCTTCTCCAGGGCGACTGGGGCCACTCCTTCCGCGACGGCTCGCCTGTGCTGGCAGTGATTGGCCGGCACGTTCCTGCGACGCTGCTGCTGATGGGGACGTCCACCGCCATTGCGATCGTCATCGGCACCTGGATCGGCATTCGTGGCGCCACGCACCGCTATTCGCTGTTCGACCATATGGCGACGATCGGAGCCATGGTCGCGCTGTCGATCCCGACCTTCTGGTTCGGGCTCGTCGGCATCTACGTCTTCTCCCTGCAGTTGGGCTGGCTGCCTGCAGGCAACATGTACACGATCGGCGACGGTTCGATCCTGAATTACCTGCATCACCTGATCCTGCCTAGCATCGTGCTGTCGCTGGTGCATGTCGCGATCTGGAGCCGCTACATGCGCACGGCGACGCTCGACGCCATCAGCCAGGATTTCGTCAAGACCGCCCGCGCCAAAGGCCTGAGCGAGCGCCGAGTCATCATGAAGCACGTCGTCGGCAATGCGCTCTTGCCGATGATCACACTGGCCGGGGTCCAGCTTCCCAGCATCCTGACCGGCGCGCTGGTGACGGAGACAGTGTTTACCTGGCCGGGGATGGGTCGACTGTTCCTCGACAGCCTAGGCTACAGCGACTACCCGGTCGTGATGGGACTGCTGATGTTCTCGGCCATTCTCGTCATCCTGGGCAACCTGATCGCAGATATTGCCGTGGCGATCGTCGACCCGCGCATTCGTCTGGGTTGAGCGCGTAACTCACACCCAACAGGAGGCACCCGAAATGACCGCTCTCGTCGCAAATGCAGGACCAAGCCGCTGGTGGCGCAGCCGCACCATGCGTCGCTTCACGGGCCATCATCTGGCGTTGCTGGGGGTGGCGATGATCACCCTTCTGACGCTGGCATGCGTCTTCGGCCCGCATCTCCTGCCCTATGATTCCCTCTACATCGATTTGCGCGCCCGCTTTTCACCGCCGTTGACCGGCTACCACTATCTCGGGACCGATCCTTTGGGGCGTGACGTGGCGGCGCGACTGCTGATGGCGGGGAGGACCTCACTGCTGGTGGCTTTCTCTGCCATGCTGCTGTCGACGCTGATCGGAACGCTCGTCGGCGTGATCGCGGGCTACCGCGGCGGCTGGATCGGCGCAGCGCTGATGCGCACGGTCGATGGCTTCCTGTCATTCCCCTCCATATTCCTGCTGCTTGCCTTGGCCGCGGCACTGAAGCCGAGCCCGGCTATGGTCACCGTGATCGTCGCTGTCACCAGCTGGATGGAGGTCGCTCGAATTGTCGAGGCCGAGGTGCGGTCATTGCGCGAGCGCGAGTTTGTGCTGGCCGGGCGCATGCTGGGGCTTAGCGGCGCGCATATCATGTTCCGCGAGATCCTGCCCAACGCCATGGGCCCGATCATCGTGGCCGCTACTTTGACGGTTGCCCACGCGATCCTTCTGGAAGCCTATATCAGCTTCCTGGGGTATGGCATTCAGCCGCCGCTGCCCAGCTGGGGCAACATGCTCGAGGGCGCCCAGCAGTATCTGGACAGTGCGCCCTGGCTGGCGATTATTCCCGGCGCCGCCATCACCATCGCTGTGACAAGCTTCAATTTCATCGGCGACGGGTTGCGCGATGCGCTCGACGTGCGGGACGACCGTGTCTGACCTCGCCGGCATGGACCGACCCAGCCTCCTGAAACCGCAACGAGAAGTCCCTCACGTGCACGAGCCCAAAGTCGCCAACAAGAGCACACCTTACTGGTGGGAGGCGGCGCCCGTCATGCCGCTGCCGCCGCAGCCCCTGGCGAGGACAGTCGATGTGGCGATCGTCGGCGCCGGTTATGCCGGGGTTTCGGCCGGGCTTGCGCTGGTGCGCGAGGGGCGCTCGGTTGCAGCTTTTGATGCGATGAATCCGGGCGAGGGGGCCTCGTCGCGCAATGGCGGAATTACCAGCGGGAGCATCCGGCTGGACTACGCCACGATCACCCGGCGCTTCGGCGAAGAAAAAGCCATGGCGATCGAGGCCGAGGGCAAGGTCGCGCGCGAATTCCTTTACGATTTCATCAAGTCGGAAAAGCTCGACTGCGACTTTCAACTGGTTGGCCTGTTCAAGGGTGCCATCGGATATGAACAGTACGAGAAGATGGCCCGCGGCGCCGAGGCGTTGGCAAGGAAACTGGGGATCGAATCCTACGCTGTTCCATATGCAAAGCAGCGCGACTACGTCGGCACCGACTTCTATCGCGGCGGCATGGTCAGGATGGACATCGGCGGGCTGCACCCGGCCAAGTTCCACGCGGAGCTCCTGCGGGTGGCGCTCGCTTCGGGACTGGCGGTGCATTCGAACACGCCCGTGACCTCGATTGAAAGGGATGGCTCCGGGTTCCGCGTCGCCACTTCGGCCGGAACGGTGCAGGCGCGCCAGGTGCTGGTCTGCACAAATGGCTACACGGATGACGCCAGTCCCTTCCTGCGCCGTCGGCTGGTTCCGGTTCGCAGCCGGATCATAGCCACCGAGGAACTCGCGCCTGAGGTGATGGCGCGCCTGATGCCGAAGCGGATGATGATGGGCGAGGGCCGCGAGCTTGGCTTCTATTACCGCCCTTCGCCGGACGGCAGACGCATCCTGCTCGGCGGGCGCGACAGCTCGCGTGCAGGCGATCCGGCAGCCCCGACGCTCCGTCTGCGCAACGGGCTGGGCGAAATTTTCCCGGAACTGGAGAACGTTCGTCTTTCGCATAGCTGGTTCGGCAATGTGGCGATGCACCGTGACATGCTGCCCAGGATCTTCGAGAAGGATGGCGTGGTCTATGCCACCGGCTTCTGCGGTTCGGGCGTGGTCTGGGCGCCATGGGTCGGCACACGTGCGGCTCACAAGCTGATGGGGCACGGCGAGCAGGCGCGCACCGCGTTCGACTTTCGGCCGCCTGCCGCCATCCCGCTCTATCGCGGCAATCCGTGGTTCATCCCGGCCGTTATCAAGGGCTACGCCCTGCAGGACCGTATCGCCTGGTGGCGCGCCAGCCGCTGAATGCCGAACGGTCGGCGGTCACTCGACCCTTGCCGAACGATAGCGGCGACAAGGAACAGCATCACATGCACTACATCTCCACGCGCGGCCATCCCGAACGCAGGAAGTTCTGCGAGGTTCTGCTTGAAGGCCTTGCCCCGGATGGCGGCCTCTATGTGCCCGAGGTCTACCCTCGGCTGGATGATGCCACGCTGGATCGGTGGCGGGGCTTGTCCTACCCGGTGCTCGCCTTTGAAATCCTGTCGCTCTACATCGACGATATTCCGCCCGCTGACCTGAAGGCCATCTGTGCAAAGACCTACAGGCCCGAGGTTTTTGGGACCGCCAGGATCGCGCCCGTGCGAACGCTTGAGAGCGGTCTCCATGTGGCGGAACTGTCGAACGGTCCCACCCTGGCATTCAAGGACATGGCGATGCAGTTGCTCGGCAATTTGCTCGAGTATGAACTGGCGCGGCGGGGTGTGGAGCTGAATATCCTCGGGGCAACCAGTGGCGACACGGGCAGCGCGGCGGAATATGCCATGCGCGGCAAGAAGGGCATCCGCGTCTTCATGATGTCGCCCCACGGACGCATGAGCGCCTTCCAGCAAGCCCAGATGTTCAGCCTGCAGGACAACAACATTCACAACATTGCCATCGAAGGGGTGTTCGACGATTGCCAGGACATCGTGAAAGCCGTGTCCGGCGATGCTGACTTCAAGAGGCGCCACCGGATCGGCGCCGTCAATTCGATCAACTGGGCCCGGCTGGTCGCTCAGGTGGTGTATTACTTCTCTGCCTATTTTCAGGTGACTGAAGAGAATTCGTCAGAGGTCGACTTTGCCGTTCCCTCGGGCAATTTCGGCAACGTCTGCGCCGGTCATGTTGCGCGCATGATGGGACTTCCCATTTCCCGTCTCGTCATTGCGACCAACGAGAACGACGTGCTCGATGAGTTTTTCCGCACTGGGGTGTATCGCGTGCGGGGCCGGGCAGATACCTATGAAACCTCGAGCCCATCCATGGACATTTCCAAGGCCTCCAATCTCGAGCGTTTCGTGTTCGACTTGCTCGGTCGCGACGCCAGCCGGACGAGATCGCTGTTCGACGATCAACTGCGCGAAAGCGGGTCGTTCGATCTCAGCGGGGATCCGGCCTTCGGGAAGGCGGCGGACCATTTTGGTTTCCGCAGCGGGAAGAGCACCCACGCCGACCGGTTGGAAACAATCCGTGACACGTGCCACCGCTTCAACGCGGTGATCGATCCACACACTGCAGACGGCGTGAAGGTCGCGCGCGAGCATTCGGTTTCGGATGTGCCGATGATCGTGCTCGAGACGGCCCTGCCGGTCAAATTTGCGGGGACCATCAGGGAGGCTTTGGGCCGCGAGCCGGATCGTCCGCAACGGTTCGATGGCATAGAGGATTTGCCGAGACGGTTCAAACTGCTTCCCGCCGATGCACAGACCGTGAAGACCTACATCGCCGAAACCCTGCAGGCCGCGGTCTGCTGAAAGGCTGCTTCCGCAACCGGGACCTTTTTCGCCATGGCCGTATATACCGAGCTGTCACCCGACGAAGTCGCAACTTTCTTTCAGGCTCTGGGCCTGGGACAGCCGAATTCCGTTCGCGGCAGCACGAGCGGAATTGAGAACACGAACTACTTTGTGGATACCGAGGCAGGCGAATATGTGCTGACCCTGTTCGAGCGGCTCACATTCGAGCAATTGCCCTTCTACCTTCACCTGATGAAGCACCTTGCGGCGCGGCGAATGCCGGTCCCGGATCCGGTTGCCAACGTCGGAGGCGAAATCCTTCACACGCTGAAAGGCCGGCCTGCCGTGATCGTCAACAGGCTTCCTGGCGAGAGCGTGACGGCGTCGACAGAGTCGCATTGTCGCGCTGTCGGGGAGATCCTGGCGCGAATGCACGTGACCGGGAGCGATTACCCACGGCGGCAGGCCAATCCGCGCGGCCTCGAATGGTGGAACGAGGTGGTGCCGGTGGTCGGCCGCTGCGTATCTGAGGGACAGCGCTCGCTGCTCACGAGCGAACTGGCCTTTCAGAACCAGATCGCCGTGTCCTCCACCTACGAGGAACTCCCAAGCGGGCCGGTGCACGCTGATCTCTTTCGCGACAACGTGTTGTTTGAAGGTGGTCACCTGACCGGCGTCTTCGATTTCTACTTCGCCGGATGCGACACCTTTTTGTTCGATATAGCCGTGTGCCTCAATGACTGGTGCGTCGATAGTGGCACCGGCCGCCAAGACACTAAGCAAGCTGCCGCCTTTCTCGGCGCGTATGAGTCCGTTCGCGCGCTCACTGGACCCGAACGCCTATTGCTTCCTGCGATGCAGCGCGCCGGAGCATTTCGTTTTTGGTTATCGCGTCTCTGGGATCTGTACCAGCCCCGGGAAGCTGCGCTCCTCAAAGCACACGATCCAAGCCACTTCGAGCGCATGTTGCGCGTGCTCCGGGGAGAAGTCGCATGAGCAAGACCGCGAAGATCACCAATGGAAATGGAAGCACGATGGCACCGACTCTCAAAGACCACGTTGGCGAGCTGCTTTCGCAGATCGAGACGGAGGGCCTGTACAAGCGCGAGCGAGTCATCACCTCGCCCCAGTCGTCCGAAATCGAGGTTGGCGGCCGCAAGCTGCTCAATTTCTGCGCCAACAACTATCTCGGCCTCGCCGACAGCGAAGAGCTGCGCGAAGCGGCGAAGGCCGCGCTCGACCGATACGGCTACGGCATGGCCTCGGTTCGCTTCATCTGCGGCACGCAGGAGGAGCACAAGCAGCTCGAGGCAAAGATATCGAGCTTCCTCGGTATGGAGGACACAATCCTCTACGGTTCCTGCTTCGACGCCAATGGCGGTCTGTTCGAGACGCTGCTTTCCGAGGAGGACGCGGTCATTTCCGACGCGCTCAACCACGCCTCGATCATCGACGGCGTCAGGCTCTCCAAAGCAAAACGCTTTCGCTATGCCAACAACGACATGGCGGCGCTCGAGGAGGAATTGAAGAAGGCCGAAGGCAGCCGCTTCAAGCTGATCGCCACCGACGGCGTTTTTTCCATGGACGGCATCATCGCCAATCTGAAGGGCGTCTGCGATCTCGCCGACAAGTACGATGCAATGGTGATGGTCGACGACAGCCATGCAGTCGGCTTCGTCGGCAAGAACGGGCGCGGCTCGGCCGAGCATTGCGGCGTCGAGGGCAGGGTGGACATCATCACCGGCACGCTCGGCAAGGCATTGGGCGGCGCCTCGGGCGGCTACACATCGGGCAAGAGCCAGGTGGTCGACTGGCTGCGCCAACGCTCGCGTCCCTATCTGTTTTCCAACACGCTGATGCCGGCGATCGCCGGCGCCTCGATCCGGGTTTTCGAACTGATCCAAAATGGCGATGCGCTGCGCCAGCGCCTCTATGCCAATGCGGCGCAGTTCCGGTCTGAAATGGGTAAGCTCGGCTTTACGCTGGCCGGCGCCGATCATCCGATCGTTCCGGTCATGCTCGGCGATGCGACGCTGGCGCAGGAGATGGCGGCGCGCATGCTGCAGCGCGGCATCTATGTTATCGGCTTCTCCTTCCCCGTCGTGCCCAAGGGCCAGGCCCGCATCAGGACGCAGATGTCGGCCGCCCATTCCAGCGCCGACATCGA
>NZ_JBVVQN010000003.1:235711-435724 GCF_055811075.1 Mesorhizobium sp. WSM4820 | reverse complement strand
ACACGATCGACCATCCGAATCATCTCCCTCTCTTCCTTACCCCCGGAATCATCAATCCGATTCTGTGCAAAGGCCTCACAAGGGGAGAAGGGAAGTGGCGCCAATTCCTAAATGAACTGCACCTGGACGATCTCATAGCCCCGCGCGCCGCCTGGCGCGTTGACCTCGATGGCATCGCCGACTTCCTTGCCGATCAGCGCCCGCGCGATCGGCGAGGAGATCGAGATGCGGCCTGACTTCACGTCCGCCTCCTGGTCGCCGACGATCTGGTAGGTCTTCTTCTCTTCCGTGTCCTCGTCGACCAGCACCACGGTCGCGCCGAACTTGACCTTTTCGCCGCTGAGCTTGGTGATGTCGATCACCTCGGCGCGGGCGATAAAATCCTCGAGCTCGTTGACGCGGCCCTCATTGAGACTCTGCGCCTCTTTCGCCGCGTGGTATTCCGCGTTTTCAGAGAGATCGCCGTGCGAGCGCGCTTCGGAGATTGCTTCGATGATGCGCGGCCGCTCTTCCTGCTGGCGCCAGCGCAGTTCTTCCTTCAATGACGCGAACCCCTCGCCTGTCATCGGGACCTTGTTCATAATGCCTGACCTTTCCTGCCGCCGCCCCCGCATTCCGGGAGCGACCTTGTCGATGGGTACAAAAAGAAAACGGTCCGGCAGCCTCGGGCTAACGGAACCGTGTCACCGCAATTTCCTCCAATATAGCAATCTTCGCGGGTTTTTCACGCCAAAAAATCGGTTTTGAAAAATTCGCCCGCCATTTGCGGAAATGCCGTCATGGCAGCCCGGCTGGCCGAGCGAGCGGCAATAAAAACCGGCTGCGATTGCTCACAGCCGGTGGTGAGGCGTGTTCGGGCTTCTATTCAGCTCTTCATGAAACGGTCTATCTGCTCGGACAGCATGCCGTATTCACGAGATCCCTTGCCGATGCGTTTCTCGATCTCGCGGAGCTGTTCCCGGGCGCCGGCGAGATCGCCGATCTGCAGATGCGCCTCGCCAAGATATTCGCGTACCAGCGTGTAATCAGGATCGATGCGCAGCGCTTCCTCATAATAGCCGAGACCGACGGTGACGCGTCCGGAATGGCGGTGCGAGTAGCCGAGGTAGTTGAGGATGCGAGGATCTTTCTTGTCCGCAGCCAGGCTGAGCACGGCAATCGCCTCGTCATAACGTCCTGCCATCGCCAGCGCGCGGCCGGCTTCATAGATGTTGTCGTCGTCCAGCATGCCGTGCTTGGGCGCGACGCACTTCTTCAGCTTCTTGTCCCAGACCTTGCCTTTCTTGCACTGTGTCGTCTGGCTGCCACCGCCACCGCCACCGCCTCCACCTGCGCCGCCTCCGCCACCCTCGCCCGCCGAAAACACCGGAACCGCAAACAGCGGCAGGGCGGCAACCGCCAGAACCTGGATCAGCAATCGTCTGCGCATCGAACCCTCCCTGAAGCATGACAATGCAAGACTAACGCCGGGCAAAAGCGGTTTCATCCCGGAAAAAAGCCACGGCCAGTGAAAGCCTTTTCAACGATCAGCGCCAGTCGGAAAATGGAAGCGCCGAACAAAACGTGACGAGCGCCGCAAATCCGCTATCATCCAGCAAACGCCAACGGAGTATGCGGAGACGGCCAGTGCAGCGGCGCCTTGAAAAAGAATGGGAGCTTTCGATCGGTCCCGACACGGTGCGCCTGTTCATCCTCAAGGCGAAGGCGTTGAGCGCCGCCGTCAACGAAGACTATGCCGATGGCGCCGAGCACGAGGTAGAACTCGATAGCGAGGCGCATGACAACCATCATCATGACGGTCTCGTCGAGGAACGTTCCGAGGACCTCACCGAAGAAGAGCTGCGCGAACTGATCAACGACCTCAATGTCGATGAGGCGGCCGAACTCGTCGCCCTCGCCTGGGTTGGACGCGGCGACTATGACGCCTCGGAATGGGCGGACGCGCTGACGGCCGCGCGCGAGCGCGCCAACAAGCGCACGGCGAAATATCTGCTCGGCATGCCGTTGTTGGCCGACTGGCTGGAGGAAGGGCTGGAAGCGATCGGTGCGTAACACCGCGGTCACCGTTTGTGATCGGCCAATGCCCTCGTTCAGGCAACTTCCGCATTCGCCCGCCGTTAAGGGCGAATGGCGGTGGTGACCTCTCCTACATCGATCAGAATGGCCGGATTGATCAGATTGGCGCTGCCTTTGGCAGCGGCGATGCTGTCCGCAGGAGCGGCCCTGGCCCAAGCTCCGGAACTGCCCGATAAGGTGCCCGTCCCGGAGCTCAATCAGTCGCAATCAGCGCAAGAAGCCGCGCCTGCCGACGTGCCGATCCCCGAGCCGCGCCCTGGGGATGCGCCAAAGCCTGATCAACCCGCGACCGACAAAATGGACCAGCAGAAGTCGGACCAGCATCAGCAAGCCCGGCCGCAGCCGCCGGCAGTCGCTCCGACGCCGACCGAAAAGCCCGCCGCGGCAGAACCACCGGCCGCCGCGCCAAAACCACCGGAGATGCCGGCGCAGGCGCCGGAGAAAAAAATCCCTCCCGACCCGCGCTCGGCCGCTGTGCCGCAGGAGAAAATGCCGGACGAGGAACTGGCCTGCCGCCGGCGGCTGAAGTCGATGGGCGTCGACTTCGAGGAACGCAAAGCCGAGCACGATGCGGCGGTCGGCTGCTCTGTCCCCTATCCGATCGCACTGAAGACGCTGGGCAAGTCATTGGATATCAACCCCGAATCCGAGTTGAACTGCCAGATGGCCGAGGCCGCCGCGCGCTTCGCCGCCGATATCGTCCAGCCGGCGGCCAAGGCCGAGCTCGGCGCCGAACTCAAGTCGGTCGGCCAGGCATCCGCCTTCGTCTGCCGCCACCGCAATGGCGGCGGGAAATTGTCGGAGCACGCCTTCGGCAACGCGCTCGACATCGCCAGCTTCACGCTTTCGGACGGCAGGAGGATCGACATCCGCCCGGCGCCGCCGGAAAAGGACGCGAAATTCCTGAACGCAATACGCAAGGCAGCCTGCGGACCGTTCAAGACCGTGCTTGGCCCGGGCAGCGATGCCGATCATTCGCTGCATCTCCATCTCGATCTTGCACCGCGCCGCAACGGCGGCACCTTCTGCCAGTGATATGGTTGCGGACCGACGCGCCGCAATTTGGCCGCAGCCGTAAACGCAGCCGCTGATTTTTCCTTTACTGTTGGCGGGTAAGCTCCGTTTCATATGATCATGACCCCGAAAAGTGGGATCCGGTTTTCGGAGAAAGATCATGATCAAACGATCACATGGAGCCTGATCGGCTCGGGGACCGGGAACCTGCCAATGGCCGGGATATTTCGCGCCGCGTCTGTCGCCGTCCGGCAAGTGAGACGCGCGCGCATGATTGCCGGCGGGCTTGCCATCGCAGCGATCTCGGCCTGCACCACCGGCAGCGTGCTTTCGCTGGAACCGGCCGTCGATGTCGGCAGCCAGACATCAGCTGTCCCGGAATACGCTGGCCAGAAATACGCTGGAATGCAGCGCCTCGTCCCGTCCAACCCTTACATGACCGCCGCCTATCCGCGCATGGACGAGCCGATGGCGCCGACCGAACAGATGCCCGCCAGCGAGGTCGAGTGCCGCAGGGATTTGAAGCGCCTGGGCGTCGTCTACACCGACCTTGCGCCGATCCGCGAAGGCCAGTGCGGCATCGACTATCCGGTCAAGATTTCGGCCATCGGCCGCATCGGGATGAAGCCGGCTGCGACGCTGACCTGCGACATGGCCGCCACCTTCGCCGGCTGGGCCAGGAATGAACTGGTCCCGTCCGCCCGCTGGCGCTATTTCTCCGGCGTCAGGACCATTCGCCAGGGCTCGAGCTATTCCTGCCGCAGGATCGCCGGCGAAGGCACGCTGTCGGAGCACGGCAAGGGCAACGCGCTCGACGTCATGAGCATCGAGCTTAGCAATGGCAAGGAGATCGACGTGCGCAAGCCCGGCCTGTTCGCCTTCCGCACCCGCGGCTTCCTCAACACTGTGCGCGCCGACGGCTGCCAGTATTTCACCACCGTGCTCGGTCCCGGCTACAATTACGACCACCGCAACCATTTCCATTTCGACATCAAGAACCGCAAGAACGGCTACCGCGCCTGCCGCTGAGCCCGAGCGCGTGCCCACTGCCCAAGGTGTGCGCCGCCGCGTAGAATGACGTCACATAAGGTGATGTCATATCACCACGGTGGTGTCGCATGAGCCGACGAAGCTTTCGACGACGCGCAACGATCTGGCTGGTGGCGTTCTGTGCCGGCTATCTCGTGCTCGCCTATTTCGCCGCGCCGGAATTCTGGACCCTGCGCGACCGCAACTTCCGCACGCAGCGCTTCGAAATGGTGACGCACACGCCGCAAGGCATTGCGGGCGATCCGATCAATGTCGGCCTCGTCGGCACCAGGAAAGAGCTGGTCCACGCCTTCGCCGTCGCCGGATGGGACACCGCCGACGCCCTCACGCTGGAGACGGCGATCGAGATCGGCGAAAGCGTGCTGTTCGATCGGCCCTATCCAGACGCGCCGGTCAGCCGGCTGCTGTTCGAAGGCCGTGCACAGGATCTGGCCTTCGAGAAGCCGGTCGGCGACAGTGCCGACCGGCGTCATCACGTCCGCTTCTGGCAGACCGATGCGACCGGAGACGATGGCCGGCCGCTCTGGCTGGGTGCGGCAAGTTTTGATCGCGGCGTCGGCCTCAGCCACGACACCGGCCAGATCACCCACCATATCGGTCCCGACCTCGACGCCGAGCGCGATTTCCTGGTCCGCGACCTGTCTGCCGCAGGCATGCTGATCTCGACCAGCGAGATCTCAGGCATCGGTGCGACAAGGACCGGTCGCAATGGCGGCGGCGATCCCTATTTCACCGACGGCAAGGCGGTAGTGGGCGTGCTGCGGCAGCTGCCCTAGGCGCAAGACCAACGGCCGGCCGCCGGCTCGTCGACGCCCTGATCGAGCATTTTTCGTAGCCGCCATGGGATGCCGCATGAGATGGTTGCGCCCGCCGGTATGAAAAATGACGGCCGTCTATTTTCGAAAGCCGCGCCGCAATGCTATTGACCTCGCATGCTCTATGCTGAAATCGCCATCGTGGTCGTCCTCATCTGCGTGAACGGCCTTTTGGCAATGTCCGAGCTTGCCATCGTCTCGTCACGGCCGGCCCGCCTCAAGGCAATGATCGACCGCGGCGTCGAGGGCGCCGGACGCGCCTTGGCGCTCGGCGCCAATCCAGGCAAATTCCTGTCGTCGGTGCAGATCGGCATCACCCTGGTCGGTGTCTTGTCCGGCGCCTTTTCCGGCGCCACGCTTGGCGAGCGGCTGTCCGTATTCCTGGCATCGACCGGCATCCGCGAAAACCTTGCCGACCCGATCGGCGTCGGCATCGTCGTCGCCCTCATCACCTATTTCTCGCTGATCATCGGCGAACTGGTGCCCAAGCAGATCGCGCTGCGCGATCCCGAACGCGTCGCCGCCAGGGTTGCTCCGGCGATGACCATCCTCGCCACCGTCTCGGCGCCGCTGGTTTTTCTGCTCGACATTTCCGGCCGCGCCATGCTGTGGCTGCTTGGCCAGCGCGGTGAAAGCGAGGAGAAGGTCACCGACGAGGAGATCAAGATGCTGGTCGCCGAGGCCGAGCATCACGGCACCATCGAATCCGACGAGCGGCGCATGATCGCCGGCGTCATGCGGCTCGGCGACCGCGCCGTCCGCGCGGTGATGACGCCGCGCACCGAGGTCGACTGGATCAACCTGCAGTCCGATGACGCGGCAATCCGGAAGCTCCTGATGGAGACCCAGCATTCGCGCCTGCCGGCCGGCGATGGCAGCGTCGACGCCATGATCGGCGTCGTCCAGACCCGCGACGTGCTGGCCGCGATGCTCGGCGGTCGCGCGCTCGACCCGCGCCGGCATGTGCGCACCGCTCCCATCGTCCATGACCAGGCCGACGCGCTGGATGTCCTTTCGACACTCAAGGAATCCAACGTGCCGATGGCGCTGGTCCATGACGAATACGGCCATTTCGAAGGCATCGTCACCCCGGCCGACATACTGGAAGCCATCACCGGCGTCTTCCGGGCGGACCTCGACGCCGGCGACGAAGAAAACGCCGTCAAACGTGACGACGGCTCATGGTTGCTCGCCGGCTACATGCAGGCCGACGAGATGGCCGACGTTCTCGGCATCGACCTGCCCGAGAACCGCGACTACGAGACTGTCGCCGGTTACGTGCTGGCGCATCTGCACCATCTGCCGACGACCGGCGAATGCGTCGATGCGCAGGGCTGGCGCTTCGAGGTCGTCGACCTCGACGGCCGCCGCATCGACAAGCTCATCGCCACCCGCCTGCCCGGCGGCCATCGCGAAATCGTGCGGTAGCGGTCAACGCGATGGGTAGGCAAAGTCGGTCCTGGATCGCGGGAGGGCATGGTGGATTCTGATCGGATCGACAAGCTGATCGCAGCGGTGCCGCCCGCCTTGGCGCTTCGCGCCGGGCTGGACCTTGGCATCTTCACCCGGCTCGGTGGCAGCGCGATGACTGCCTATAGCCTTGGGGTCGCGCTCAAAATCGAGCCCGATCGTCTGTCGCGGCTCCTCTACGCGCTTGCCAGCATCGGTCTCCTCGAAGTCAAGCATGGTCAATTTCGCAACGGAGCCGAAGCGGCGGCCTTCCTCGACGCGTCCAAGCCGGCCTATCGCGGCGGCGATCATGCGCTCCTGCGCGAGCTCTGGGGAGCCGACCTTCTGACCGCAGAGTCGCTGCGACAGAACCGGCCGGCTGCGCTGCACGACTTTTCCGAAGCCGGCCCCGAGGCCGCGGCGGCCTTCAGCCGCATGCTCGCACCGGGCGGGGTAATTTTCGGCCGCCATCTGGCCCAGGAGATGGACCTCTCGGCGATCGGCTCGGTCATCGACATCGGCGGCGGCCCCGGGACCATTCTCGTCGGACTTCGCGAGCGGCGTCCGCAGATTGCGGCGACGCTGATGGAACTCCCAACGGTCGCAGCGGTCGCGAAAGATATCCTGTCAGAATACGGTGCCGCCGACGTGATTGTCGAAGAGGGGGATATAACCGTCGCGCCATCGATCGGTCGGCACGATCTGGCGATCCTGAAGGCCGTCGTCCAGGTCCTTCCGCCGGACCAGGCGCGCAGTTCGATCCTGAACGCGGCGCGTTGCCTCACACCCGGAGGCGAGATCGCAATTGCGGGGTGGGGTGTCGTCGATGACGACCGCCTCGGCCCGCCTGAGGGTGTGTTTCTGAATCTCACCTTCTTGAACCTCTATCGCCACGGCGAATCGTACACTGAAGGTCAGTATCGCGCGTGGATGACCGAGGCTGGATTCCGGGATATCTCCAGGTCGCGCCTGCCGGACGGCTCCACCTTGTTTCGTGCGCGCCTCACGGGCTGATCGTGGCTGAATGGCCAATCGCAATCTGCGTTCGCTCAATAAAGTCGGTCATCAACGCGGCTGCCGCCTCGGCGTGGGTTTCGAGCAGGAAGTGGCCGCCGTCGAAGATGTGCGCTTCCATACGTGGAAGGTCTTGCATCCACGACAGTGTTTCGGCGATGTCGAAGAACGGGTCGTGGCGGCCCCACAGCATGAGCGCCGGCGGCTGCCGCGTTTCGATATAGTCGGCGATGAGACTGAAGCGCGCGGCATGGTTGGCGTAGTCGGCGAGGAGCGCGCGTTGTGTTTCCATGCCGCCAGGCTGATTCATCACCCTCCAGTCCTCGATCCAGGGTTCGCCTTTGATCCGGGCAGCGACATCCTCCGGCAAGCCGCCCAAATACTGCTCGCGGGTGCCTTCCAAGGTCAAAAACGCGGTAGCCTCCCTTTCGTTCTCTTCCGTCGGGTTTGACCAGAATTCGAACGTGCCTTGCCATTGCGGTCCGAACCCTGTGCGGTGTGCGTTGGCGCTCTGAATGATGAGGCCGCAGACGAGGTCGGGGGATTGCATAGCGACCCGGAGACCAACAGGCGCGCCCCAATCGTGCAGGTAGATGAAGCGCCGATCGATCGCGAGATGAGTTAGGAGCTCTTGGATTGCGCCGCTGAACGCTTCGAACGAGGGCGCGGGCAACGGCGCCGATTGGCCGTAGCCAGGCAAGTCGGGGGCGATGACGAAGGCGACGCGCGCAAGGCCGGGAATGATGCCCTGGAAGGTGCGCGACGAGCTCGGGAAGCCGTGCAGGAGCAGCAGCGCGGGATTGGACGCATCACCCGCGGTGATGAAGGAAAACTCGGTCCCGCCGGACAGGCGCAGCCGCTGTTGCGTGGGGGATGTCATGCCTGCACTCCTCGCACTGCTCCGGGATGGGCTCGATCAGGGTGCATCTCCTGTATTCGCTCGATGAACTCGACCATCAGGGAGAGTGCTGGTTCGGCGTGCGTCTCGAGCAGGAAATGCCCGCCGTCGAAAACATGCGCTTCCATACGCGGCAGATCCTGCATCCAGGACAGCGTTTCGGCGATATCGAAATAGGGGTCGTGACGGCCCCACAGCATGAGCGCCGGCGGTTGCCATCTCTTGAGATAGGCGGCGATCGTATCGAAACGCGCGGCATGGCTTTTGTAGTCGCCGATGAGCGCGCGGTGGGTCTCCATGCGGCCGGGAAGGTTCATCACCCTCCAGTCCTCGACCCAGGGGTCGCCCCTGATCGTGGCGGCGACATCCTCTGGCAGGCCGCCCAAATATTGCTCGCGTGTGAATTCGAAGGTCAGGTCGGGAGTCGCGGCCGCTTCGTTCTCCTTTGTCGGTTCTGACCAGAATTTCAACACGGCGTCCCAGACGGGACCGACGCCGGTTCGATGCGCGTTTGCGTTCTGTATGATGAGACCCGAAACCAGCTCGGGCGCTTGCATGGCGATCTGCAGACCCACGGCGGCGCCCCAGTCATGAATATGGATGAAGCGGCGCCCGATCGCGAGGTGGGTCAGCAATTCGGAAATCGCCTCGCTGATCGCGGCGAAGGATGGTGTCGGCGGGACGTCGGACCGGCCATGGCCCGGGAGGTCGGGCGCGATCACATAGGCTGCGCCCGCCAGTCCGGGAATCACATCGCGGAATGCATTTGCGGAGCTGGGAAACCCATGCAGGAGGAGCAAAGCCGGGTTGGATGGATCGCCCGCAGTGACGTAGGCAAGCTCGGTTCCATCGGAGAGACGCATTTGGCGTGGGGCAGGCAGTCTCATGTCAGGATTCCCTTTTTGCCGTCCGGAATGGGGTTAAGTTCAAACCAGTGGCGCGGTTCCGGATGCCGGCCGAAAACGTTCCCCAAGGAGTGGCTGGAAGCCCGTGATCCGTTTCGGCCGTCGCTACTCGGCCGAGGATCAGCGGCCGGCTGGCGTTGCGACAACGCGCTCTATCGCCGTCGCCAGGAAGGTCGTGCCACGCCGGTGCTCGCTGCTGTCCTGGCGCGTCAACAGGCCGTTGGCGATTCCCTCATACATACCGAGCAGCGCATCTGCCACCTCGCCCGGCACGCCTTCCTCGGCAAGCAGCGCGGCACGCTCCTCCGGCGCAACAAGCACAGCCGTTACCGGCCGGCCGAGAACGTCCGCGAAGGCCGATGCCACGTCGCCGGCGCTCCAGTCTTCCGGTCCGCCCAGCTCCACGACCCGCTTGCCGGTCCATTCCTCGCACAGCACGGTCGCTGCCGCGCGCCCGACATCGATCGTGCTCACCATCGGGATTTTCTGGGAAGGCTCGATAAAGGTCGGCAGTATGCTTTGCGACAGGACCGATTGCGCCACCTCGCTCCAGGTTTCGACAAAATACCCCGACCGCAGGAAGGCGGTGGCCGGCGCCACGCCGTCGAGCAGCGCCTCGAAGCGGTTGAGGGTGGCGATGACGCCGGTGCCGGAGGCATGCTGCGCGCCGATGGACGACAGGACGACGGCCTTTGGCAGACCTGCACGCCGTGCCGCATCGGCAAGCGCGGCGCCGATTTCTTCCGTGCGCTGATAGGGATCACCGCTCACCGGCGGCGGGTTGAGCAGGAACGCGGCCCGCGCGCCGGTCAGCGCATCGGCCATGGCGCCTGCATCCTCCATTGTTGCGACGGCCACCTCGGCGCCGAGGGCCGTCCATTTTTCGCCTTGTTCCTTGCGACGCAGGACGACGCGCACGGCTTCGCCGCCTGCGATCAGGGCGCGCGCGACCTCGCCGCCGGCCCGCCCGTTTGCTCCAAGCACGACATACATCACTTCTTCTCTTCATCTCACTTGACGGGGAGAACGATAGGCGCAGGCTTTCCATGCGTCCAATGCATGATGTATATAGTTACCATGCACGAAGTGGATTTACGCCGGATCGACCTGAACCTGCTTGTGGCGCTCGAAGCGCTGCTGGACGAGAAGAACGTCACCCGTGCCGCAAGCCGGCTCGGCATGAGCCAGCCCGCCGCGAGCCGAGCGCTCGGCCGATTGCGCGCGCTGTTTTCGGACGCGTTGCTGGTCGATGGACCGGGCGGCTATGTCCTCAGCGCCCGTGCGGAAGAGGTGCGCCCGGTGCTGCGCGGCATCTTGGCGGGCGTGCGAGAGATGGTCGAGGCCAACGCGTTCGATCCCGACACGGCAACCGGCCGCATCCGGCTGCTGATGCCCGATCTCCAGGCCGCCGTGCTGGCGCCGCATCTGCTCGCCCGCCTTGGGCGCGAGGCGCCGTCCCTCGATCTCGATATCGTCGCGCCGGGCACGGACTCGGTCGAAGCGCTGCAGCAGGGTAGCGCCGATGCGATGGTGGCGCTGGTCGACGAGCCCCGGCCGGCATCCGCCGGCGCGGTCTCTATGACGAGAAGCTCGTGACGCTGATGCGGGCGGAGCACCCGGCGCTCGCCCGAAAGCTGACGCTCGAGCGTTTCCTGGCGCTTGAGCATATCGTGGTGAGCGTCACCGGCGTCGGGCCTGCGCCTGTCGACGAGGTGCTTGCCCGCATCGGGCGAACGCGGCGGGTGAAGCTGCGCGTGCCGAACTTCTTCGCGGCGGTCGAGATCGCCGCTCGCTCCGACCTGATCATGACCCTGCCTTCGAGCCTGGCGCGAGCGGCCGCCAACATGAAGCGCTTCGTGTCGTTGCCGCCGCCCCTCGATCTTGGCAGCTTCACGATGAGCCTCGTCTGGCACGCGCGCCAGCAGGACGCGCCCAGGCACATATGGTTGAGACGTGCCATTGTCACGGCGGCGGCGGATATGTCATCGGCGATCGACGTTGGAAACTGAGGCCGCAAAGCGGCTCCCTGGAGCACAACGCCTCGAGCCGACCCGCGTTCAGGAAAGATGCTCTAGAACGGTCTCAACCGAAGCCCAGGTTCGGCGCTTGCGTTTCCGCCTGCGCCTTCAATCACGGTCGGCCCCCTCCGCCTGCCAGAGTTGGATCGGGTTGCCCTCTGGATCGGCAAGCCGGGCGAACCAGCCATTAGGGTAATGTTCGGTGTCGACCTCGACCGCAATTCCGGCTGCCGTGAGCTGTGCGACCATGGCCTGGAGGTCGCGCACCCGGAAATTGATCATCCACTGCTGATCGACCCGACCGAAGTAGTCACTAGTCGCGGCAAAGGGAGCAAAGACGGTGGCGCCCTGCTGTTGCTCCCACGAGCGGTCATCATAGCTTTCTGGCGGCAGCGCAACGCCGAGATGGCCGGCATACCATCGAGCGAGCGCATCGGGCTCCTTCGCTCGGAAGAAGAAGCCACCGATGCCGAGCACCTTTTCCATTTTATCTCCTTACTGACGCGATCGCGGTGATGACCACCCCAATCCATACGCGTAGTGCCAGGCGCTACATGGCTTCTTGGTTAAAAACCTGACAATGCCGCTGCACTGTGCAACAGCTCGTGTTTGTTGGCGAACTGTTCTGGAGGTCGCGGTGCGGACCAGGCAGACATTAGCTCGGCGCGGAATTTAGCTGTCTCCAGTGGTGATTTGACCCACGTTCGACTGTAGCGGAGATGACGGCCATCGGAGGGCCAGCAAATCACACCAATGGCAGGAAGATGTCGGTGATGGCCTCGTGCTCGGCAACCATCGGAACAATACTCACCCGCTGACAGTAGAGGGGAAAATCCCGAAGTGCCTCACCGCTTGCCGGCAACCAGTCGCGATACAGGAATTCGATCGCCGGCTCGACATTTTCTGCCCCGATTGCGCGAAGCACGGCACATCGTCCGGCCGGAAGAACACCGGCTTCCACGCCCTGCACGTTCAGCTCGATTTTCCGATCGGTCGCTGCACAGATGTCGAGGCGGAATTCGTCCGGCGGCGTCATGTCGGAATCCGAATGAAACACATTGTAGGTCGCACTGGACGCGGCGCTCAAACCGACAGACCTTCGCCAGGCGATGAATTTCTGGATAGTCTCGCCGACCAGGGCCGGATTGCCTCGGTGCTGCAGGACGGCGACGGGTGTTTTCGGCACGTCGATGATGTTGACATCAGCCAAACAATACGCCGTGTTCATGAGCTTGCTGCTCGCGTTGGTCAATGGCCACAGGCTGGCAAACCACACCTCCCAGTCGGGCGTGTCCCGAAATGCGGAAGGCAATTGCCCAAAGCTTTTCCGAAACACGCGGGCGAAGGCGTCGGGCGCATCGTAACCGACGTCCAGCGCGGTTTCGGTCACGCTCGCCTCGTCCTTGAAGGCAAGCACCTGTCCCGCCCGTTTCATGCGAACGAGTTGAACATAGCGACGCACTGATATGCCGAAATATCCCCTGAATTGGCGGTGGAAATGGTACTTGGACAAGGCCGCAACGGCACTAAGCGTGTCCAGGCCAAGATCATCCTCCAGATGCCGGTCGATGTAGTTCAACACCCGTTTCATACGCGTGTGGTAGGGATCTTGCCGCATCGTCATCTTGCTCTCCTGTGGTGAGAGCAATCTGCCAGCTTGCGAGACAGCGCGCTCGACTGTTCTTGCTGAACACAGGCGCTGTTTCACATCGATGCGGAGCCGTTGGCGGTGGAGCACTGCTAACCGGGTTCAGACCGGCAGGCGGAACTGTTTGCGCAAGCTCTTGTCGAACATCTCTGCGGGGGCAAAGCGGCGCAGAATGCTGACCTGGCGCGCGGCCTTGCCGGCGGTATAGCGACGCCGCGGGCGGGCATCGGTCGCCGCCTTGACCAACACAGCCGCCACCACTTCCGGCGGATCGGCTTTGGGCATCACATCGCCCAGCAGCGCCTTGAGCCCGGCGCGCGCCCGATCATATTCCTGCAACACCGAATCCGGCTCGATCCCATTCTGGTCGAAGACGGTACGCACGAATGCCGGCTCGATGACCGAGACGCGAATACCAAAAGCACGAACCTCGTGATCGAGCGATTCCGAATAGCCCTCAAGCGCGTGCTTGACCGCAGAGTAATGGGCTGAGTATGGTGCCGGCACCAATCCCAGAATCGAGCCGATATTGATGATGTGCCCTGCGCCGCGCTGCCGCATCGACGGCAACACAGCATTGGTCATGCGGATGACGCCGAACAGATTGACGTCGAACAGGGCCTGCACCTGTGCGACCGAGGATTCCTCGGCACCGCCAAGCAGACCGACGCCGGCATTGTTGACCAGGAGGTCGATCCGCCCGATCTGCGCCAGCACGGTCGAAACGAGGGCGCCGACAGAAGCGTCATCGGTCACGTCGCAAACCAGCATGGTCACTCCCTCCGGGCCGTTGCCGACAGGGCGGCGACTTGTCCCGAAGACGGTGAATCCTGCCCGCGCAAGCGCCTCGGCGCTGGCGTGGCCAATGCCCGAGGACGCTCCAGTCACCACAGCGGTTTTTTCGGAATTCGCATTCATTTCGTGCTCCAAATCGTCAGGGCCAGACTTCTCTCGCCGGTTGAATTATGATCATAATAACATATTACGATAATAATGCAATGCTAGGAGGGAAAGGCAGTAACGCGCTACGAAAAGGGCAGAAAGAACGCGTCGCGCGGCCGGATCATGGGAGTTGCCGCCCCATCTGCGCCAGGACGAAGTGGCGTCCTGACGTGTAGGGAGCAGGCTCTCTGCCAGGGGTAGCTTTGCCGTAGAGGGTGCCCTTGCCGCTGCCCATATGCAGACTTCGACGACGGCGACGCTGGCGGTCGCGGCGCCGACCAGGCCGACATTTCTGGCGCGTTCCCTAACCGCTCGTTCGCGCCCTCGCCGAAAACCATTCGCAAAGTTCAAGCCGTTTGCATGGCAGCCTTAAAGCTCCCCTGCTGCCCTTAGCGTTGTGAACAATCGGCAGTAGAGAAATTGCAGGGCGAGCGATCAGCCCGCCGGCTGGCCGCTGGTGGCAGAAGGGATACGGGCGATGACCTTGATCTCGAAATCGAAGCCGGCAAGCCAGTTGACGCCCACTGCCGTCCAGTTCGGATAGGGAGGTCCGCCGATCTCCTCCGCCCGGACCGCCAGCACCGTTTCGATCTGTTGGTCCGGGTTGGTGTGGAAGGTGGTGACGTCGACAACGTCGTCGAAGCTGCACCCGGCGGCGGCGAGGACCGCGCGCAGATTGGCGAAAGCCCGCCGAACCTGATCCTCGAATGCGGGCTCGGGCGAGCCGTCCTCACGGCTGCCGACCTGACCCGATACGAAGAGAAGATCGCCGGAGCGAATGGCCGCGGAATATCGATGAATATCGTATAACGCGTGGCGTTTGGCCGGATAGATGGCATCACGTGCAGGCATTTCATGCTCCTTTCTGTCTCGATTACGGGCGGACCGCCCGGAGCCGTCGAGTTGATGCAAGCAGGAGATAAGGCAATCGCATTACGCGCATTAGCCGTTGAAATCGGCATGAGGTGATGCAAAATTGCCATCAATGTCCCGCCCGTCCCTCAACGATCTCACCGCCTTCGTGGCCGTTGCCACGCACCGCAGCTTCCGCCGCGCAGCGGACGAGATCGGCACGGCGCCTTCCACATTGAGCCACACCATGCGTGCGCTCGAGGAGCGCATGGGGGTGCGCCTTCTCAACCGCACCACACGCAGCGTCTCGCCGACGGAAGCCGGTTTCCAGTTGCTCGGCCGCCTTCAGCCGGCGCTCGCCTCGCTGGACGAGGCGCTCGAAAGCGTCGCCGGGTTCAGGGGCAATGTCGCGGGCACCGTCCGCATCAACGCCCCGCGACTGGTGGCCCTGCTTCTCGTTCGCCGGGTTCTTCCGCGGATGGCGGAGCGCCATCCGGATGTGACCGTGGACATCGTCGTCGAGGGGCGGCTCATCGACATCGTGTCCAGCGGCTTCGATGCCGGCGTGCGCCTCCTCGGATCGGTGCCCAAGGACATGATCGCCGTGCCGCTTGCACGCGCGTTGAGGTTCATCTGTGTCGCGTCGCCCGCCTACCTCGATCGCTTCGGCGACCCGAAAACCCCCGAGGAATTGCAACGCCACCATTGCATCGGCCACCGCATGCCCAGCGGCAAGCTTTACCGATGGGAGTTCGAACGCGCCGGCCAGGAGCTCGTGATCGAGGCAAACGGCCCCGTCGTCCTCGACGACGAGGAGCTGATGGTCGAAGCCGCAATAGAGGATCTGGGCGTCGCCTACGTGGCCGATTGGGCCGCCGACGCGGCCTTGTCCGACGGCCGGCTGCACAAGGTCCTGACCGCGTGGATGTCCGCTGCGGAAGAAGTTGCGGTTTACTACCCCGGACATCGAGCCGTACCGCCCGCACTGCGGGCCTTTCTCGATGTCGTCAAAGACCTGCGGAAGAAAGAACCTTAGCGACGAGCAGCCGCGCCATGACCGGTCGTTGGGCCAGCGGATTCGGGGTGCTCGGTTGGTTGCTATTGCGTCAATGAACCAGTGTTCTGCCTCAGTGCGGACGAATCCTGCATTGGGCCGATGACCAGTTCGATCGGTCAGGCTGAAGCAGGCGATGACGCAAGTGAGGCCGAGTGCGGACCGGCAGCTTGTAGTTTGATATGCAGGTGAGCAGACATACAGCTCGGCGCAGGGTCCCCCATCTTTTGCTATCGGGTAGCCGACATTCGCGGCAACCTGCGCTGATGTTCCGTTGCGGACTTCCCATATCGCACGAAAGAGCCGGACTTGATTGGAACTCTATCGTCGAGCAGATCAGCCACGCGACGTAGTCTGCCAAACACCGACATTGCGCCGTCGCCTCGGTATGGAACGCGCGAGCCGAGAAAATTCGGTAGTCGAGCAGCCGCCATCATGCAGACCTATTAGATTTAGGACCTAGAGGATCGATCCGTAGCATATTCTGCCCACCAAGAGATAACGGGATGCATAAAGAGTATGCAAAGGTTCGAGGCAAGGAATGCATATGGACGATCCGCTTAGATCCATGAATCGGCCCGGTCTTGGACGTGCAACGATGGGCTACCAGCCGGCCGAGAATGATTTGTTGAGCGAGGTGCTGCGCGACCTGCGCCTTGCCCATGCGAGATATGGCCGCAGCGAGTTAACGGCGCCTTGGGGCATCGCCGTGCCGTTCAGGGAGGGCGTACGATTTCATGCGATGCTCGAGGGTCAGTGCTGGATACAAGCCAAGAGCTTGCCACCGCTGCTGCTGGAATGCGGCGATGTGCTTCTTCTTCCCCACGGAACAGAGCACACCATGTCCGACCGGCCCAAAGGGAGAGCCTTGCCACTGGACGATATCAAACCGGCGTTGATCGGGAATGGAACCTACGAATTGAAGTCCGGCGGCGGCGGTCCGCGATCGCTGATCGCATGCTGTACGATCGGCTTTGAGGGGCCGACGGCAAATCCGCTCCTGGAACTGCTGCCTCCGGTGATGCATATCCGCTATGCAGAGCACAGCGATACTGACCTGCCAAACCTCCTTGCTATGATGGCGCGGGAGGCTGATGGGCAAAGAATCGGATCGGCAACGGTAATGGCGCGCCTTGCTGATATTGTCATGACGCAAGTAATCAGATCCTGGGTCGAGACGTGTTCCGACAATCTGACTGGTTGGCTGGCGGCCGTGCGGGATCCGCAAATCGGGTCTGCGCTTGCAAGAATCCATCGCTCCCCCGGCGAAGACTGGCCAGTCGATCGCCTGGCGGCATTGTCTGGGCTGTCGCGATCGAGGTTTTCGCAGCGATTCAAGGTTCTGTTGTCGGTATCTCCGGCCCGCTATCTCCTGCAATGGAGGCTTAGGCTGGCCGAATCCTGGTTGCGGAACGGATATATGTCGCTGTCACAGGTCGCGTCTGAGTTGGGATATGAGTCCGATGCATCCTTCAGCAGGGCATTCAAACGCTTCATAGGCGTCTCGCCAGGCGCGGTCCGAGATTCCGGGCGCGGGTGAGCATAACAGAGACGGGATCGGTCCTGCATCGCCTGATGCGATCCACGGCTAATGTAATCAGTGCGACAAACGGTCAGACATTCAAGCGTTTCTGCCATAGCGGCGCCGCGCCAGGATCTGCAAATTCTCAAATGCCGTAACCACTTCGACCGAGTCGCGAGCCAAAGCAGCGACTGCATCGCGGTGGATTATCGAAGGAGCAATAGCCGGCATTTCGCATGCGCCATGAACGCATGACGTGTGAATGCAGAATACCTCCTAGGCCGCTACCAGAAGGAGACTCATATGGCGTTGGTGTTGCCTGATCTTCCCCCACCAGCCACTGGCGAACACACGCCCTATTGCATTATCGCCAAGCATCGCGCCGCTCCTGGTCAAGGCGAAGCGCTCGTTACCCGGATGCTTGAGGATCTCGAAGCGACGAGATCAGAAACGGGCTGTCTACAATTCCACATCCATCGTGATCGATCCGACCCCGATCTCATCGTCATCTACGAAGTCTGGCGCAGTGTCGATGCAGTCAAGAGCCACTTCAGCGAAGCCTATGTCCAGAGGTTCGTCGTAGATGGTGGTGAGCTCGAACCGGGCGACATGGAGACGCAGTGGCTTGAGATGCTGAGCCCATATGCCAGCGGCAGAGATCCGCGATGACCGGTGACGAGCAGTCTCTTCTGAATCAGCGAGTCGTGATCGTTGGCGGGACAAGCGGCATGGGCATGGGGGCGGCTCTTGCGGCCTCGCGCGCAGGCG
Organism: Mesorhizobium sp. WSM4820; assembly: GCF_055811075.1. Classification (NCBI taxonomy): domain Bacteria; kingdom Pseudomonadati; phylum Pseudomonadota; class Alphaproteobacteria; order Hyphomicrobiales; family Phyllobacteriaceae; genus Mesorhizobium; species Mesorhizobium sp. WSM4820. The sequence continues at coordinate 417,699 of NZ_JBVVQN010000003.1, read as the reverse complement.
CCGAGGTCATCGCGCTCGGGCGGCGGCCACCGGCGAAATTGGCTGCAGAACAAAGCGCCCACGGTTCAATCACCTTCCAGTCGCTGGACATGACCGACGATGCGGCGGTCGAGCAAGTATTCGAAACGCTGGGGGCGCTCAACCACCTTCTCATCACCGCAACTCCACCAAGTCATGGAGGAACCTTCCTCTCCCAAACGCTGGCCGACGCGCAGGCCGTTCTGTATGGCAAGCTCCTGGGCAGTTGGTCTTGCGCCCGGCACGCGGCGCCCAAGATGCGGAAAGGCGGTTCGATCACATTCACTACTGGCGGCTTGGTGACCAAGCCTCGCATGGGCGCTTCGATGATGATGGTCGCGTTCGCTGGTCTGGAGGCGCTGACACGAGCCCTTGCGCTCGAACTCGGTCCGATCCGCGTCAACACAATCCGTCCAGGCGTCATAGACAGCGAAATGTGGGCCGGCATGCCGCAAACCAAGCGGGACGCGTTTTTCGCGCTGGTGCGCGAGAGCTTCCCAGCAGGTCGCGTTGGAAAAGTCGACGATATCGGCAAGGCCGCACTTTTCCTGATGACTAATGATTTCGTGACCGGCGCTATTCTAGAAGTTTCAGGAGGTGAAACGCTGGTCAGCATCGAATGATCTAACAGTAAAGCCTCAAGGATTAAGAGATCAGTATCGATCCGGTTCACGCGGAAAGTTCACAACGGTGACCCTCAACCACGCGCGTTACAGCAATTTCCAATAAACAATGGACCGCAGATGAGAAGAATCATTGAGACACTACACGTTGCCCTAATTGTCGTTGCGTTCGCCTTCCCGGTTCCTTCCGGCGCATTGGCTCAAGATGGCTCGGCCGCGGCCGCGCCCCCGACGCAGTCCGAGTTACCCAAATGGCTTAGTCGCGGATTGCCGGGTCAGGCGCATGAGGTTCTGGCGCCACTAGTTGGCACCTGGCGGGTCCAGTTGAGCTTCTACGGCACGCTCGGCCGCAGCCCCGATCAGCCGCCGCTCGTGACGGACGACCTCATTAGCCGTCGGCAGTGGTTGGCAGGCGGCCGTTACATCGAAGACACGATGGAGGGGACGCTGGATGGAGCGCCAATCTGGCGCAAAGGCTGGCTCGGCTACAGTATCATGGACGACCGATACGAGTGGATTACGATCGATCCTGTCAACACAACCATGATGTACTACGAAGGCACCCCTGGATCCGGAAATCAAAGGCCCATCAGCATGTCCGGGGCCTTCACCGACCAGGGTGTGGCTGGCGAAGACACGGTCGGCAAGTCGATCGGCATGCGCACAATAATCAAAATCGAGAACAACGATCGCCATGTCTTTGAGCTCTATTTCACGCGTCCCGGACAGCAAGAGACGTTGGCCACACGCGGCCTCTATACACGGCTGAAAGAGTGAGCGCGTCCGCTCGAGGACGGCCCGGCGTCTCATTAGCTCGCTCGGTACTTGGCAATGGCGCAACGGCGACCTCCAGCGCTGTCTACTTTCAGGAAGCCGCAAAGCTGATCTTTACGGCCGACATGAGACGCAAAAGCAGCCATGCCGCCGTCGCGTGTGAGACTCTGCTTCGGGTCACAAGCAGAACAGCAGCCCCTACGGCTCGTCCCTCTCATCGCGCAAATTAGACACAACGCGGCGGTTCTGCGACCTGCAGGCGGTGTCGGGGCAGTCGCGGACGAGCCTGTCCTTGCCGTAGCCCTTGGCCCACATGCGGCTGCGGCCTATGCCGCCGGCGGCGAGGTAGTCCATCACCGCATCGGCGCGCTGCTGCGACAGCGCCGTTTCACTTGCGCCGGGATCGTCGGCGAAACCCTGCAGCTTGAGCAGCCAGCGCGGATGCTTTGCTAACCAGGCGATCTGGGTGTCGAGGGTGGCCTTGGCGACAGAATCGAGCGCGGCCGAACCTTGCGTGAAATAGGTGCGGCGGCCGACATTGAGGATAAAATCCTCCTCGCTGCCCGGCTGCACGTTCTGGAAGCCGGCAACCTCGGTGTTGGTGATGTCGGGCGTGGAAGGGGCCAGCGTGTTGCTGGTCGAGCAGGATGCGGCCAGCAACAGCAGGCCGGCGGCGAGCAGCCGGCGCGTGTTCTCAATCATGCGGTTCATGAGGCGCCAATCATTCGACAGTGGTGGAAGCGGGCGCCTGGTCGGCGATGTGCGGCAGGACCTGCACCGCGGTGCCGATCGGGCAGCGCTGGTAGAGGTCGATGATATCTTCCGGGAACATGCGGATGCAGCCGCTGGAAGCGTCGGTGCCGATGCTCCATGGCTCCAGCGTGCCATGCAGGCGGTAGCCGGTGTCGGCGCCGTTGCGGTGCAGATAGAGCGCGCGCGGCCCGAGCGGATTGTTGGACGCGCCGCCTGCGACCATGTGCGGTAGGTCCGGCCTGCGCTTACGCATTTCGGGGGGCGGGACCCACTGCGGCCACAGCGCGCGGCGGTCGATCGTCGCGCGGCCGTACCATTTGAAGCCGTCCTTGCCGACGCCGACGCCATAGCGGATGGCGGTCTTGTTTTCCATGATGACGTAGAGGAAGTGGTGGCGAGTATCGACCACGACGGTGCCGACCGGCTCGCTGCTGAAATACTTGACGATCTGGCGATGCCATCTCTTGTTGATCTTGGCGAAGTTGGTCTTGCGATAGACAAAATTGTTGTCGCTGGCGGTACCGGCGAAAAAGGATTTTGCCGCCGCGGCTTGAGCAATATTGCTGGTTGCACCCACCGCGACCAGCGCCAGGCCGCCGAGCACGACACCCCTGCGTGATAAAACCATCGGCAATATTCCCCCCCCAATGCCAAAATCTTGGCGGACCATAGTTGAGAATTACTTCGCCTCAAAGTGGAAAATGCTGCGTTGCTTCAGTCCGCCGTGTCCGGACATTCGGCAATTTGGCGGCGAGTGACCGAATTGTGACAATCTTGCCGAGGACGAACGTCTAACCTAAACCCCATCCAGGACCTTAACCAAATTGGCGCGACTGTTTGGGACCGAGCGTAGTTGCGACATTGCCCTATCCGGACGTGTGAGCAATGCCCACCAGCAGATTCAAAATCTTGCGGAAGCCGTGCGCCTCATAGATGCCGATCCAAACCAGGGCGTTGCTACTGCCGCGGCCGTGCTGGGGCTGTCCTATTCTTCGCTCTATCGACTGTTCCGGAACCTCGTGGGCCTTTCACCAAAACGATACGCGGGCGTCATGCCCTATTATCGACTAGTTGGGGCTCTGCTGGCCGACGCGCCCGCCGGCGGACTGGCGCAATTGGCCGCCAGCAAGGCTATTTCGATCAAGCCCATGCGAGCCGCGATTTCCGGCGTTATACAGGCTTCGGGCAAGCCGAATTCCGGCGCCATTTAAACGGAATTGCCAAGTTGATGAACACTCTTTGAACATCTGCACAATCGCGTAGGCGCATGCAGCCTGTGTCGACGGCTCTGTCGCTCAGGATGCGCCAGCGGCGGCATGCTCACCACAGGAGATATAAAATGGCCGACATGACAACACCCCACACCGCGCTTCTCGCGGCCCTCACGACAGAGCATTTCGTGCAGCAATCGGCGATCAGCGCAACTATCAGCGAAATGGCGTCGCGAACGACCATCTACATCATGTCTCTATCGAGCGCTCTAGTGGCGACGGGCTTTGTCGCGCAGTCGCCTGAATTCCTTCAGCCGTTTCTCCTAGCCGTGCTGCCATCGCTCTTTTTGCTGGGTAGCTTCACCGTCCTAAGGCTGATCGATATAGCCGCCGAGAACATGCAGGCCCATATCGGCATCGCCCGGATCAGGGCCTACTACCGAACGCTGGGGGAGGATGCTGCTTTTCAGTTTTCCAAAGAGTTCGGCCGTTGGCCAGAAAACGACGCCGAACCGTCGCTGCGTGCCGGGCCGCTCCTGGCGCATCTGACCACAGCCGCGACGATGATCGCTTTCGTAAATGCCATTGTCGCGGCGGCGGGCGTGACCCTTCTAGCACTATATGTCGGATCAGCGTTGGCGCCTGCACTGTGCCTTGGTGCCGGCACAACAACCGGCTTGATGATACTATTCTATTGGTACCAACGCCTTCGCACGAAAGGCATGGTCCGTCTCGCCAAAGCTTATGGCCCTGAAAAGAGCGTTCTTTAAGCGGGAGGTCAATGTAGTCAGGGTGATACAGCGCATCCGGGCTTAGTCGCCTATCGCAGGCCACTTCAACTGGCCGGCAACACGATGACCGCTTTGAAAGCCGGGCCCATCTATTGGCGAAGCGATGTGTTTGGTAGAGCCGACGGATAGTCGCCGGCTTCACATCACGTCTTTTGGCACGAACGCCTAGCCCGAATTCATGTCGGGACGAACGCGTACCCGTAACTCCTAGCGCCACCTTTCGCTTGGCGAGCGCCCAGGCAGTGGTTTTCCAACAGCGCGACCGCGATGAAAAACGAGACTTGGCCGATGGCAACAGCGAGCGTGGCGAGCGCTTTGTCGTCGTAGAGGCTGGAAGCTCGGGCGTACAGCGCATCCGAAACGCGTTCCCTTAGAAATGACTCGCCACCAGCTGCAAGCCCCCCACGATGATGTCATCCGAGTCCTGCAGGGCGAGCTAACCAGCGGACCGGGCCCACGGTGTAGATAGCGAAACTACGCACTCGTCTGCATCGAGCTCAGTAGGCGTCGCTCTTCTTCGACAATATAATCGCGGATGATTGGGACATCGTCACGGCGAGCCGAGATCAGTATCTGGAAAACAAAATTTGAACCGTTTAGGAAGCCGAGTTCGGCCGACGCCAGATAGAAATCCCACATACGGCAGAAGCGTTCGCCCATCATGGCGACTGCCTCCTCGCGCCTGGCCTCATAACCGAGACGCCAATCGTGGATCGTCCAGTAATAGTGCAGCCGCAAATTTTCGCAGTCGGCGCACCAGATCCCCGTGCGCTCCAACGAGGCAAACACCTCTGACAAAGCCGGCACATACCCACCTGGAAAGATATACTTGCGGATGAACGGCGCCGTCGTACCAGGCGGTGACATGCGTCCGATCGCATGAACCAATGCGAAGCCGCCCTCCTTCAACAATCTACTGATGCTTGTGAAATAGCTGTCGAAATGAGTGACGCCTACGTGCTCCATCATTCCGATCGAGACAACACGGTCGAATTGTCCGCTGACCTCGCGATAGTCGACCTCGCGAAAATCGATCTGATGAGCGACCCCGGCCTCGATCGCTCGAAGCCGAGACGCCGCCAATTGCTCCGTCGAAACGTTGATCGCCGTGACCTTCACGTCGCAATACTTGGCGAGATAGATGGCGAGAGCGCCCCAGCCTGAGCCGATTTCCATCAGATGCATGCCCGGCTCTAGCTTGAGCTTCGCGGCAATGTGGCGATGCTTGTCCATCTGCGCTTGCAGCAGATTGTTGTCCGGTGCCGTATAATAGGCGCACGAATAGGTCATTGTCTCGTCGAGCCATAGCTCATAAAATTTCGTCGGGATGTCGTAGTGATGCTGAACGTTTTTTGCGGCGAGACCGAGCTTGTTGTTCTGCTGGCGTCGGCGCAACGCACGCCAGACTTTCCGCAATCCCTTCTGAACGGGGTGGGCTGCCAACCCAGTGCGGTTGACAGAAAAAAGTGACAAGAGGTCAAATGCTTTGCCACCGTTCTCGATCACCAAGCGGCCATCCATGTAGGCTTCGGCCGCCTTCAGTTCCGGATTGAAGAAGATCTCGCGTTCGACCGCTTTGTCGGTTAGGCGGATCGTCACGTCGGGCCCATCCTGTCCACTGCCGAAGGCTTGCCTGAAACCGTCCTCGAATATGACAGTCAGGCGCCCGTTTTTTACAAAACGGGAGAGCAGATTTGGCAGCAGACGCATTGTGGCTCGTTTCTCGTCACTTGCCCCGTAAGTATGACTGCCCGGTGTCGGTACATCAATACCGATCTGGGGCGGAGAGGGATCGGACTTCAGAAGTCTCCTCCCAATGCCGAAGTAGCGACCCATCCGGGGCCGCCTGCCCCGCGATCGGAAATGTCTGCCCTGGCGCAATAAGATGTCCAAGGTGGTCGCCGGCAGCGTCTGCTATCCGGCAATCGCAAAGATCGCTTCAAGGGCGGACATGCGGCGCAAAGCAGCCATGCCGCCGTCGCGTGTGAGACTCTGCTTCGGGTCGGAGAACGAACCCGCTAGGCGGGAGGCGCCTGCGGTTGAGGTAGAGATCAGGGACCGGTCGTCGCGCCCGCATTGAGCGTCATTCGGCGGCGGCAGAGCATGACGGGCTTCTTCAACAAGGAGCCTGACCATGACCCATCCCGCTCTCGATGCACATCCATCAGCCCTTTGCGCCAGCGGTTGATCGGCGACATGAACATGTGGCGTTTCTCACGGGAGACGCAGCGCAACTATCTCCGACCCATTCGGATTTGCGTAGCGGCGCGAGCCAGGCGGCGAAGGTGTCAGCCTAGTGCAAGACCGGCCAGGTCACGGAAGAAGGCCAGATCGCCTGATGATGCTTGGCAGGTTTTCCAACGCGGGCCGATGTCTGCGTTGCGCGCCCGCATCGAAAAACCTTCACCGAGTCGGTCATCTGATGGAGGCGCCAGAGCCTCCAAAGGCGGACGATTGACAGCTTTTTGAGGTGCGCGTAACGAGATTCGTCAACGGGCGGATTCCCAAAACGGCACCGACCCGAGAACAGTGGCTTTATCATTTTTTTGAGTCCTGCGCGGTAAGGTTCCGCGCATGTGGTTGAAGACTTACTTGATCATCACCGGCGTCGGCGCGTTCGTGGCGCTGACAATGCCATGGCTGGTCATCATCGGCAGTTTCCTGATTATCCCGGGGCTCATCCTCGCGTCGATGCCAACGGCCTTCATGTATGGCGTCGCCTTCGCGCTCTTCCGCTTGCTGCTCGGAAGTTTCGTTTCAGGCGTTCCTCTGAACGTCATATCGGGCGCCGCGACGCTGGCATTGTTCTGGACCATCCCCCAGCCAGGCCTCACCTGGGCGAGAGGCATGCTGGCCAGCCTGGAGGAGCCGGACATTCAGCCGAGCGCACCGATTGCGCTCAACGGCGACATTCTCCTCGCCCGCCCGTTCGAGGGCCGTTGCGACGCATTGTGCGCGGCCTTGCTCAAGACCCCGGGCGTCACTTCAGTCCGCGTCCAGACCCTTCGCGGTCATTCCAATACCTATCGCATCGTGCCGGACTCGACGCCCGGCAAACGAAGCACCGTCTTCGGGCATGGCCTGCTGGAAGAGCGGCGCTACGATGCCTCCGATCCGCTCGCCCCTCAGCGCGCGTTGGAAGCCGAATGGAACCTGATGATGTCAGAGGGCAAGGCGCTGCTGCAAAGCGACGACGCCCCCGAACCCGACCTCACTATCGCGATCGAGGACGGCCCCGCCGTGCCCGATGCCAAGCCCCGATCGGGACGGGTGGATTGGTCGCTCGAACCCTCCGCACCCCACCGCAAGGCGCTCACCATCACCGACGCCGGTGAACAGGTGCTGCTGCGGCAGTCGATCCTGTCGATCTTTGCCCCGGCGGCGCCGTTGCTGATCGGGGCTTCGGGCGGGATCGAGAACTTCCGGTTCGGCTGGGCGCGTCGGCGGCTCGGTGACGGAAGGATGTATGCCGAGGTTCCGGTCAACCGGCTGCTACTCGACCACACCAGCGTTTCGCGCGGCGTGGATATCGAAGCGGCGAAAACGAGAACGCGCGCGGAACTTGCCAGAGCGCTCGACGATCCGCTTAAGCCTGTGAGCGATCCCGCGTTCGCGCTCGCCAATCAGTGGATGGACTCGTTCCGCGCGGACGACCAGCCGCTCGGCGAGAGCGACCGGCGTCTGCTGGTTCGCATCTTGGAGGACCCGCGGGTGCGATCCTCAGACGGGCTGTGGGCGATCATCAAACAGGTCGATGGCGACTCCGCCGATCTGGGGCGGCTCGCCGCCAGCCGCTACCTCGCGGCCACCGACAAGAAGGAGGCGCGCCACTGGATCAATGCCCTGGCCGGCCTCCCTATAGGTGCATACGCCGATCCTCTGCCGGAAGAGCGCGCAATTCTCGCCGATCCGGCGGTCAGCCGCTTTGCCACCGGCCTGATCAAGCGCCAGGGCGAGCGCGGCGTCGATGCCGTGCCCGACCTGTTGCGGCTGCTGCGTGAGTACTCCGTCTACGATCCGGGCAAGTATGGCTTCAGCGAACTGACCGCGGCTACCGATGCCGTGCGAAGCGGCTTTCGCCGCATTGGCCCTGCGGCCTCTTTCGCGCGGCGTGAGATCGAGCAGTTCCTGGCTTCGCCGGGTCTGAAGTACCGCTACAAGACGCTCGGCCAGGAAGAATGGGACGCGCTGCTGGTCGTCCTCGGGAAGCCTGTCGAAACGCTTACCAAGCCGGAAAACCGAAGTGGTACCGACGCGAGGTACCGCGAGCGCGTCGCTCAACAGGCCGCCAGGCCTTACGATCCGCGCCGGGATTGATCGACGACACGGGACGAGAACCTCGCCAATTTATTGCATGCGGATTCCGCTATTTCGGCCTAATCGTTCAAGCGATTGATCGTGCTTCGAAACATCCTGCTTTTTGGAAGAGTGTGCCGCCGCTCAGAGGCAGAATCTCAGCGTAGAGTAACGTCAATGGTTTGATTCAGCCCTTGTCCGCGATGGCGGGATCGTTGGTTCCTGGCGCAACCATGATCTCCTGCGTGTTCGTTGGCTATGTCTGCTTTCAGGAAACGGCAAAACTGATCTCAACGACCTGAATGAGGCGCAGGGCCGACCGACACAAGGTTTGGGGCCACCCCGATTGCGGCTGTCGGCCCGCTGGTCACCGCCAGCCCCGCGCTTTCCCCATAGCATCCACCCTTACCCCGCGGCTTCCTGCTTGGGAGGTTTTCCAACGCGGGCTGATGTCGATCCCAGCCCGCACCCTCGCGTTGCGGCCCACATCGAAAAACCTTCACCGGTATGCCGTTAAATCGTGTAGTATCGACGTTTTCGGAGACGGCATGTCCGAGGAGCGGGTTGAGCGCCGTCTGGCGGCGATCCTGGCTGCCGACGTGGTAGGCTACAGTCGCCTGATGGAAGCAAATGAAGAGCGAACGCTCGGCGCGCTTCGCCAGCATCGCCGCGAGTTCTTCGATCCCACTGTAGCCAAGCATGGCGGGCGCATCTTCAAGGTGATGGGCGACGGCTTGCTTGTCGAATTCGGCAGCGTTCTCAACGCCGCCCGTTGTGCCGTAGAAATCCAGCGCGGGATGGTAGAGCGCAACGCCGGGATCCCGGAAGACCGCCATTTCAAGTTTCGGATGGGCATTAATCTCGGCGATCTTATCCTCGACGGCGACGATTTTTACGGCGACGGCGTGAACATGGCAGTCCGGTTGCAAGGTCTCGCCGTACCCGGCGGCATTGCCTGTTCGGAGGCGGTGCGCCACGAGGTTGGCAACAAACTCGGCGTGGACTTCGCCGATCAGGGTGCCAGGACGGTGAAGAACATGTCCCATCCGGTGCATGTCTATTTCGCCAATTGGGGGAATGTCGCCTCGCGCAACGAAATGCGGACCGGCGAGATTGGGACGCGCCCCGACAAGCCTTCGGTGGCCGTCCTGCCCTTCGCCAATATGAGCAACGATCCCGACCAGGAGTTCTTCAGCGACGGCATCACCGAGGACATCATCACGGACCTGTCCAACGTTTCGGGCCTCTTCGTGCTCAGCCGCAACACCGTCTTCGCCTGCAAGCGCCGCGCCCTGAACCTGGAACACATCGCCAGTGAACTCGGTGTCGCCTATGTGGTCGAGGGAAGCGTCCGCAAAGCCGGGAACCGCGTCAGGATCAATGCCGAACTGACCGAAGGGGCGAGCGACGGCCACGTCTGGGCCGCCCGCTATGACCGCGACCTCACCGATATCTTCGCCGTGCAGGACGGGATCACCAAGGCAATCGTCGAGCAGCTCAAGGTCAAACTCCTTCCCGAGGAGAAGAAGGCGATCGAGCAAGCGCCGACCGAGAATGTCGAAGCCTATACGCATTATCTGAGAGGCCGCGAGTATTACCACATCGCGTCGAAGGCAAACCACCTGATGGCCAGGCAAAGTTTCGCCAGGGCTATCGAACTCGACCCGAGCTATGCTCGAGCCTATGCCGGCATCGCGGTCTGCAACACGCGGCTCCGCTCGCAATTTGGCTTCGACATTCAGGTCGAGGATATTCTGGCAACCACTGCAAAGGCGTTGGCTATCGACCCCAATCTGCCAGAAGCGTATGCGGCCATGGGGCACGCCCTTTCGGGCGCTGGTCGCCGCGCCGAGGCAGTTGCCGCCTTCGAGCGGGCTTTGGCCATCGATCCTAACTGCCATGAGGCCAATCGGTACTATGCCGAGTTCTGCGTGACCCAGGGTCAGTTCGAAATGGCAGCGACGTATTTCCTGAGGGCAATGGAGATCAAGCCGGCGGACTATGGTGCGCCGGTTATGCTCGTGAACGTCTTCCGCTCGCTCGGGCAGAACGATCAAGCCGAAAACTATGCGCGGATCGCGATAGGGAAGGCCGAGGAGGAGTTAAGGCTCCACCCGGAGAATGCCAATGTCGGATGCCTTGGCGCGATCATGCTCGCCTTCCTCGGTGAGCACGATCGAGCATTGGCCTGGCTCGAGCGCTCCCTTGCGACCGAATCCGGCGACATCAACATCCAGTACAATGCCGCCTGCACCTATGCGCTGCTGGGCGAGAGCGACCGGTCGATCGACCTGCTGGAGGCCTGGTTGCCTCAGGTCGGCACGGAAATGAAGCTGTGGTTCAAGAACGACTCCGATTTCGAGCCCATTCGCGGCCACCCGCGCTACCCCAGGCTGATAGAACTCACGGAATAGAGCGGGGCCGGCGCGCGTTCGCCGACCCGACAAACAAAAGGCTTACGTTGCTTATGAAGTTCTCGCCAAGCAACGGAGATTAATTTATGCTAAGCTAATACAGGTCGTGGGGTACTGGGATGGCGACCCGGTTCAGGCTCTTTGTCCAGCCTCCGTTCGAGGACGCTCGAGCGTGCCCTGAAATCGTCACGGTTTCATCGCCGCTCGGAAGCGTCGGTGTCGGCCCGTCTGACGATCGAATGTATGTCGTGGAGCCGGTCGGCAAGACCAGGCCCTATGGCGTGAACCGCGCGCCCTTGGGAACGCCGTTTATCTATCTGCCGCCCTGGACAGGAAATATCCTCGCGCCGGCAGTGCCCGACGAGCGCGGCAATTTCGATCACTACCAGCCATCGATGCCCGGCTTCGAGGCCGCGCATCTCTTCGGCTCCGTGCGGTTCACGCTCGATGTGTGGGAACGCTATCTCGGCCAGTCGGTTGCATGGCATTTCCGCGATCACCATGAGCGTCTGGAAATCTCGATTCTGCCGACATGGAACAATGCGCAGTTCGGCTACGGCTATCTCGAAGTGGGCAGCCAGTTCGAGACGGACGGAAGTATCCTCCCTTTCAGCCTCGACTTCGACATCATCGCCCACGAGGTCGGCCACGCTATAGCCTTCGCCGTGCTGGGCGTGCCGGGCCTGGGCAAAGAGTTCCCCGAATATGTCGGCTTCCAGGAAGCCTTCTCCGACTGCGTGTCGCTGATCGCCGCCATGCATTTTCCGTCGGTGATCGACAATGTGCTGGGCGAGACGCGCGGCAACCTCTATCTGGCCAACCGTCTCGCGCGCTTTTCGGAATTTTCGCGGCATAGCCAGATAAGGTTGGCGAACAACCAGCGGACGATGGCCGAATTCGTTCACGGCTGGAAGAACGAGCATGACCTGTCGGAGCCGCTCACCGGCGCGATATTCGACATCCTGGTCGATATCTTTCACGAGAGTTTGGTTGTCCGCGGCCTGATCTCGTCCGAGGTCGAGAATCTCGCCGATGTCGCCGAGGCCGATCCGGCTGCCCGGGCGCCGCTGCAGGACGCATTCGACCGTGCTTTCGTTCGCCGGACCGACGGTTTCCGCGAGGCGCTGCTCGATGCGCGCGACGTCGTCGGGATGTATCTGGCCGAAACCCTATGGGCTCTGGGGCCCGATTTTCTGGACTATGGAGATGTCGCGACGGCGATGCTCGCCGTCGACGAGGTCGAGACGGGGGGTGAGTTCGCAAGGCTCATCGATCGCAATTTCAGGCGTCGGGGCATCGGCGATCTGCACGCTGGCAGGCGGATCAACAATAGGCCGCGCCGCGGCCATTCCCATTCGGCGCGCACCTTGCTGCCGAGAGATATATCTAATTTTCCGAAGATGAGCTATCGAGAAAGAGTTCTGTTAGCGAGGTCGATGTCTAGCTAGATAATAATGAGTGGAGAGGAAGATGTCAGATAATGAAACATTACTTGGCGTATCGTCTGTATATCTGTTTGGTCGTCTGCTTGAAGACGTGACTTTGAAAGGAGTCGACATATACGGTAACTTGCCAAGACCAGGAAACAACAATTTTCTGCGACGCCAGCTCGAACATGTTGCTGGTCCCGATGGGAAGGAACACCCTGACGCGCGTTTGGCACGGATTTTTTCTTTTTCCTTTGAAGGAGCATTTTATGAACTGGCTCCGCCAGCGATTTTTCTCGTCCATGGGGCTGGCCTCGACCCCGACGACCCTCCCCCTACCGATGCCGACAACCAAGTTGCGTACAAAAGACTGTCCCGAGTTCCCGGCTCCAGTGCGCGAACGGGTCTCGGCTTTCAGATTGGGGCTTTCTCCAAGGACATGAAAGTATGGATTTACGACAAGAGTGACCATTCGCTCAGGTTGGACGCAGAGACGGGGTCACTCGAGCAAATCCTGTTATCTGGAGAGGCCCATGGCGGAGGCATGGGCAGATCGGGCGGCGGCATGGGTAGATCGGGCGGCGTCATGGGCAGATCCGGTGGCAGCATGGGTAGATCGGGCGGCGTGATGGCAAGATCAAGCGGATGGACGCCACGAAAAGCAGGCGATCTAGATTGATCTCGTCGAACATGAGGGAGTTTCATATGGCTGTAGATATAGATTATCTGGAAGTAAGCCCTGTTAAAATCGTCAAGGGGGCATTGGATACTTTGACATTGTTGGCGATGAGCTTCTGACGGCCAACTTGAAATTCTACGCCTCATTCGATCGGGCTGGCGCGCAACCGGACGATCAAATTGAAGTCCATGTCGATGATTCGAAGACAGAAAAAACAAGACTGCCGATGATTGCTGAGGCAACTGAAAACGCGGACAACGATGCGAATAAGGTACGCTCGGTTGTGATCAAATTGAATGGCAATATAGAGGACGCCGCACAAGGTTTAATAGTCATTTAGAAGGGCCTTCACCCTCTGCAATACGGCCCGCCAGAAGTCGGCTCCTGGCGCTGTTCCCACCATTTGAGCACACGCATTGCACGGAGCCCGTGCGCAGTAATCGACCACACCACTCAAGGTATCAGCACGACCTTGCCGGTCGAGCGGCGCTCCTCCAGCAGGCGGTGCGCTTCGTTGGCCCGGTCGAGCGGATAGCGGCCGCTTTGCGTCACGGCAAGCTGGCCGCCGACGGCGAGTTGGAAAAGCTCCGACAGGCTGGCCCTGAGGCCGTCGGCGGAGAGCAGCGGAAGCAGGGCAAAACCTCGCAGGGACTGGTTCCGGGTGATCATCGCTTCCAGTTGCGCAGCGCCGATTGCGTATCTGCCCAGCGCCGCAAAGACCAGCTCTCCACCTGGCGCGAGAACCTCCAGCGATGCCGCCGTCATCGCGCCGCCGACAATGTCGTAGACGACATCGACGCCGGCGCCGCCAGCCGCCTCCCGCACTCGCGCGGGCCAATCCGACGTGCTGTAATCGACCGCGGCATCGGCACCAAGCGACAGGGCAAGGTCGAGCTTGACCCTGCTGCCGGCGACCGCGATCACGTTGCTGGCGGCCTGGCGTTTGGCGAGTTGGACCAGCAGGGAGCCAACACCGCCTGCAGCTGCAGTGACCAGCACCGATTTGCCGGCTGGCGGGCTTTGCCGCAGCAGATGAAAAGCCGTCAGTCCCTGCACCATCAAAGCCGTCGCGCCGTCGAATGAGAGCGCATCGGGCAAAGGCACGGCCAGCCTTGCATCGATCGTCACATAGTCGGCATAGCCGCCAAACGGGCGCTTCGAAGCGAACAGCGGCGCAGCTATGCGTGTCCCGGCCAGCGAGATGTCGACCCCGTGACCAAGCGCCTCCACGGTGCCGGCAGCCTCGACGCCGGGAACCATCGGCAATTGCGGCGTCACCGCGTAGCGATCCCCGCGCATCAACACTTCGAAGAAATTCACGCCGGCCGCATGAACGCGGATCAGCACCTCGCCTGTTTGCGGCTCTGGCTTCGGCATCTCGACGACGTCCAGGACGTCAGGACCGCCGAAACGGTTCAGTTGAATGGCTCTCATGGCATGCATCCATCGCTATGGCATCGGCTGCTGTTTGCCACTATCTGCCTGATCGCGACTACACACTCATTTGTCCCCTGCTGACCAGGAGGTGACCATGGCCATGCCTACCAAAACGGGGCCGACCAAAACGGGGCCGACCAAAAGGCTGCCAACCAAGAGACTGCCGCTGCTGCCGGCGGAACGCGCGCTGAAGGTGATCTCGGGCAGATGGAAGGCTGTCATTCTCTACCATCTCTTCGACGGCCCCCGGCGGCTGTCGGTGCTGAAGACGCAGGTGCCTGATATCACCCAAAAAGTGCTGATCCAGCAGCTTCGCGAAATGGAGGAACACGGCCTCGTCAGACGCGAGATCTTTGCCGAGATTCCCTCACGCGTCGAATATTCGGCGACGCACCTCGGCCTCAGCCTCGAGCCTATCCTTCTGGCGCTCTGCGCGTGGGGCCAGCACCACGCGGATGAGCTGAACGAGATGGACCGCCTCGCCGATTGCATCATCAAGCCTCGGCAGGCGCGGCAGCCAGCCATCGCCTGAATACCAGCCACCGCCTGAATCAAAAGGGGCGACGCAAGCGCCGCCCCCCGGAATCCTTCTAGGCATAAACCCTTGGGAGGATTGTCCTGGTCTGCGGTTCAGGCCGCCTTGACTTCCTCGGCCACCGCGTCGGCCTGGCGCGCCGCCTTCAGCACTTTGGCCCACCATGCAACGTCGTTGACCAGCGCGGTCGCCGCCTGGTTCAGGTGCTCGAGCTCCTCGAGCTTCTTTTCACCTTGCCGGACGGCAAGGAAATCGCCCCAGGCGATATGGACTGCCGACTTGACCGGCGCCATCTGCAGCTCGACCGCATGCAGCCTCAGCTGCTCGACGGCACGCGCGCCGCCGACGCTGCCATAGCCGACGAAGCCGGCCGACTTCTTGTTCCATTCATTGGCGGCGTAGTCGATCGCGTTCTTCAGCACGGCGGTCGGGCCATGGTTGTATTCGGCGGCGGTGAAGATGAAGCCATCGAACTCGGCGACCTTCTTCTGCCAGCGCTTTGCCACTTCATTCTGCGACGGCGCCCAGGCGGACGAAGCGACCTCGTCGAAGAACGGCAGCGGGAAGTCGCGCAGGTCGACCACTTCCACGTCGATGTCGGCATGCGACTTGGCGATCTTGGCGATCCACTGGGTCGGAACGTCGGCGAAGCGTGCGGCGCGGGTCGAACCGACGACAATGGCGATTTTGGGTTTGGACATAGAGGGGCTCTCCTTCAGGCGAATTTCTGGTATCGTTTAGATACCTGAGCTATATGAGTGACTGTGCTCACGAGGCGCAAGGAGGCACCTTTTTGATACCAAGGCACCCGCACCGCACCGAGGACTGCCGCGCCATCTCGGAAATCCTGCAGCGCGTCGGCGACAAATGGACCGTGCTCGTCGTCGGCAAGCTCGGTGACGGGCCGCTGCGCTTCAACGAATTGCGCAGCGCCGTCGGCGGCATTTCGCAAAAGATGCTGACCACCACGTTGCGCGGGCTGGAGCGCGACGGCTTCGTCACCCGCACCGTGTTTCCGACCATTCCGCCACGCGTCGACTATGAGCTGACCGACCTTGGCTACGAGCTGCTTGTACCGGTCGGCGCGCTCGGCGAATGGGCGCGCAAGAACACCGAGCGGGTCAAGGCCGCTCGCGAAAAGTTCGATGAGATACATGCCTGAAACCTTTGCGCCGCAAGGCTTTGCGGCAGCGAGCCGCTCGTCTCGCCGTCCCTTCTCTCCTTGTGGGAGAAGGTGGATTGGCGCGCAGCGCCAAGACGGAAGAGGGGTGTTGGACGGAGTGCCGTCGGTGCCAAGCTGGACCACCCCTCATCCGACCGCGCTTCGCGCGGCCACCTTCTCCCACAAGGGGAGAAGGTAACTCAGCCCTCCGCCGGAACTGCCTTCGGCTTGCCTTCGCCGTCCAGCGCCACCATGACGAAGTCGGCGTGGGTGACCTTCTCCATCAGGTCGGAGAGGTAGCGCTGCGCCCATGCCTCGACCTTGAGCGTCATCGAGGTGCGGCCGACGCGCTCGACATGCGTATAGATGCACAGCGTGTCGCCGATCTTCATCGCCTTGGCGAACGACATTTCCTTCACCGCTGCCGTCACCACGCGGCCCTTGGCGCGCTCGGCGGCGCGGATGCCGCAGGCCAGATCCATCTGCGCCATCACCCAGCCGCCAAAAATGTCGCCCGCCGCATTGGCGTCCGAAGGCATGGCCAAGGTCCTCAGCGTCAGATCGCCGATCGGCCGTCCGTCCGCGTAATGCACCATGCGCCAAATCCCCTCGATATCGATCTTCTCCCCTATCGGGATGGCACCGATGCGTCAACGCGCTGCCAGGTGCTAGACTGCGCACAGCGAGTTGAGAAAGGCAGCTGACATGGAACTTACCTCTCGCCCTCTGACATCAGATCTATGGCCCGCGCTCGAGGAGCTGTTCGGTGAGAGCGCCGTCTGCAGTCGCTGTTGGTGTATGTACGGGCGGATCGGCAGTTCTTATCGAAAGCGACCAGGCGAGGAAAACAAGGCTGCGTTCCGACAAGCCGTCGAGCATGGTCCGCCTCCAGGCGTACTCGCTTTCGACGGCGCTACTGCTGTCGGCTGGTGTCAGGTGACGCCCAGAGATGCCGCGCCCTGGCTCGATCGGCTGTGGCAGCTCAAGCGAGTGGATGATGCGCCGGTCTGGTCCTTGTCCTGCCTCTACGTGCGAAAAGCATACCGCCTGCAAGGCATCACGTCTCACCTGATCGCAGCGGCGCTGCAAGCTGCAAGGCGCGCAAACGCCCCTGCACTCGAGGCCTATCCTTTTGATGCCGGCGTATCGCCGAGCGCTTCCGGCAGCGGATACGCCTCCACCTTCGCTCGCGCCGGGTTCAGGGTCGTCGCCCGCAGGGTGCCAGCCCGCCCGATCATGCGTTATGATTTCACGCAAAATGCTGATGATGGCGTGTAATGCTGGACCGCTTGGCGACGCGGCAAAGGCCGCTTCGGGCAGGACACCAACTGCAAATGAAGTGCCGGTCGCTTTTTTCACAGGCGATGCCGGAAGCTCCGGTGATCGCGGCGGCTTGCGGCGTCTAGGTTGAGCGAGAATTCGGAGCCGGCCGCAGCCATCATGCAGACCTATGATTTCATCATTGTTGGCTCCGGCTCGGCCGGCTCGGTTGTGGCCGAAAGACTGTCGGCTTCCGGCCGCTTCTCGGTTCTGGTGCTCGAGGCCGGCGGCAGCGACCGGCGTTTCTACGTCCAGATGCCGCTCGGCTACGGCAAGACCTTCTTCGACCCTGCGGTCAACTGGAACTACAAGACCGAGCCGGACCCCGGCCTCGCCGGCAATGTCGACCACTGGCCGCGCGGCAGGCTGCTCGGCGGCTCGAGCTCGATCAACGCCATGGTCTGGATTAGGGGCGCGCGCGAGGATTTCGACGCTTGGGCAGCGGCCGGCAATCCCGGCTGGGGCTTTGACGACCTGCTGCCCGTCTTCAAGGCGCTGGAGGACAATCAGGCCGGCGCCGATCAATGGCGCGGGGTTGGCGGTCCGCTGCATATCACCGACTGCTCGACCTCGGTCCATCCGCTGACCAAGCGCTATCTGGCGGCCGCCAATCAGGCCGGCCTGCCGTTCAACCCGGATTTCAACGGCGCCGCCCAGGAGGGCGCCGGCATCTATCAGATCACCACCAAGAACGGCCGCCGCATGTCGGCCGCCCGCGCCTTCCTGCGCCCGGCGATGAAGCGCAAAAACCTCCGCGTCGAGATCAATGCGCTGGCGACCAGGATCCTGTTCGAGGGCAAGCGCGCCGTTGGCATCGAGTATCTCCAAAATGGTGAGACGAAAACCGCCCGCGCCGGCCGCGAGGTCATCCTGTCGGGCGGCTCGATCAATTCGCCGCAGTTGCTGCAGCTTTCCGGGATCGGTCCCTCGGCGATCCTTGGCGCCCTCGGCATTGCCGTCGTCCACGCCAACGAGAATGTCGGCGCGAACCTGCAGGACCATGTCGGCATCAACTACACTTTCAAGGGCAGGCTGCCGACGCTCAACCAGATCCTGCGCCCGTGGTGGGGCAAGCTCATGGTCGGCATGCAATACATGCTGATGCGCTCCGGCCCGCTGTCGCTGTCGATGAACAATGCCGGCGGCTTCTTCCGCACCGACCCGGCCGCGGCACGGCCCAACATGCAGCTCTATTTCCAGGCATTCTCGACCGTCATTCCGAAGAGCGGCGAGCGCCCGATCCTGACCCCAGATCCGTGGCCGGGCTTTTCGATCGGCCTGTCCAATTGCCGTCCCTCGAGCCGCGGCGAGATCATGATCCGCTCCAGCAATCCGCGCGACTATCCGAAGATCGTCGCCAACGCCTTTTCGACCGAGGCTGATGTCGCCGAGATGCTGGCGGCGGTGAAGTTCATCCGGAAGATCGCCGCCATGCCGGCAATGGCCGAGATCATCGAGGAAGAGGTGTTGCCGGGCCCGTCAATCACCTCCGACGCGGATATCATCCAGGATTTCAGAAAGCGCTCGGGCACCGTTTACCACCCGGTCTCGACCTGCCGCATGGGACCGGACGCTACCGCCGCCGTCGTCGACCCGCGCCTGCGGGTTCACGGCCTCGCCGGCTTGCGGGTCATCGACGCCTCGATCTTTCCCGATAACATCACCGGCAACACCAATGCCGCCGCGATCATAACCGGATGGAAGGGCGCCGAACTGGTTCTGGAGGATCAAAAATGAAAATCACCGACGTAAAGACCTGGGTTGTCGGCAATCCGCCGCCCGGCATCGGCGGCAAGTATTTCATCTTCGTCAAGCTCACCACCGACGGCGGCGTCGTCGGCTATGGCGAGGCCTACAACGCCACCTTCTCGGCCCATGTCACCGCAAGAATGATCGAGGACATGGCCGAGCGCTATCTGATCGGCCGCGATCCGCACGACATCGAGAACTTCTTCCGCCGCGCCTATTCGTCGGGCTTCACCCAGCGCCCGGACGTGTCCGGCATGGGCTGTTTTTCGGCGCTCGAAATCGCCTGCTGGGATATTATCGGCAAGGAGGCCGGCAAGCCGGTCTACAAGCTGCTCGGCGGCCAGGTGAACGAAACGCTGCGTTCCTATACCTATCTCTATCCGCACAGCGGCAGCGTCCATTCGGAAGATGCGCGCGGCAAGAACGTCTACAACGACCCCGGCCTGGCGGCCGAATGCGCGCTTGAATATGTCGAGCAGGGTTTTAATGCCGTCAAGCTCGATCCGGCCGGCCCCTACACCGCCTTTGACGGTCACCAGCCGCGTCTCGCCGACATCGATCTCTCCGCCCGCATGATCAAGGCGATCCGCGAGGCGGTCGGCACAAGGGCCGACATCCTGTTCGGCACGCATGGCCAGTTCACCGCATCGGGCGCGCTGCGCATGGCCCGCGCCATCGAACCCTACGATCCGCTGTGGTTCGAGGAACCGGTGCCGCCCGACATGCCCGAAGTGATGGCGCAGGTGGCGCGCGGCACGTCGATCCCGATCGCCACCGGCGAACGGCTGACGACCAAGTTCGAGTTTGCCCGCGTCATCGAGAACCGCGCCGCGACCATTCTGCAGCCCGACCTCGGCCGCTCCGGCGGCATTCTCGAAACCAAGAAGATCGCCGCCATGGCCGAGGCCTATCACATCCAGGTCGCCCCGCACTGCTATTGCGGGCCGATCGTCGGCGCGGCCAACATCCAGCTTGCCGTGACCTTGCCCAACTTCCTCATCCTGGAATCGCTGAAGCAGTGGGACGGTTTTCACGAAAAACTGCTGAAGAAGAAGATCGAGTGGCAGGACGGCAACGTCATTCCGTCGAAGGAGCCGGGCCTTGGCGTCGAGCTCGACGAAGCCGTCTGCGAAGCGCATCCCTGGACCGGCACGGAGCTGCATTTGCAGATGATGCAAACGCCGTTGACGCCGTGAGCGCGCGCAAGAGTTGCGGCCGGGTTTCCCTGCCAGGCTCAAGCTCTGCCGTCAGGTAATTGTCGCGCGATTCCAGCATGTTGTCCTGGTCGCCTAAATCACGATCGAAGCGACCGGAACCAAGGTCTCAACAGCTTGATTCAATACCTCAGCGTCAGCGCGCCGGGCAGGATCTCGAAGGTCGCCGGTATGCGCCCCGGCGACTCGCCGTCTATGTCGACCAGAGCGCCGTTTTTTTGCACATCGCCGAGTGGTTCGACAACGACTTTCCTGCCGCGCAAAATGGTGATTGCCGGATGGTTGCGATGCCGGCCGCCATAGAGCAGACGGATGTCCCAGATCAGCTTCAGCTTGCCAGCCGCGCGCAGGATGACGATGTCGAACTGGCCGTCGTCCAGTTCGGCATCCGGCGCGATCATCATGCCGGCGCCGAAGAATTTTCCGTTGGCCACCGCCACCAGCGCGACGCGCGCCTCGACCGGGACGCCGTCGTCGACGGTGATCACAACGTCCTGGAACCGATAGCGCATGAATTCCCACACGGTGCGCCAGTAGAACAGCGCCTTGGCCGACACATTGCCCTTGCGCTTGTCGGCGTTGACCGCGCGGTCGGTGGCGCCCGACAGGCCGAGGCTGGCGATGTTGATGAAATGGCGGCTGGCCAGGGCGCCATGGTCGTCGACATAGGAGATGCGGCCGGCATCGACCCGGCGGGCCTTGGCCTCGGCGATGCGCTTCAGCGTCAGGTCGACCTCACCAGACAGGCCGAGCCCGCGGGCGAAATCGATGCCGGCGCCGCAAGGCAGCAGGCCGAGCTCGGCCGTCCGGCCGCTTTCCGCAAACGCCTGCAGCAGCCCATCGGCGACTTCGCTGGCGGTGCCGTCGCCGCCCGCCGCGATCACCAGATCGAAGCCGCTGGCGGCAAGGACCAGCGCCAGCCGTTCGGCGTCGCCGGTCGCCTGCGTCTCGCGCAGCTCGAAATCGCCGAAATGTTTCCTGAGCGAAGCGCTGACCTCCGGCCAATGCCGCTTGAGCCAGCCGCCGCCGGCAATCGGATTGAGAACCACCCCGACCTTCAAGAATGCCTCCCCATAGGATAGCAACGACACTGCTGTCCTAAAATCCTTCGCCGGCATTGAAGCCCGCGCCGCAGTGTCGGGCAAGGGCAGAATCCTGCAGCTCGCCGCAGGATGGGCGTGTCCCGCCCCGCATCTCGGCAAAATAAACGCGCCGATGCGGGCCCTGGTCCCCGATAATCCCGCTATCCACAGGCTCGCAACCGTTTCGCCGAACGCTTATCTCCCGTACATTAATCCCATCTCAGGCGGCTACCGATTGCCAAGTCGAAAGGCAAAGCGAAACGGCGGATTTCCTGAGGCCCGTACGGCCCCGAACGCAGGCTTGCCTGTTTTGAGGACCGAGACTACGGGGCCGCGGAAAGCGTGCGAACGCCTACGGCGGACCGATGCTGCCATGAAGGACGGCAAAAACCTTCGATGGCGCGCTGGACGAAGCTTGCAAGGGTGGAGACTGGCGAGGTCCCGAACGGACGCTGCCCTCGGGCGGTGGCTGGCAGGACCGTCAACATCAAGGCCGGCATGGCGCGACGTCTTTACGGAAGTTGCTGCCGCGACCGTGTCCTGATCTGACAGGGAGGCGCTGGGAGAAATCCCGGCGCCGACTGTTTTTTGGGCTTCTCTCGCGATTTGACTGCCTGTCTCACGCGGTTCGACCGGAGCGAAGCTTCCTGGTGTTGATTCAGAAGCTGGCAGCAGACCTCAAGTTCGGGCTAACCCGCCGCCGCGTCCGTTGCGCCGATCTTGCGCACCAGCGCCGCCGTCGCCAGCATCGCCCCCATGTCTGATATCATAGGCGCGACATGCTTGGCGTAGTCGAGCGGCACCGAGATATCGGGCAGCTCGAAAAAATTCCTCGTCTGCGGCAGGAGTAAAAATCCGTCGCTGCCATTGAGCGCGACCCGCGCCGGATCATCAGGCCATGTCTCCTTGAGCCATGTCAGTGCCTGCGCCAGCCGGCCGCTCACCAGCGGCTGCGCAGCCTCGATGTTGTCGCTGCGGAAGTCGTAGGCGGCATCGAGTTCGGGCACCCCGCATGACAATTCCTGCATCCTGCTGGCGAACATGCCGCGGAAGAACCCGACGGCCATCTCACTCCGGCGGGCGGCCACCGATATGCCGGGGAACGGCACCATGGTCCCGAAGGCAACGACGATCCCCTTGAATGCTATCGTGCCGCCCGTGCCTTGCCGGAGATCGGCTTCGTAAAGCTCGAACGGAAATCCCTCGTAACGGCCGGAGACGATGTCGTCGAAGCGTTTGGTGGTGAACGTGCCGATCGTCTCGCGCGGCAGCCGGTCGAACGAGTTCGGTGTCACCTCATGCTCGTAGCGCATGTCCCTGATGAAGCCGAAGATGATCGGCAGCAGTGTCTTGCGGTGCTGCAACCTGCTCGTCGGCTTGATCGCCTGGAAATAGAGCAGGATCGCCGCCACCAACCCGACGACATAGAGCAACACATGCGGCGTCGAGAGCCATTGCTCGTAGGGATCGGCGATCCTGTTGAAAAGCCAGGCGACAAGCGCCACGAACACCAGCACCAGTCCGATGAACAGCGGCACCCGCCAGCGGACTTGCCGGTAGGCCGAAGCCCTTTCGGCCTCGTAGGCCGCCAGATTGCGCTTGATGCCGGCGATGTCAGCTTCATCAGGCATGAAATCCGCTGCTTCCATCGCCATCCCGCGCCCCCTAACAAACTCATGATAGCCGATTTTATAGACATCTCGACTACAGCGCTGAGAGGCAGCGCTTCTCAAGCAGATGTTTGTGCTGCCCCTCATCCGCCTGCCGGCACCTCTCCCCGTGACCGGGGAGAAATGTCCGGCAGGACAATGAGGGGCAGCGCCATACTTGTGCGATAAGCAACGTGCGACTAGCCCTCACTTACGGCGCTACGGAAAAATCGCAGTCAACCGGCCTTCGACTTTGCTGCGCATTCGGTCCTCCAGCGCCTCGACCGGAACCAGATGCTCATGGTCGCCGGCGCGCAGCCGCATGAAGGGATGCAGCCGGTAGGCGGCAATGGCGCCACGCGTGCCGGCGTCGGCGCTGATATCGACGGTCAGGATGCTACCGATGCGGCCGGGCCATGGCTGGCGCGCCAAGGCGGTGCCGAGGAAATCGCCGAGCCCATAGGCGACGAGCGCCTTGCCGATCCGCTCCACCGGCTGCACAACATGGGCATGATGGCCAGCGATCAGCCCGACGCCCTGCGCGGCCAAACGCCGGGCCAGCGCCCGCGTTTCAGCCTGCGGAAAATGCCGGAATTCCCAATCCCAATGTGGCACGGCGCAGGTGAGGTCGACGGCGTCGCGGCGCGGCCATCGTGCGGGGTCGCCTTGCATCGACACACGGCCGGCGAACGCCGCCGCGCCGGCGTTGCGCCACAGCGTGAAGGCGGCGAAGCCTATTGTCAGCGGCCCGACTGCGATGCGTTCGACCGGACCGGCGGCCGCGGTACCGATGCTGCGGATGCCAAGCCGTTCCAGCGCTGCCACGGTCTCGTCAAAACCCTCGACGCCCT
Source organism: Mesorhizobium sp. WSM4820 (assembly GCF_055811075.1). Classification (NCBI taxonomy): domain Bacteria; kingdom Pseudomonadati; phylum Pseudomonadota; class Alphaproteobacteria; order Hyphomicrobiales; family Phyllobacteriaceae; genus Mesorhizobium; species Mesorhizobium sp. WSM4820. The sequence continues at coordinate 393,714 of NZ_JBVVQN010000003.1, read as the reverse complement.
GGTCGAGCGCATGGTTGTTGGCGAGCGACAGCACCAGTTTATCGCGCGAGATGCCTACTGACGCCAACGCCTCGGCAAAGAACCGCTCGGTCATGGCATGACGGGTGCCAAGCTTCGTACCCATCGCCGCGCTCGGTCGCTCCACCACCGGGCTTTCGCAATTGCCGATCACCAGATCGGCGGAGCCGAGCAGCGTGGCGATCGCCGGGTCGCATTGCGGCGCGCTGCGATTGGCCACCGCCGAGATATCGCCGACAAAGGCGAACCGCACCGTCCGCGCCGGTGGCGGCTCGATCATGATTCCTGCCGCTGGCGCAAAGCCTTGGCGATCGCCGCTGAGCGAAGGCTTCAAGAAGCGTGGCAGCCAGGACAATTTGTAGGAAAGCGGATAGTTCGACACGCGCAGCCCTGCACCGGGATGAACGGCCAAGGTAGACGATGCGCCCGATATAGCGAAGCGCCTCCGTTCGCAATCGTGCGACCAGAAGCCCGCAGTAGGCGCAACACACAAGATGCGTATATGGTTGCCGCCGAACGGCATACCGGAGGACCAAGATGAAGCGATTTTCGAGCCTGCTGGCATCCGCCCTTCTTCTGCTGCTGCCGGTTGCTTCCGCCGGTGCCGCGGCCTCCGAACCGGCCGCCCTGTTCGAGGCTAAAACCGTGGCCGACCGCGACAGCACGCTTGCTGCGCTGGAAGCCGCTGCGCCCACTGATCCTGCGTCGGCCTACGCCACCGGCGCCGGCCAGTTCTTCACCGCGCTGGAGATCCTGGCCGGCGGCCTGCACCGCCACGGTTTCGAAAGCCCGCAATCCTTCATGCTGCCGCTGATGCGGCTGCCGGTGCCGGACAATCCCAATCCCGAGCCACTAACCTACGACGACTTCCGCGCCATCCTGGTCGCCTTCCGCGATCGGCTGGAAAAGTCCGCGGCCACGCTTGGATCCGTGCCTGCCGATGCCGACATCGGCATCGAGGTCGACCTCACCCGTCTCGGCATCGACCTCAACGAGGACGGCCAGATCGCGCCGGACGAAAGTGCCGCCGCGATCATGGCGTCCCTGTCACACGGCGGCGGTGCGCCAGACCCGGCCGCACCCGCCCTCACCTTCCGCTTCGACCGCGCCGATGGCTACTGGCTGCAGGGCTATGCCGAATTCCTGATGGCGCAGGCGGATTTCTGGCTGGCGCATGACTTCAGCAACGCCTTCGACGGCTCGTTCCACATGCTGTTTCCGCGCGCAAAACTGCCGCTGCAGGACACGCTCGTGCCGCCGGACGGCGGCATGAGCGGCGGCATGTTGTCGGCCGAGTGGCGCATCGCCGACTTCATCTCGCTGGTTCATCTGGTCAATTGGCCGGTGGTCGAGCCGGAGCGCCGCCACGCGGCGCGCCGCCACCTCATGGAAATGATCCGGCTGTCCCGCGAAGACTGGAAGGCGATCCGCGCCGAGACCGACAACGACCGTGAATGGCTGCCCGGCCCGCAACAGAAAGGCGCCAGCCCGCTCACCGGCCTGGAGGTCGGCGAGGAGCAGGTCCAGGCCTGGCACGCCGCGCTTGATATGGCCGAGGACCTGCTCGAAGGCCGCACCTTGCTGCCGCATTTCCGCTTCGCCGACAAGGGCATCAACATGAAGCGCTTCTTCGACGAGCCAAAGCCCTTCGACCTGGTGCTGTCGATCACCGGCCCGGCCATCGCGCCCTATCTCGACAGCGGAAAGATCCTCACCAGCGAAGAGTTCGACCAGATCCGGCGCCAGTTCGGCGGCGCCGGGTTTTTGACCTTTGCGCTGTGGTTCAACTGAGGGCGCGTTCGACATCGCTCCTGACACCCTTGTGTCAGCAGCCTGGTTTCCTCTCGCGCCCCTGGCCACTCCGCTCTTTCCATTTTGGCCGATACCTCCCATATTTGGGGCATGGCCAAACTTCCCGACAAAAAGACGCCGCCGCCGGCGCGTGACGATCGTGCTTCGCCGCCCAAGCGGCGCAGCCCGTTGACCGATTTCCTCGATGCGTCCGAGCCGCTGCACAAGCGCGGTTTTGCCGAGGCGCCGCAGGCTGAATTGTCAGGCACGCCGCTGACCGGCTCGATCGCCGATTGGGCCGAGCAGATCGAGCAGGAGGCCGAAAAGGAAGGGCGCCAAGTCTCCCCCCTCGAGGGGGAGAAGGCGACAGAGGGGGTCGGCAAAGGAAGCGCTCAACATGAGGGCACGTCGAGCCCGGCCGCACCGACCCCACCCGGCGGCTCCGCCGCCACCCTCCCCTCAAGGGGGAGGGAAGTCGCCAAGGCGAAAAAGATCCCTGAACGCTCCTCTTCCCCTGGCCGCACGGCGCGCGGCACCTCCATGGGCGGCGCGGCTTCAGCGCGGGAGCGAACCGCGGCCGGCCTCAATCCGGTTGCCGGCCTCGATGTTTCGCTGGAGGAAGCCGAGACCATGGCCTCCGGCGGCGTCACCGCCACCGTGGCGGCGCTGTCGGCGCTGATCGAGTCCGGCAACCCGCTGCACAAGGACGGCGTGCTGTGGACGCCGCATCGCCCTGCCCGGCCCGAAAAATCCGAAGGCGGCATCGCCATCAAGATGGTGTCGGATTTCGAGCCGGCCGGCGACCAGCCGACGGCGATCAAGGATCTTGTCGAAGGCGTCAACGACAACGACCGCACCCAGGTGCTGCTCGGCGTCACCGGCTCGGGAAAAACCTTCACCATGGCCAAGGTGATCGAGGAGACGCAGCGCCCTGCCTTGATCCTCGCCCCCAACAAGACGCTGGCCGCGCAGCTTTATTCCGAATTCAAGAAATTCTTCCCGGAGAATGCCGTCGAGTATTTCGTCTCCTATTACGACTACTACCAGCCGGAAGCCTATGTGCCGCGGACGGATACCTTCATCGAAAAGGAATCGTCGATCAACGAGCAGATCGATCGCATGCGCCATTCGGCGACGCGCTCGCTGCTGGAGCGCGACGATGTCATCATCGTCGCCTCAGTGTCCTGCATCTACGGTATCGGCTCGGTCGAGACCTACACGGCGATGACCTTCCAGATGCAGATCGGTGACCGGCTCGACCAGCGCGCGCTGCTCGCCGATCTCGTCGCCCAGCAATACAAGCGGCAGGATATCAATTTCGTCCGCGGCTCGTTCCGCGTTCGCGGCGACACGATCGAGATTTTTCCGGCCCACTTGGAAGACCGCGCCTGGCGTATTTCGCTGTTCGGCGACGAGATCGAGGCGATCACCGAGTTCGACCCGCTGACCGGCCAGAAGACCGGTGAATTGAAGAGCGTCAAGATCTACGCCAATTCGCACTATGTGACGCCGCGCCCGACCTTGAATCAGGCTATCAAGTCGATCAAGGAAGAGCTCAAGCAGCGGCTGGTCGAACTCGAGCGCGCCGGACGCCTGCTCGAGGCGCAGCGGCTGGAGCAGCGCAGCCGCTTCGACCTCGAGATGCTGGAAGCCACCGGCTCCTGCGCTGGCATCGAGAACTATTCGCGCTATCTCACCGGCCGCCAGCCGGGCGATCCGCCGCCGACCCTGTTCGAGTACATCCCCGACAATGCGCTGGTCTTCATCGACGAAAGCCACGTCACCATACCGCAGATCGGCGGCATGTATCGCGGCGACTTTCGCCGCAAGGCGACGCTGGCCGAGTACGGTTTCCGCCTGCCGTCCTGCATGGACAACCGGCCGCTGCGTTTCGAGGAATGGGACGCGATGCGCCCGCTTTCGGTCGCGGTTTCGGCGACGCCCGGCGCCTGGGAGATGGAGCAGTCCGGCGGCGTCTTTGCCGAGCAGGTCATCCGCCCGACCGGCCTGATCGATCCGCCGGTCGAGGTGCGCCCGGCCAAGACCCAGGTCGACGACGTCGTCGGCGAAATCCGCGAAACGACGAAGGCCGGCTACCGCACGCTGGTCACCGTGCTGACCAAGCGCATGGCCGAGGACCTGACCGAGTATCTGCACGAGCAGGGCATTCGCGTCCGCTACATGCACTCCGACATCGACACGCTGGAGCGCATCGAGATCCTGCGCGACCTGCGCCTCGGCGCCTTCGACGTGCTGGTCGGCATCAACCTTTTGCGCGAAGGCCTCGACATCCCCGAATGCGGCTTCGTCGCCATCCTCGATGCCGACAAGGAGGGTTTTTTGCGCTCCGAAACCTCGCTGATCCAGACCATCGGCCGTGCCGCCCGAAACGTCGACGGCAAGGTCACCCTCTACGCCGACCAGGTCACCGGCTCGATGGAGCGGGCGATGGCCGAGACCAACCGCCGGCGCGAAAAGCAGATGGAGTGGAACGCGGCCAACGGCATCACCCCGGAATCGGTCAAGTCGCGCATCTCCGACATCCTGGACTCGGTCTACGAGAAGGACCACGTCCGCGCCGACATCTCGCAGTTCACCGACAGCGCCGGCGCGATGATGGGCAACAATCTGAAAGCCCATCTCGACGCGATGGACAAGCAGATGCGCGACGCCGCCGCCAATCTCGACTTCGAGAAGGCGGCCCGCATCCGCGACGAGATCAAGCGGCTGCGCGAGATGGAACTGTCCATCTCCGACGATCCGCTGGCCAAATATGCCGATATGGAAAGCCCGGTTTCGGGCCGCGAAAAGGGCAAGCACAACAAGGGCCGCGCCATCCACCGCACGGTGGATGATGACGGCAAGGGTCTGTTCCGCAAGCCCGCACTCGACGAGATGGGCGCCGACGGCGCCGTGCCGGTCAAGAAGCCGCTCTTCGCAAAACCCTCGCTCGACGTCATGGGCCCGGGCACCGACATGCCGACACCGGCCGGGGCGGTGTCGCGCTCGCTGTTCAAGAAGCAGTCGGCCGAAGAGGCACACGGTTCTGATTTCGGCATCCCTGGCGATTCAACCAAGCCGCTGTTCAAGAAGAACTCGCTCGACGAGATGACGGTGCGACGCACGGAAAAACCGGTCGAAGGCAAAGTGCCAGCCAAGCCACAGCCGATCTCCCCCCAAGTGGGCGCGAAGGAACGCGACGGTTCGGCCAAGCCAGTTGTCCGCCAGCGCGCCGGCATCGGCTCCTACGAAGATCCAGCCGATGCCCGCCGTGAAAAGCGCCGGCCGGGTAAGACGGGCAGGCCGGGACGGTAGCGAGCTTCCCTTCTCCCCTTGTGGGAGAAGGTGGCCGAGCGAAGCTCGGTCGGATGAGGGGTGTTCCAGCTTGGCAAAAGCGGTGCTCCGTCCAGCACCCCTCAACCTGTCTCGGCGCTGCGCGCCGATCCACCTTCTCCCACAAGGGGAGAAGGGATGCGCCCGCCCTTGCCATCGGCCCCTCCCTTGGTGTAGCCAGTTCTACAACTCGAACGTCTTAAAAGGAGGGCTGCGTGCATATCGACCACCACCGTCAGCGCGGCCCTGTCCCTGCCCTGCGAGCTTGCTTGCAGGGCTGACCAGAGACGGTCCGGGTTCTCCCGCTTCGATTTTCTTGGTCCTGCCCTTCGTGGTGCTGCAACGCCGAGCCTGATGGCCAGCCTGCGCACCGTCAAAGTGCATCGAACCGGACCTTTATTCCGGGCAGACCAGAGAAACCAACGTGGCCCTGATCAGCCTCAAGTCCCTCGGCGTCACCATGAGTGCGCCGCTCTTTTCCAACCTTGACCTCAGCATCGGCACCGGCGACCGGCTCGGCATCGTCGCCGCCAACGGCCGCGGCAAGTCCACCTTGCTGAAGTGCCTGACCGGCGAGATGGAGCCGACATCCGGCGACATCACCCGCACGCGCGGCCTGCGCGTCGGCCATGTCGAGCAAGCCATTCCCGCAGCATTGGCCGAGCACGGCTTTCAGCAGGTGGTGGCCGACGCCTTGCCGGCCGAGCAGGCCGAAAGCGAGCAATGGCGCGTCGATGTCGTTCTCGATTCACTCGACGTGCCCCAGCCGATGCGCGAGCGGCCGATGCGGGCCTTGAGCGGCGGCTGGCAAAGACTGGCGCTTATCGCCCGCGTCTGGGTCACCGATCCCGATGTGCTGCTTCTCGACGAGCCGACCAACCACCTTGACCTTGCCAAGATCAGCCAGCTCGAAACCTGGCTGAACGCACTGCCGCGCGAGGTGCCGGTGGTGATCGCCAGCCACGATCGGGCTTTCCTCGACGCAACGACCAACCGGACGCTGTTCCTGCGCCCCGAGCAGTCGCCGGTATTTTCGTTGCCCTATTCGCGGGCGCGCGATGCGTTGAGCGAAGTCGACGCCTCGACCGAGCGCAAGTTCCAGCGCGACATGAAGGTGGCGCAGCAATTGCGCCGGCAGGCGGCCAAGCTCAACAACATCGGCATTAATTCGGGCAGCGACCTTTTGACGGTCAAGACCAAGCAGCTCAACCAGCGCGCCCAGCGCCTCGAGGAGGTCGCAGCACCGGCGCACCGCGAAAAATCGGCGGGCGCGATAAAGCTCGCCAATCGCGGCACCCATGCCAAGGTGCTGATCACGCTTGACGACGTGGCGGTCGAAACGCCTGACGGCACGCTGCTGTTCAGGACCGGCAAGCGCCACATCTGCCAGGGCGACCGCATCGTGTTGCTCGGCCGCAACGGCGTCGGCAAGTCGCGGCTGATCAGTCTGGTCAGAAATGCCGTCGTCGAGCCAGAGACGGCAACACAAGGCGTGAAGGTGACGCCGTCGACGGTGCTCGGCTACAGCGACCAGGCATTGTCGGGCATCAGCGGCGACGACACGCCGCTGGCGATGCTCTCGCGCAAATTCGATGTCGGCGAGCAGCGCGCCCGCTCGCTGCTGGCCGGTGCAGGCGTCAGCATCGACATGCAGGAGCGCAGGATCGGCGTGCTGTCGGGCGGACAGAAGGCGCGGCTGATGATGCTGGCGCTGAGGCTCGCCAATCCCAATTTCTACCTGCTCGACGAGCCGACCAACCATCTCGACATCGACGGCCAGGAGGCGCTGGAGGCGGAATTGCTCGGCCATCAGGCGAGCTGCGTGCTGGCATCGCACGACCGCTCCTTCATCAGGGCGATCGGCAACCGTTTCTGGCTGATCGAGAAGCAGCGGCTGGCCGAGATCGACAGCCCGGAGGATTTCTTCCGGGAAGTCGCCCGGACGGCAGGTTGAGTGATTTGGCGGCAGGATGTCTGTCGATGATCTCTGGCAGGTGTGATCTGACCACGAAGGGGCCGCTTGCTCGGCTGAGCGGCCCTTCTGAATGCCCTTCATAGGTGGAGCAGTAACGCCCCGGATGGAGATAGACACTTATGACGACGTTCCGACGCGTCAGCGCGACCTTCAGATCACAAGAATTTCGTATCACACTATGAGACGCTTCCTTGACTTCCGAGACGTATCATGTGATGGTACGCTTCCTGGAGACGGCAGATGATCCGTTCGTTCAAGGACAGGACCAGCGAGGCGGTTTCGAAAGGCAAGGCTCCGAAGGGCTTCCCCTCTGATCTTGTTCGTTCGGCTCAGCGTAAGTTGTTCATGATCGACAACGCCGCTGAACTGGCGGACCTGAAGACGCCGCCCGGCAACAGGCTTGAACCGCTGAAAGGCAATCGTACCGGTCAGCATTCAATTCGCATCAACGATCAGTTCCGCGTCTGCTTTCGGTGGGTGGACGGGCAAGCAGAGGATGTCGAATCACCGACTATCACTGAACTAGGGCTCGATACCACGATGCACGACGCATGATCATCGCTTTCCTTGGCAATTAACTGTTGTCAACCGCTCACTGCCAGGAGCTTGTAATGTTGTACTTTGACACCCCGATCCACCCCGGAGAAATCCTTCGAGAGGAATTTCTGGTTCCGCTTCGTCTGAAGCCTTACACGCTGGCCAAAAAGCTGCATGTTCCGCGCACGCGCATCGAGCGCCTAGCCAGCGAGACGACACCGGTAACTCCCGACACCGCGCTGCGCCTTGCCAAGTTCTTCGGAACAACGCCACAGTTTTGGATGAACATGCAGTCCAGTTACGATCTCGCGGTAGAGGGCGAAGCCAAGAAGGCCGAACTCGACGCAATCGAGCGGATGGAAGCTGCTTGAGATCATCGACGGTGGAGTGAATCCGGTCCTGCGGCAAAAAAATTCCAGCGGTCTGTCGGATCGTCGCTGCGCGCCACGTCCTTGGGATGCCGACACGGTGATGCCGGCGCCAATCGAGGAGAGAGCATCATGTCTATTCTGTCATCCGTAGGCCGCATAGCGACCCGTTACTCAGCGGCGCGCGCCCGCTACCGCAGCGAGCGTGCCATCCTTTCGTTGCCGATCGAACTGCGCAAAGACATCGGCTGGCCGGAAATCGTCATCGACGCACAGAACAGCCCGCGGATTGGCCTGGCTCCTTGACAAGGGGGCTCCTTGACAAGGGCGGCCGTCGCACGCTCGGCATCAAAAAAACAGCAGCGGCCATGTAGGATCGCCGCCGCTTCATTCGTCCTGTGATCCGCAAGGTCAAACCAAACGCAGAGAGGAGCAAAAAGATGAACGACCAGCCCCAAACCCAGCCTAAAGCGAAAGTCCTCGGCGGATTGACGCCCTACCTTCAGTTGGACGGCGCCTTCAAGGCTTCGGAATTCTATCAGAAGGCCTTCGGCGCCGAGCAGGTCTTCTTCTACCCGCCGGACGAGCAGGGCCGGACGATGCACATCCATCTCCACATCAACAGTTCGACCTTGATGATTTCCGACTTCTATCCCGAGCACGGAATGGCCCCGGTGAAGCCGCAGGGCTTCACCATGCAGCTCCATCTCGGCAGCGACGACATCGACGCCTGGTGGCAGCGCGCCATCGATGCCGGTTGCAAGGTCGGCACGCCGCTGCAGGTGATGTTCTGGGGCGATCGCTGGGGTCAGTTGACTGATCCCTTCGGCGTGGAGTGGGCGATGAACGCGCCAGTAAAGGCGGCGTAGCGTCACCGTTTCTTCCTTCTCCCCTTGTGGGCCCCTTGTGGGAGCAGGAAATCCAACCCAAGGAGAACCACAATGTCCTATGTCGATGGTTTCGTACTCGCCGTGCCCAAGGCGAATCTCGATGCCTACAAGGAAATGGCGCAGCTGGGCGGCACCGTCTGGATGGAGCATGGCGCGCTCGCCTATGTCGAGTGCATTGGCGACGACGTGCCCTATGGCGAAATGACCTCGTTCCCGCGCGCCGTGCAGGCCAAGGACGACGAGATCGTCGTCTTCTCGTGGGTCGTCTATGAATCGCGGCAGAGCCGCGATGCGGTGATGGCCAAGGTCATGGCCGATGAGCGGCTGAAGTCCGACTGGTCGGCGATGCCGTTCGACGGCAAGCGCATGATCTTCGGCGGCTTTCAGCCCTTCATTGAGTTGTAGGCCCGCATTACGCCAGCCGGTCGAGCAGCGGCTTGAGCCGGTCGCCATAGCGCTTCCACAGATCGACCGAGCCCTGGTACATCGGCTGGCGCACCTGCGCCGCCGACGCCGTGCGCACCGGCCGGTCGGTCTCGTGGAACGACAGCACTGCATCGTCCCATGGCAGGCCGAGATAGGCGATCAGCGCCCGCGTCTGCCCTTCCTGGTCGGCAACGAAATCCTCGTAGCGCACATCATGCACGACATCAGGCAGAACGGTGCGCCAATGCGCCATGATGTCGGTGTAGAGATTGTGGAAATCGGCAAGCTCGCCGAGGTCGTAGCCGTAGCGGTGGCTGTCGCCGCGGAAATGCACCTTGTAGATCGACAGGCAGGTCGCCGCCGCGTCGCGCGCGCAATGGATGATCTTGGCCTTGGGCAGCATCAGATGGATGAAGCCGACCAAAAGGAAATTGCCGGGCATCTTGTCGGTGACATGCCGGAAATCCGGATAGCGGGCGTGCAGCAGGTCGAGATAGGCCTGGCCTGCCTCGGCAAAGGCCTTGTCGGGCATGTCGGCGATCCCGCTGGGGAAACCGCCCTTCATACCAGGCGGAAACTGTTTTCCCACCGCCGTCTTCAAAATGCCGAGCTCGCCCGCGCCATAGACTTGGCGGTGGCTGGCGATGATCTGCTCGACAAGCGTGGTGCCGGAGCGCGGCATGCCGACGACGAAGATCGGCGTGTCGTCGGCAATCCCGCTCGGTCTGTGCTTGTCGAAGAAGGCCTTGTCGAACACCGCCTTCATCGTTTCGAATTCGGCGCGTGTCTTGTCCGCATCATAGTCGATGCCCATGCGGCGGATGGCATTGCCTTCGGCGAAATAATCGAAGGCACGGCCATAATCCTTCAGGTCGTCATTGGCCTTGCCGAGGCCGAACGAAAGCTGCATGCGCGCCAGGCTGCCGTCCGGCGCCTTGGCGTGCTGCGCCTCCATCCCGGCAAGCTCGGCGTCGCGCTCCTGCTGGCGCTTGACCTGGGTGAGCAGCAGCCAGGCCCTGGCCATGCCGGGATCGACCGCCAGCGCCTGCCGGAAATGCTCCGCTGCCTCTGCGAGGCTGCCCTTCTCCATCAGCCCGACGCCCAGCCCGTGCAGCAGGTCGGCGTCCTTCGGCCGAATTGCCAATGCTTCGCGGAAGACGGCGAGCGCCTCGTCGAGCCGCCCAGCCTCCTGCAGCGTCTCGGCAAGCCCGATGCGGGCGCGGACATGGAACGGATTGCGGCCGATGGTGCCGCGATAGATCTCCTCCGCGCCCTCGAACTGGCCGAGTTGCTTCAGCGAAGAGCCGAGATTGTCGCGCGCCGCGAGTTGCTCCGGCCGGATTGCCACCGCGCCACGGAAGAAATCGACGGCTGCACCGACACGGCCGAGGTCGCGCATCACCGTGCCGAGATTGTTGAGGAAATCTGGATTCTTGGGTTGCAGGCGCACCGACTGTTCGAGGAGATCAAGTCCTTCGGCGCTGCGCCCGGTCTGGTGCAGCAGCAAACCGAGGAAATGTGCTGCCGCCGCGTGATTGGCCTTTTGCGCCAGCACCTGCCGGTAGAGCATCTCGGCTTCCTGCCGGCGCCCCGCCTGATGCAATTGCAGGGCCTGCTGCACGCGCTGGTCGAGCCCCAGCGGCGGCTGTCCGCCTGAGCCGAAATTGCCGCCCGCGCCTGCCGGTCTTCTCGGATCTCTGTTGATGGGAAACCTGCCGTGTTTTGTCCGCCTGCCGCGATCTAAGCCATCGGCGCGGCAGGTTCAAGGGTTCGCAGGCCAGCTTGCCGGAAATCCTGGGTTCATGGGCCGGCCGTGTCAGATCAGGCGGTTGGTCTCCGCAACCTGTCTGGCCCGCCGCAGCGTGCCGTCGGTATCGGCGATCCTGCGCCTTGCTGCCTCGTCACTTCGTATCGTCAGCCGTGCCGACACGACTTTCGCAGGCCCGGCGACCTGCTTGACAATCGGCTGGATGGTTACGGTCGAACCATCAGGTGTTTTCACGGAAAACATGATTTTTCCTTTCAGATGTAAATAAAAATCGATTCCGGGATGAATTTTTCCGGCACAATCTCAAACAATTCTTGTGAAGTTTCCGGACCGTATCACCATTTCCCAAATAGCCCTAGAAAAGTAAATTTACGACGAGGTCGGCGACGGGCGGGAATCTTCTTGAATAAACCGCATTTTGGGATTAGTGAATTGAGATCGTTTTTTGGGCCAAGCTTGGCATCTCGCGGCGTCAGAAGTTCTCGACCCGCCAAACTCATTCCAGATCGCCGATACCCAAATTGCCGATACCCAAATTGCCGAACAGGGACCCACGACCTTAGGTCCCGGTGCCGCGAAGCGGGCACCACCCTATCGGATCCAAGACGACACTTCGAGGCACGAGAATGTCTGGCCGAACTACCCATTCCATCGCGCATTTCGAGGCACCCTTCATGATTGGCGGCCTAGAAGGACAATTGCCGGCCGGCGACTACGACATCGACCACGATGAGGAGCTTGTCGATGGCATCTCGTGGCTTGCCTGGCGCCGTGTCGCCACTTTCATCCACCTGCCGGCAAGGACGGTGAAAAGCCAGACCAGCCAATTGGTCGCCATCGACTTCGCCGAACTCGAAACCGCGCTGAGGCGCGACCAGGAGAATGCCGCATGATCCGCTTCCAGCAGAACGCGCGCCCGCGCACCGACACGCCTGCGCATCTTTTCGCGATCGGCCAGACCGTTCGCATGAAGAGCCGCACCGGCCTTGTTCAGAAGACCGCCGAGCTGTTCCAGATCAAAAGCAGGCTGCCGGTCAAGGACGGCTCGCCGCAATACCGCATCCGCAGCAACGAGGAGACCCATGAGCGGGTCACCACGGAAGACAATCTCGAAGTGGCCGAGGATCCAAACAGCTAGCCGCCCATCAAGCGTCGCCACCATGTTCATCAATCACGAGGACCAGGAAACGGCCAAGGGTCAACAGCGCAGCAACCGCGAGACACGCAAGCCCAAGAAGGACAAGACGGCGGCAAAACCGATCTCCCCCTTCGGCTCGGCTGTGAAGCAGGCGGAAGCCGGTTTGAAACCGAAGTCCAAGGGCTAGCGGCGGACGGATGAGCAGCCCTGCATTCATCCAGCCATCGCGGGGCGGATTAAAGATCACGTAATTTCGAAGCCCTATAAGGTCCGCTGGAACCGGGCCCGATCACGGTTGGCTGCCTGGCGGGCCGCGCGCGAAATCGTCGCTCGCAGCCGAAGGCAGGGAGGCGCACATGGACAGGTCGCGCATCATCGTGACTGCGGTGGTGCTGGCCCTGCTCGGGGCGATAGTGCCCATCGCGGCGATGTTCCACTTTTCATGGGTCCTGGCGGTTCAAGAAGAACACGAGCGGCTGGAGCTGTTCGCCAACCGCGCGATCGCCAGGGCCAGCATATCCCTCAAGGATGCAGCCGGCGCGTTGCGGGAGATCGACCGGTTCACCGGCGACCGCTGTTCGGTGGACCACATTGCCCGCATGCGGCGGCTCACCATCAACACGCGCTCGATCGAAGAAATGGGCTATTTCGAAAACGGCCTGCTCAAATGCACATCCTGGGGACCGACCGAAGGAAGCGTTGCGCAAGCCGCACCGGATTTCACCGCTGCAGACGGCGTTGCCGTCACTGCCCGGATACGGCCCCTGGCCAACCAGGACCATCCGCTGATGGCCCTGCAGTACAAGCGCCATAATGTCCTTATCGACCCCCTGCGCTTTGTCGACATCGTCGTCGATCCCGACGTTCAGCTTGCCCTGGCGACAAACACGGGCGTCCTGCTCAGCGCGCTGAACGGGCCTGATCCTGCGCGCATCGGCAAGATCATCGCCGACCCGGGCAAAGGGCCTGGATGACGGTCATCTGTTTGCCGCGGTGCGCGGGACGGACTGGATCGCCGTCGCCACCGAACCGGAAAGCCAGATTGTGGACAGCGTGCGTCGGCGGCAATTGCTGTTGCTTCCCCTCGGCGCTTTCATCGCCGCCTTCATCATCGGCATGGTTGTCTGGCTGTCACGGCGGCGGCTGTCGCCGCTTGGAGAATTGCAGATTGCCGTGCGCAAGCACGAGTTTATCGTCCACTATCAGCCGATCGTCGCGCTCAGGACAGGCAATTGCGTGGGTGCCGAAGCGCTGGTGCGCTGGAGACGACCCGACGGCTCGCTGGTCCGGCCCGATCTTTTCGTCCCGCTGGCCGAAGAGAGCGGCCTGATCGCGGCAATCACTGACCAGATCATCGCCCTTGTTGTTTTGGACCTGAAAAAACTTCTTGTCGCCAATCGTTCGCTCCACATCGCGATCAATCTCAGCCCGGCCGACGTCAGAACGGCAAGGGTCCTTCCGGTTATCGAAAAGACCCTGCAGCACACCGGAATTCAGCCTCGGCAGATCTGGCTGGAGGCGACGGAGCGCGGTTTCGTCGACGTCGATTCAGCGCGTTCGACCGTCATTCGCGCCCGCGAGCTTGGCCATGCCGTCGCAATCGACGACTTCGGCACAGGCTATTCGAGCCTGTCCCATCTCGAGGGCCTGCCGCTCGATGCGCTGAAGATCGACAAGTCGTTCATCGACACGATCACTACGGATTCCGCCACCAGTTCCGTCACGCCGCATATCATCGACATGGCCAAGACGCTGAAGCTGAAGATCATTGCCGAGGGCGTGGAGACACAGGCACAGGTCGACTATCTGATGGAACGCGACGTCGACTATGGTCAGGGTTGGTTGTTTGCCAAACCTATGCCCGCGGCCGAGTTCATTGCCTATTGCCGCAAGGCCAGGCTGCCGGCGTAGAAGCAAGAGCCGCCAGCTGCACTCGCGCGGCTGCGCCCAGTTGATGGATGAGCCTCCCCGCCCGGAGACGGGGAGTAAACCAGCCTCTCAGCAGGGACCGTCGTCGACGATGCGATAGTCGGCGGCGCGAGCCTCGCAGGCGTTGGGGAAGGTGCGCAACGCGCTGCCGCGGCGGGCGCAGACCGGGCGGTATTCGCGCGTGCAGAACGTCTGCTCTCCATCACCGCCACCGTCGCGGCACCGGCCGCCGCTGATGATGCGATATCCGGCCCGCTCGGCAAGGCAGGCATTGGCGAAGGTCTGACGGTCGCCACCGCGCCGGGCGCAGACCGGATCATATTGTCTGGTGCAAAATTGCGGCTCGGGCCGAGGCGGGCGGTACCCGGGTCCGTCCTCCTCCACCACCACCGCGGTACAGGCTGCAAGAACCGCCGACAGCAACAGGATGGCAAAACCCTGTCGCGAGAAGATTGCCGCAGGAAATTTCATCACCAGACCTCCCTCGAGCCCCCGCTCCAATGCATGTCACCCAAAGCATGCCTACGGGACTCTGATCCGAGGGTGCGAAGCGGTTTGGGACAACGGCATGCCAAAAATGAAGCCGATCCTCGCCATTCCACCCGCCGAATGCAACCCCTGTTTGCAGGCTCCCAGCCTGCGTGGCCGGGCTATGGCCGACGACCACCGGGCGAGAACACCGCTTTCTCGATGCCGTGCGTGCGGACGCGCCCATGGGCGGCCGTTGGCGCTACCTTGCAACTACCGCGTTTCCGTGCGATAAATTTTGTGTTCGGGCATTTGCGACCCGGAGAGCGGAACGTTTTGGACGACCTTTCCCCGATACTGTGAATCTCTGACGGCCCCGTTTTTCGGCGGGGGGTTTTTACCATGCGCCAATGCATGACTGCCGAAGCAACCACCGGGACTTGCCCACGGCGTCAGGCGGCGGGCAAACCACAAAGACTGACACGGGTGAAGGAGTTTCCCCAATGGCCCAGACCGGCACCGTTAAATTCTTCAACGCTACCAAAGGCTTCGGCTTCATCACGCCAGATGACGGCGCCAAGGATGTGTTCGTTCACATCTCCGCGATCGAGGCTTCGGGCCTGCGCACGCTCGTCGATGGCCAGAAGGTCACGTTCGATGTCGAGCCCGACCGCATGGGAAAGGGACCGAAGGCGGTCAATCTCCGCGCGGACTGAATCGTCGGCGCGCGCACGTCCGCGCGGACGTGCCAGGAACGAGCCCGAGGCCGCTCCAAAGGCCTTGAACCGGCTTTCAGCGCCGGACCGGAGTTTCGAAGGCGCGGCGGTTTCGTCGCGCCTTTTTTCGTGGCAGGGCGGCAAGCCACTGCTCGCAAAACTTTCTCTTGCCGATGGCGCTAAAATAAACGACAAATTTCCACTCGGGCATTTGCCGGCCCGAGACTGGACTTGATGGGATCAAAGGAGCTTCCCATGCCGCAGACCGGCACCGTCAAATTCTTCAATCATGCCAAAGGCTTCGGCTTCATCACGCCGGATGATGGCGCGAAGGATGTCTTCGTCCATATTTCGGCCGTGCAGGCGTCGGGTCTTCCCGGTCTTGAGGATGGGCAGAAGGTAACATTCGACACCGAGCCGGACAAGCGCGGCAAGGGTCCGAAAGCCGTCAACCTGTCGATCGGCTGAGCCGAGTTCGAGACAGCGTCGGACGATCCGCTGACGCAGCTCCGCTCCTTGTTGAGCATACGATATTTGTGCCTTGCGCCATGCCTGATCGATGAATCGACTGGTCCCAGCCCGCCAATTTCGTTCAGCCCCCGTTCAGCCACGGTCACCTATTAATCTTCGGTAAAGCCGTACCGCATCCCCCAGATTACCCGGGCCGCAGATTACCCGGGCCGGCACGAAGGAGACCGAGATGAACCGAATTTTCAAGACCGCCGTCCTGTCCGCCGCAATTGTTGCAAGCACGCTCGCGACCTTGCCGGCGGCCAGCGCTGGTGACTGGCGCCACCGGCACCATCATCGTGGCAATGGCGATGCGATCGCGGCAGGCGTCCTTGGCCTCGCGGCCGGCGCCCTGATCGTTGGTGCGCTCAACAACCCGCAGCCCAGCTATTACGACCCCGGCTATGACGATTATGGTCGTTATCCACGGCCGGCCCCGGTGCGCCGCTACTACGCGGAACCGCGGGTCGTCTACAATGACGGCTATGCCGAGCCATGGACCCGCGGCTGGTATGAATATTGTTCGGATCGCTATCGCTCTTTCAACGGCCGCACCGGCACGTTCACCGGCTATGACGGCGAACAGCATTTCTGCACCGCGAACTGAGGCTTCCCTGCCCCCCCAAAAAGCGCTGTCCGCAAGGCCAGCGCTTTTTTTCGGCGTCATAAGGAAAGGAGAGACCGACGCGCGCCGCGTGAGGCTCCGCAGCCACGACGCGTTTAAATCAGGAAGGGGTTGCTCCGGCGCTCCTCGCCGAAGCGGCCGCCGGGACCATGGCCGCAGATGAAGCCGATGTCGTCGCCGAGCGGCAGAAGCTTGTCCTTGATCGAGGCGATCAGCGCGGCGTGGTCGCCGCCCGGCAGATCGGTGCGCCCGACCGAGCCGCGGAACAACACGTCGCCGACATGGGCGAACTTCGCAGCACGATTGTAGAAGACGACATGGCCGGGCGCGTGGCCCGGGCAATGAAAGACTTCGAACGCGTGCTGGCCGAACGAGACGGTATCGCCTTCGCCGAGAAAGCGGTCGGGCACGCAATTGCGCACCGGATCGGTGATGCCGTAGTGTTTCGCCTGCTTCTCGAGATTGGCAAGCAACGGACGGTCGGCCTCATGCGGGCCGATGATCTCGAGGCCGAGCGCCTCCTTCAGCTCCATGGCGCCGCCGGCGTGGTCGATGTGACCATGCGTGATCCAGATCGCGCCGGCGTTGATCGCATTGTCCTTGAGCACTGCCAGCACCTTGTCGATGTCGCCGCCGGGATCGACGACGACGCCTTGCCTGTCGTCCATGTCGAAGAGGATGGTGCAGTTTTGCTGGAAGGCCGTGACCGGCACGATGCCGGCGTTGAGCTGACCCATGATCGTCCTTTCGCTGTGTCGCTTCTGATTTAGAGACACATGCGAACGTCGTCCACCGCATCCGGCTGTCGCGACAACGCCAAAATGAAATGGGCGGCCGAAGCCGCCCACGCAAAAGCCCGAAACCGCTAAAGCGCGTCGCGGCTGAATGGATTTATGCGACGCGCTTTAAGTTATTGTCTTTATGCATGTCGTTATCGCAAAACCGCTGCGCACCACGGGTCAGGCCCTGGAGGGCATGCTTTTGCGCGACATGCATTAAGCTCACTTCTTCGTCGCGTTCATGACCGCGCCGATGATGGCCGTCAGGATGGCGCCACCACCAGCACCGCCGAGGATGTTCTGCACATTCAGCGCGCTGCCCAATCCGCCCGTTGCCGCTGCGGCCGCAGCCGGATCGATCGTGCCGCCGCCGAGCAGGCTGCCGAGGATGGCCGCACCGCCGACGCCGCCAAGGGCGCCGCCGAGGATTTTGGTAAGCTGCCCCATTGCCGCTGTCTTGAGCGCGGCGCCCACCGCCTGACCACCAATGACACCCATAATCACCTGAACAATGATCTGAAGAAGCGTGTTCATGTCCATATTACCAGTCCCTCCATAGCTGCCAGCCTCCGTGGCGACAGCATCATGAGACGCCGAACTGGACGAAAGTCAAATGCCGAGGTGCTTAAATAAAAGGGGCAGTCCGAAAACCGCCCCTACTTGTTAAAAAAGTTGTGACTTTCGTTATTCTGCGGCAATCGCATGCTTGGGTTGAACGGCTGCAGAATAGTCGTTCATCAGAGTCTTGGCGATTTCGCCCACCTCGAATCGGTATGGACCGATTTCTGAAACGGGCGTCACCTCGGCCGCCGTTCCGGTGAGGAAGCACTGCTGGAAGCCTTCGAGTTCTTCCGGCATGATGGTGCGCTCGATCACCTCGAAGCCGCGATCCTTGGCAAGACCAATGACTGTACGGCGGGTGATGCCGTCGAGGAAGCAATCGGGGGTGGGTGTGTGGATCTTGCCGTCCTTGACGAAGAAGATGTTGGCGCCGGTTGCTTCCGCAACCTGGCCGCGCCAGTCGAGCATCATGGCGTCGGCATAGCCTTTGGCTTCGGCGGCATGCTTGGACATGGTGCAGATCATGTAGAGGCCGGCAGCCTTCGATTTCGACGGCGCGGTGCGCGGATCGGGGCGGCGCCATTCGGCCAGATCGAGGCGGATGCCCTTCAGCTTCTGTGCCGGATCGAAATAGCTGGGCCACTGCCAGATGGCGATGGCGCAGTTGATCCGGCTGTTTTGCGCCGAGACGCCCATCTGTTCGCTGCCGCGCCAGGCGATCGGCCGGACATAGGCATCCTGAAAACCCTGCTTCTTCAACAGCGTGCGGCAGGCGTCGTCGATCTCGGCAACCGAATAAGGAATCTTGAAGCCGAGCAGGCGTGCCGATTCGTGCAGGCGCTCGCTGTGGTCGGTCAGCTTGAAAATCTCGCCGCCATAGGCGCGTTCGCCCTCGAATACCGCGCTGGCGTAGTGCAGGCCATGGGTCAGCACGTGGATCTTGGCGTCGGCCCATTGGACGAACTCGCCGTTCATCCAGATAAAGCCGTCCATTTGGTCAAAGGGAACGGATGCCATGGTAACCTCCCGCGGGCGGCCGCCCGCACATTATCGTTGCGCGTTTCTTGTCAGCCGCACCGGGCGGCCACTATCTCGAAGCGTAGGCGGATATATAAGGTCTGGCAAACACAGGAAGTTCCGGAAAAACGGCTTTCCCTTGCCTTTTCGTTCGCAATCCGCCGAAAAGCTTGTCAAAAATTACCATTGCCGGGAAATTACGTCAATAGTACTGACATAATTTCCCTTTCGCACGGAGAAAAGATGACGGATCGCAGCCACCCAGCCGGAAAACCGATCAGGACGGCGATCACCGACGAGGACGGCATCGACTTTGCCATCATCGAACTGTTCTTCTTCGCCTATCGCGATTTTACCTCCGATCCGGACCAGATCCTGTCGGACTATGGTTTCGGCCGCGCCCATCACCGGGTCCTGCATTTCGTCAATCGCAGGCCGGGCCTGACGGTCGCCGAACTCCTCGACGTGCTGAAGATCACCAAGCAGAGCCTGGCGCGCGTGCTCAAGCAACTAATCGATACCGACCACATCGTCCAGTTGCAGGGTCCGCGCGACCGCCGCCAGCGCGAGCTCTATCCGACAGCCAAGGGCCGCGCCCTGGCGCTGGCGCTGGCACGGCCACAGTCACGCCGCATCCATGCTGCATTGGAAGATTCCGGAGCCACCGAACGCGCCTTGATCGAGCGCTTCCTGGAAGCGATGGTCAATCCGGAACTAAGGGCGCAGATCGACATTGTGCCCGCAAAAACGTCAGGGAAAAGCCATGGAGACCATTGAAAGGGTTGATCAACCGGCAGCACCGGACGACGATGCGCCGCATCTGCTGGTGATTGATGACGATACCCGTATCCGCAATCTTCTCAAACAATATCTGACCGAAAACGGCTTTCGTGTCACCGTTGCCGGAAATTCCGGCGAAGCGCGGCGCAAGCTCGCCGGCCTCGATTTCGATCTGCTGGTGCTCGATATCATGATGCCGGGCGAAACCGGCGTCGATCTCGCCAAGGCGTTGCGGGCAACCAAGAACGTGCCGATCCTGATGCTTACCGCGCTGTCCGAGACCGACAGCCGGATCACCGGGCTCGAGGCCGGCGCCGACGACTATCTGCCGAAGCCTTTCGATCCCCGCGAATTGATCCTGCGCATCAACAACATCCTGCGCCGCGGCGGTCCTGCAACGACGCCCAAGGTCGAGCAGCTGGTTTTCGGGCCTTACACGTTCCAGATCGCCAGGCGGGAGCTCAAGCGCGGCGGCGAGGCTTTGAAGCTGACCGACCGCGAGCAGGAGATCCTGGCGATCTTCGCGGCCCGGGCCGGCGAAACGATACCGCGTCATGAACTTGTCGGCGACGAATCCGAAGTCGGCGAGCGCACCATCGACGTCCAGATCAACAGGCTGCGCCGCAAGATCGAGCGCGATCCGTCCAATCCGGTCTGGCTGCAGACCGTGCGCGGTATTGGGTATCGGCTCAGCGTGGAATAGACTGCCGCCCGCAGCCCCTTGTCGAGTGGCTGCGGATGAGCAAAAGGGCGAATGGCGACCACGCAACTGGAACGGCCGGGAGATCGCGGCTTGAGCGCTCGCGCCAGGCGGGCACTGAAGGCCGTGCCGCTTGCCTGGAAACGGTTCTGGCGCCTGGTTTCGCTTTACATGCCGAAGCGGCTCTATGCCCGCTCGCTGATCATCGTCATCGCGCCGATGATCCTGCTGCAATCGGTCCTCGCCTTTGTCTTCATGGAACGCCACTGGCAGACCGTGACACAGCGCCTGTCGCAGGCCACGGTCCGCGACATTGCCGCGATCGTCGACCTGGTGGAAACCTATCCGCACGACGCCGACTACGCCAACATCATCCGCATCGCGCAGGATCGCATGCAGCTGAAGATCGACTTGCTGCCGCCCGATCCGCTGCCGGCGCCCGGTCCAAAGCCGTTCTTCTCGATCCTCGACGAAATTCTCTCGTCCGAGATCACCCATCAGATCAACCGTCCGTTCTGGATCGATACGGTCGGCAATTCCAATATCATTGAGGTCCGCGTCCAGCTCGAAGGCAAGGTGCTGCGCGCCTTCGTGCGCCGCAGCCAGGCCTATGCCTCGAACACGCACATTTTCCTGATCTGGATGGTCGGCACCTCGCTGGTGCTGCTGATGATTGCCATCCCGTTCCTGCGCAACCAGATCCGGCCGATCCTGACGCTGGCCGAGGCCGCCGAAAGTTTCGGCAAGGGCCGGCCGATGCCGCTCGATTTCCGTCCGCGCGGCGCCGAGGAGGTTCGCCGCGCCGGCTTTGCCTTCATCCAGATGCGCGAACGCATCGAACGCCAGCTCGAACAGCGCACCGCCATGCTGAGCGGCGTCAGTCAC
The DNA here is from genome assembly GCF_055811075.1 of Mesorhizobium sp. WSM4820. NCBI lineage: Bacteria > Pseudomonadati > Pseudomonadota > Alphaproteobacteria > Hyphomicrobiales > Phyllobacteriaceae > Mesorhizobium > Mesorhizobium sp. WSM4820. The sequence goes on along the minus strand of NZ_JBVVQN010000003.1, from coordinate 372,500 downwards.
GATCTGAGGACCATCCTCACGCGCTTCAAGCTGCAGCTTGCGCTGACCGGGACCAAGGCCGACACCGAGGCGCTCGGCCAGGACATCGACGACATGCAGTCCATGCTGGAAGGCTATCTCGCCTTTGCCCGCGGCGAGGCAACGGAAGACGCCGGCCGTTTCAACCTTGAAGCCTATTTCGACAAGCTCGGCGAGGAGGCGACGCTGCGCAAGCGCAAACTGTCGACCTCGCTCGCCGGCGATCCAAATGTGCATGTGCGGCCCCACGCCTTTGCCCGGCTGTTGTCCAATGTCGTCGGCAACGCCTTCCGTTATGCCAAGACGGTTGAGATCAACGCCAACCACGGCCGCGGCTCGCTGCTCGTCACCATCGACGACGACGGTCCGGGCATTCCGCCTGAAAAGCGCGAGCACGTGTTCAAGCCTTTCGTGCGGCTTGATGAAGCCCGCAACCTCGATGCCAGCGGCACCGGCCTTGGCCTTGCCATCGCACGCGACATTGCCCGCAGCCATGGCGGCGACATCATGCTCGACAAGAGCCCGCTCGGCGGCTTGCGCGCCGTCATCAAGGTTCCGGCCTGATTAGAGCGACGTGCGTCCTTGGATGCACAAAGTACGCTCTACACATAGAACCCACGCGACGTGCGTCCAATTGGACGTACTGCCTTCATCGGCCCGTCATGAAACCATGCTGAAGAGCGCGCATGAAGCGCGTGATCCTGATTGATTCGGCCTTGCGGCCCCGCATCAAGGAAACCGACGACCTTTCAAGCAAAGGCCTGCTATGCGCATCCTGATGGTGACCGACGCCTGGCGCCCGCAAGTCAACGGCGTTGTCCATACGCTGGAACGGCTTTCAGAAACCCTGAAGTCCTTTGACGTCGAGACGGACTTCCTGACCCCGAATATCTTTCGCACCTTGCCGCTGCCGACCTACCCGGACATCCGGCTGGCGCTGACGACGCCAGGCCGCGTCGCGCGCCTGATCGAAGCGCGCAACGCCGATCATATCCATATCGTCACCGAGGGGCCGCTCGGTATGATGGCGTGGCGCTATTGCCGCAAGGCCGGCCGGCCGTTCACGACAAGCTATCACACGCGCTTCCCGGAATATCTGAGCGCGCGGCTGCCCATACCGGAAGCCTGGGCCTATCGCTGGCTTCGCGATTTCCACAATTCCGGACAAGGCACGCTGGTCGCCACCCAGTCTCTGGCGGACGATCTGGCGGCGCGCGGCTTCACCAAGCTCAGGCCATGGACGCGGGGCGTCGATACCGACCATTTCCGGCCGGACAAGAAAAAGGATATGGGGCTCAAGCGACCGATCTTCCTCTGCGTCGGCCGCGTCGCGATCGAAAAGAACCTGGCCGCCTTCCTCGACCTGGATTTGCCCGGCAGCAAGGTGGTCGTCGGCGAGGGACCGGAGTTGGCGAGGCTCAAGGCGAGATACCCCGATGCCCATTTCCTTGGCCACCGCCCGAACGACGAACTGGCCGAAATCTATGCCTCGGCCGATGTCTTCATTTTTCCCAGCCGCACCGACACGTTCGGCAATGTCATCATCGAGGCGCTGGCCAGCGGCACGCCGGTCGCAGCCTATCCGGTGACCGGGCCGATCGACATTGTCGGCGACGGCGTCGGCGGAGCCGTATCGAACGATTTGCGTGAGGCCGCGCTCGCCGCGCTCGATGTCGACCGCGCCGAAGCGCGCCAACGGGCAATGCGCTATAGCTGGAAGGCCTGCGCGGAGATGTTCCTGGAGACGGTTGGAGAGGCGCTGGGCACCCAGCGAAAACTGACACCACCTTCGTCATCCACGGGCGAAGCGGCGGCAACGCCGGCGCGCAGACCCGAGGATCCATTTCGTGACCTGCGAGCGGCCCCTTCGGTGAAGAACTTGTTGGGTTGAGGCGGCGGCGGGCCGCACTTACTCCGCAGGTTCATCCGGAACGCTTTGCCGAAAACAGGCAAGCGGAGGCGCTGATCGATTTCAATTACTTGCGCCAGTGTGCAGCTCTTGGCGTCCGTCTGGATCGTGACTGCGCTAGCTGAGGCAGCGACCCGGTAGCGCACCCCTCCCGTCGGAAGCAAGAACGCCGTTGATCAGTTGAAGGTGTGCAGCCGGAGTTTCAGGCTGCCATCTGCCTGCTTTTCGAAGACGTGGGTTGCCACCCCGGCCCACGGCTGATCCGCACCATTGGCGTCTTTGCCCTTGGCCGACCATTTCGCCGTGCCAAACAGCAGGTTGCCGTCACCTCCTGCTTCGATCAGTTCGAGCTTGTGGCCTGTCACTCCCATGCCGAAGAGGCCGCCAAAGAATTTCTCGACCCCGTCCGGTGCCTTGATGACGTCATGGGTGGCGGGCAAGAAGATCGCGTCGTCGGTGTAGAAGGCCGCAACCGCCTTTGCGTCTGCTTTGTTGAAAGCAGCGTCCCAGGCCACGTAAGCGGCTTTCACTTGATCGTCGACGGGGTCAGCGTTGGCGGACGACCACGAAAAGAGGCAAAGGGAAAGCACAGCGAAAATCGCAGTCAGCAATCGAACCATCGTATCCTCCCGAGAATTGGCGGCACAGCCCGACAGATGCCGCGTCAAAACAATAAGCCTGGGCCGTTGGACTGTCGACTAATCCGTTTGGGGTGGTCCAAACCATCTAATCTCTCAAGGGCTCTTCGACTGAAAAACGATCATATGGCCGCCCGCAACGAAAGCTCAATCGATGTTGTCGCCGAGGTTCTGGTGATCACGACTTTGGGGAAACCACGCGCTTCATCCTCGTGCCGATGGTCGAGTTCAAACAATTGCTCGCACCCAGAGCGCAACCATTTTTCGTGGGAGATCGGTGGAGCTCGCATCAGAATGGCGCGCTCGATGCGTTTGAGATTAAACCCAGGAACGGCCACGGAAAGTCTGCGCGTCGGCTTCGGTGACGAAGCTAGAACAGTCGGCCGCCGTCAGGCACTCTGCGTTCGATCGCACCGAGGACGACCGCACCCTCCTCGTCGGGAAAGCCAAGCGTCAGCACTTCCGACATGAAGGGGCCGATCTGCCGCGGCGGAAAATTGACCACCGCGAACACCTGCCGGCCGATCAGCGTCTCGGGCGCATAGTATTTGGTGATCTGCGCCGACGATTTCTTCACTCCGATGTCAGCGCCGAAATCGATCTTCAGCTTGATCGACGGCTTGCGCGCCTCGGGAAACGGCTCGGCCTCGACGATCGTGCCGGCGCGAATGTCGACACGGTCGAAATCGGCGAAGCTGATCTCTGGCTTGCGCTGGCTGCTCGAACTCATGGAGAATCAGGACCTGGCTCAGGCGTTTCCGTAGGTCTCGAACAGGACGCCGGCCAGCGCATCCTTGGCCGAGGTTCCCGACCAGACGACGAACTGGAACGCCTGGAAGTAGCATTCGCAGGCTTCCAGCGCCGACGACAGCAGCACCTCGACCTGCTGGCTCGACGGCTCGACCCCGCCGGCGAGCAGCAGCGACTGGCGGAACATGATCGCGCCCTCCTGCTCCCAGAGGTCGAAATGGCCGAACAGCATCTGCTCGTTGATCAGCGAAAGCAGCCGCATCACTTCGAGCGCGCGCGCCTCCGGCACCTTGATGTCGAAAGCGCAGGCCAGATGCAGCGCCTCGAAATCCTCCATCCAGGAAAATGAGACGTGGTAGTCGGTCCAGCTTCCGGCAACCGAAATCGAAATCTCGTCGTCGCCGGCCCGTTCGAAGGACCAGTCGTTGTTGTGCGCCACCTGCTCGATAACATCCACCGGATGGATTTCGCGCGAGAATTCGAGTTCGAGAAGTTCCATGAATGCTTCCTGTCGTTCCTTCGCCTCGGCCGGCGGGGCACCCACAACGAACAATTTTGTCTAGAACTCGGACGGCCGGGACTTCGTCAACGCACAAAGACCCCAGACCGGACCCCACCGCCCGGCGCATGATCCTGCTCCGAATCATGCAACAAATTCAGTCTATTGATCGGGAGTCGCGTGACCAGCCCAATTTTTCGCACTGCGTCATTCGCATGTGGAAAGCCGCTGTCACAAAGATTCACGCAATGCCGGTAAGCGATTCACGACAAAGCGCTTTTTGCGATTGTGCTTTGTGGAAAAGTTTAACGTTATTTTTTTGGTCTGGGCTTCGCCGCAGCCGCAGGCGCGGCCTGCCCGGTCAGATCGGCGAGCTTTGCCTCAAGCGTCTCGATGCGCGCAGCGAGACGGGTGTTTTCTTCCCTGGCTTTTACCGCCATGTCGCGGGCGGCCTCGAATTCTTCGCGCTGCACCAGGTCCATCGAGTTGAGAACACGCTCGGCCTGCCCCTTGAAGGCGGTTTCCACTTCGCGGCGCACGCCTTGCGCGGCACCGGCAGCGTCGGTCATCAGCTTGGCGAATTCATCGAGAATGCGGTTCGGTCCGGTCGACATGGCAAATCCTCGCTTGCTCGATTTGACGTAGTGGCGCGCGACGCGGAATGCAAGAACGTTGAGGCTGCTGCGTCATCAAGTCGATGCAATTTGACCTAGTCTCGCAAGCCATAGCTGGTACCAATCCAAGGAAGAGCATTCCGACCGGGACTGCAATGGCTTTCAGTGTGAATTTGGACCAGCGTCTTGCCGCACGCGACGCCGCGCTCGCCAAGGGCATTGGCGATGCCGACGCAGGGCGGGTGAAGCCTGCGGAAGACGTGCTTGACCGCCTGGAGGCCAAATACAGGGCATTGGCCGGGACCAAGCTGTGAGGCGGCAGTACCGGCACGATCAGCCTGCTTCCCGAAGCCGTATTTGCCGCGCCAGCGTCGCCTTGACCGGGCCAAAACCCTGCCGCATGGTCCGCGCCCGAACGTGATCGCAACCGGGAGATCCTGTTGAGCGAGTATCTTATGCTGCCGCTGGCCGCCCTGCCCTTCCCCAATATCGACCCGGTCATCGTCCAGATCGGGCCGCTGGCAGTGCATTGGTATGGCGTCGGCTACATCGTCGGCATTCTCTTCGCCTGGTGGTATGCCAAGCGGCTCGTCACCAATGCTAGGCTCTGGCCCGACGGCACTGTGCCCATGAAGCCCGAGGATCTCGACGACTTCATCGTCTGGGCGGCTATCGGCGTGGTGCTTGGCGGGCGTGTCGGCTACGTGCTGTTCTACGACCTGCCGCGCTACATCGCTCAACCGTTCGATATCCTTGCCGTCTGGCAGGGCGGCATGTCGTTCCATGGCGGGCTGCTCGGCGTCATTCTCGCCATGACGCTGTTTTCCTGGTCGCGCGGCATCCGCACATGGTCGCTGTTCGACGTGGTGGCGGCCGGCGTGCCGGTCGGCCTTGGCCTCGTCCGCATGGCGAATTTCATCAACTCCGAACTCTGGGGCAGCCCGACCGAGGTGCCATGGGCGGTCGAATTCCCCAATGGCGGGCCATTTGCGCGCCATCCGAGCCAGCTCTACGAGGCGCTGCTCGAAGGCCTGGTGCTGTTCCTGGTCCTGCGCTTCATCACCCATTCCAGGCTCAAGCTGAAGACGCCGCGCTTCGTCGGCGGCGCCTTCATCGCCGGTTACGGTCTCTCGCGCATCTTTGTCGAATTCTTCCGCGAGCCCGACCAGCAGCTCGGCTACCTCCTCGGCACCAACTGGCTGACGATGGGCATGGTGCTGTCGCTGCCGATGCTGCTGGCCGGCATCTGGGCGATGGCGACCGCTGCCGCATCGGGCCAAAAATCGGAATCGATTTTGGGGAAGCACGATGCGTAGAATCAAAGTGCCAGGGCGTACTTTCCAAATGGACGCACGTCGCCCTAGGGCGGTAACACAGCCACAGCCGGTATGACGCGGCTGAAAACCCGAATCGTCGAGCTGATCGGTGCGGCGGGGCCGATCCCCGTCAACCACTACATGGCGCTTTGCCTGTTCGATCCGCTGGACGGCTACTATACGACGCGCGAGCCGTTCGGGGCTGCCGGCGACTTCGTCACCGCACCGGAGATCAGCCAGATGTTCGGCGAGCTGATCGCCGTCTGGCTCTACGAAGCCTGGCTGGCGACCGGCCGGCCGATGCCGGCCACCATCGCCGAGATCGGCCCCGGCCGCGGCACGCTGATGAAGGACATGCTGCGCACGCTTGCGCGGCTCGATCCGGCGCTGACCGCCGGTGCGTCGTTCGCCATGATCGAGACCAGTCCGCGACTGGCCGATGTCCAAAGGCAAACGCTTGCCGCCACGCCGGCCGCGATCGGCTGGCACGAAAGCATCGACACCTTGCCGCAGACCCCGCTTTTCATCGTCGGCAACGAATTGTTCGACGCGGTGCCGATCCGCCAGTTCGTCCGCGCCGGAACAGGCTGGCGCGAACGGATGATCGGCCTCGACGGCGCCGACGAATTGCACGTCTTCGCCGGCGCCGGCTCGGTCGATCCAACGCTGTTGCCGGACGATGCTGAAAACGCGCCACAGGGCGCGATCATCGAGGTCGCGCCGGCCCGAGCCGCGCTGATGGCGACCATCGCCGAGCGCTTGGCCGGGCTCGGCGGCGCCGGCCTGTTCCTCGACTATGGCTACCTCCAGCCAGGGATCGGCGACACCTTGCAGGCCTTGCGCAAGCACGATCACGAAGATGTGCTGGCCAATCCGGGCGAAGCCGATCTCACCGCCCATGTCGATTTCGCCGCCCTTGCCGCGGTTGTGCGGGCGCATGGCCTCGATGCCCATCTCTCCACGCAAGGCGAATTCCTGGTGGAAATGGGGCTTCTCGAACGCGCCGGCCAGCTCGGCGCCAATGCCAATGAGGCGGCGCGCGAAAAGATTGCCGGCGAGGTCGAACGCCTCGCCGGCCCGCAAGCCATGGGCGACCTGTTCAAGGTGCTTGCTGTCCTGCCTGCCGGCATCGCCGTTCCACCCTTTGCAACGGCGGATTGACTTTTCACTGCCGCCTCTCCCACTCTCCCACCTTCCGACTGTCGCCGTTGGACTGTCGCCATCTTTTCGACTGTCGCTTGACGAAACCGCTCTCACGGACAACAACGCAGCCATGCTGAATCAGACCAAACCGGATCCCGTTCGGTCGCCCTTGCTGGAGAAAGCGCATGCGCAAGGCATTCGCCACGGCTATTTCACCCGCGTCGGCGGCGTCTCCAGCGGCATCTATCAGGGCCTCAACATCGGCACCGGCTCGAGCGACGACCAGACGCAGGTCGCCGAGAACCGCCGCCGCGTCGCCGACTGGATGGGCGTGCCGTCAAGACATCTGTTGACCGCCCACCAGATCCATTCGCCCGACGTCGTCATCGCCAGGGAGCCTTTTTCCGGCGAGCGGCCGAAGGCCGACGCCGTCGTCACCGACCGGCCGGGCATTGCGGTGGGCGCCTCGACGGCCGATTGCGGACCGGTGCTGTTCGCCGATACCGAGGCGCGAATCGTCGGCGCAGCCCATGCCGGCTGGAAGGGCGCCTTGTCAGGCGTGCTGGAAAACACCATTGCGGCGATGGAAAGCCTCGGCGCCCGGCGCGAGCGCATCGTTGCGGTTCTCGGCCCGTCCATCGGCCCGGAAAACTATGAAGTCGGCCCGGAATTCATCGCTCGTTTTGTCGAGGCAGATGCCGACAATATCAGCTATTTCGCGCCTTCGGCGAAGCCGGAACATGCAATGTTCGACCTCAACCGCTATACGGTCGATCGGCTGACCCGGGCCGGCGTCACCGCCGATGGGCTCGGCCGCTGCACCTACGCCGAGGAGGATCTGTTCTATTCCTACCGGCGCAGCACCCATCGCAAGGAGCCGGATTACGGGCGGCAGATTTCGGCAATCGTTTTGGAGACAGAATAATGGCGCTGCATTTCGAACGGTCGGAATTTGACGCGCGGCGCGATCGGCTGATGATCGAGATCGCCGAGAAGAAGCTCGATGCCGTCCTTTTGTTTGCGCAGGAGAGCATGTACTGGCTGACCGGCTACGATACGTTCGGCTTCTGCTTCTTCCAGTGCCTGGTGGTGAAGGCAGACGGCTCGATGATCCTGCTCACGCGCTCGGCCGATCTGCGCCAGGCGCGCCACACCTCGATCATCGACAACATCGTGCTGTGGACCGACCGCGACGGCGCCAATCCGGCGATCGACCTGCGCAATCTGCTCAACGACCTCGACCTGCTCGGCGCCCGCATCGGCGTCGAATACGACACCCACGGGCTGACCGCCTACAATGGCCGGCGCCTGGACGAGCAATTGCAGACCTTTGGCCAGATCGCCGACGCGTCCGGCATCGTCAGCCGGCTGCGTCTGTTCAAGAGCCCTGCCGAAATCGCCAAGGTGGAAAAGGCCGCAAATCTCGCCGACGACGCTCTGGACGCGGCCCTGCCGCTGATCAAGCAGGGTGGCGACGAAGCCTTGATCCTTGCCGCCATGCAGGGCGCGATATTTGCCGGCGGCGGCGACTATCCGGCCAACGAGTTCATCATCGGCTCCGGCGTGGACGCACTGCTTTGCCGTTACAAGGCTGGCCGCCGCAAGCTGAGCAAGAATGACCAGCTGACGCTCGAATGGGCCGGCGTCTTCCACCATTACCATGCGGCGATGATGCGCACGGTGCTGACCGGCAAGGTGTCGAAACGTCACCAGGAACTGTTCGATGCGGCGCGCGCCGCACTTCTGGCGGTCGAAAAGGCGATGACGCCCGGAAATACCTTCGGCGACGTGTTCGACGCGCATGCCCGCACGCTCGAAACCCACAATTTGACCAAGCACCGGCTCAACGCCTGCGGCTATTCGCTCGGCGCCCGCTTCACCCCATCATGGATGGACATGCCGATGTTCTATCAGGGCAATCCCGAACCGATCGCGCCGAACATGACGCTGTTCGCCCATATGATCATCATGGACTCCGAAACCGAGACGGCAATGACGCTTGGCCGCACCTATCTGACGACTGAATCGCAGCCGAAGCCGCTGTCCCGCCATGATCTCGACTTGATTGTGCAATGAATCCATAATGGTAAGAATGCAAAGAGGCGTTCATCGCCAGGGAGTTTTGAGGCAAATGAGGCGATCGCATGCGACGACCGTGTCATTGCTCGCGGCGCTGACGCTGGCCGCCTGCACCAACGCGAAGGACGTTCTCGAACCCTCGGCCATCGCCCCGCAGTCGACACAGACCGTGCCAACGGCCGGAAGCGGCACGGCTGCAACGCCGACCGCACCTGCAGCCACCGCCCAGCCTTCCGCAACAACACAGCCTTCCGCGACGGCACAGCCCGCAACCGAGCTGCCGGCAAAGAGCGCCGCCGTCATCGCACGCACCCGCCTGCAGGTGGCGCCGATCGTCGGCGCCTCGGTGGAAGCCGCGACACCGCTGACCGCGGCGCTTCAGACGCGAGCCAAGCAGCGCGGCATCACCTTGGCAGGAAGCGCCGGACAGACCCCGACGCATGTGCTGAAAGGCTATTTCTCGACGATGTCGGAAGGCAAGGATACCACCGTCATCTATGTCTGGGACGTCTATGACCCGGCAGGCAACCGGCTGCATCGCATCAACGGCCAGCAGAAGGCGCCCTCGGTCAATGATGGCGAAGGCTGGGCTGCAGTCGCGCCGGAGACCATGCAATCGATCGCCGACCAGACGATCGACCAGTTTGCCACATGGCTTGGCGGCCAAGCGGGCTGACCGGCGGGCTGACATGTTGCCGGCTTCCCTCGCCGTCGACGTTTATTGAGATTAGCCGGCGGATTCCGATCACGACGCTTGCAATACCGGCACGGGCCGCTAAAAGCCCCGACTAAGGGGCTCAAGAGAGTCTGCCAGAGTCTCCATACTTCACCAGGAACGGTGCATGAAGCTTTTCGCGGGCAATTCCAACAGGGTGCTGGCCGAAGCGGTCGCCCGCTATCTCAACATTCCGCTGGGCAAAGCCAGCGTCAGGCGCTTCGCCGATCAGGAAATCTTCGTCGAAATACAGGAGAATGTGCGTGGCGAGGATGTCTTCATCCTGCAGTCCACCTCGTTCCCGACCAACGATCACCTGATGGAACTGCTCATCATGATCGATGCCTTCATGCGCTCGTCGGCCAAGCGCATCACGGCGGTCATTCCCTATTTCGGCTATGCAAGGCAAGACCGCCGCGCCTCGGGCCGCACGCCGATCTCGGCCAAGCTGGTCGCCAACATGATCACGCGGGCCGGGGTCGATCGCGTCTTGACGCTGGATCTCCACGCCGGCCAGATCCAGGGCTTTTTCGACATCCCGACCGACAATCTGTTCTCGGTGCCGGTCATGGCCCGCGATGTGAAGGCGAAATACAAGCGCCTTGCCAATGTCATGGTCGTGTCGCCGGATGTCGGCGGCGTAGTCCGTGCCCGCGCGCTCGCCAAGCGCATCGACGCCCAGCTTGCCATTGTCGACAAGCGTCGCGAGCGCCCTGGCGAATCGGAAGTCATGAACGTCATCGGCGACGTGCGCGGCAAGGATTGCCTGCTGATCGACGACATCATCGATTCGGGCGGTACCTTGTGCAATGCGGCCGATGCGCTGCTTGCCGCCGGCGCCACCAGCGTCACCGCCTACACCACCCATGGCGTTCTGTCCGGCGGCGCCATCGCACGCATCGGCGCCTCGAAGCTGCAGGAACTGGTCATCACCGATTCCATCCAGCCGACCCAGGCGGTGCTCGACGCCAGCAACATCCGCGTCGTCTCCATCGCCGACCTGATGGGTGAGGCGATCTCGCGCACGGCGACCGAAGAGTCGGTGTCGAGCCTGTTCGACTGAAATCTGCCCGCGATACAGCGCCGCGCGTCCAGAGACGCGCAAAGGACGCTGTAGCACCTTGATTTTGCGCATGATCCTCTCCGAAAAGGTTCGGGGTCATGCGCTAGCGTTCGACACCCTGATGTTGTCCCTAGAGCCGCGCATATAGCCGCGCGGCGATGCCCCCAGCATGCGCTTGAACATGGTGATGAAGGCCGGCACGCTGTCATAGCCGAGGTCGAGTGCTACCCTTGTGATCGGCTCGCCGTCCGCCAGCCGCGGCAAGGCCGCGAACAGGCAGGCCTGCTGGCGCCATGTCGACAACGACAGTCCGGTCTGGCGATGAAAGGCGCGGGTGAAGGAACGCCGGCTCATGCCGACAATATCGGCCCATTCGTCGATCGTCGCGTGCGGCGAGGGTGCTGCGACGAAGCGCCGGCACAGTGCTGCAAGCCTTGGATCCGAAGGAAAAGGCAGGCCGAGCGGCCGTTCCGGCAGGTTCGGGATTTCATGCAGCAGCAGGCTCATGATCAGCCCGCCGCGCCCCTCCAACTCGGCGCCCTGCGGCAGCTTTTCCGATTCCACGATGAGGCTGTGCATCAGATCGGTGATGCCGACGACGCGCAAGCCATCCGGCAGCCCGGCAATGGCGTCCGGCATCACATAGACCGATCGCATGCTGACGTCGCCAAGCATCTCGACGGAATGCTCGGTGCCGGCAGGAATCCACATCGCATGATCGGGCGGCACCATCCAGCGCCCATGCCGCGTCGTCACCAGCACGACGCCGACAAGCGCATGCAGCAATTGACTGCGGCTGTGACGGTGCTGCGGCACGTGGTAGCCGTCGGGAAATTCGGTCGGCAGGGCCACCGCCGGCCCGACAGCCTGCTCCAGCCATTGCCAGCGGCGCAACAGCCCGAGATCGGTGAACTGGCCGAGATCGGTGTCGCCCGCTTTGAAGATTTCTTTGCCATGCGGCATTGGCTATTGGCCCACTCGCGAAACTATTGGACCAAACCACGAAAGAAGTCGCCCGGCAAGTAACTTATAAGGCAGCGGGGCCATAAGGCCCGCCTGCGGGAGCGTCCGCCAAAAAGACCATGGAGCCTGCGTTGACCGATACGACAGCCACCTCCGCCGCCACGCCGGCGACGGCCAGCCACACTTCGGCGCAAGCGACGGCCTTCACCGTCATCCTTGCGGTGAGCTTTTGCCATTGTGTCAACGACATCATGCAGTCGCTGCTGTCGGCCATCTATCCGCTGCTGAAGGACAATTACCATCTCGATTTCTGGCAGATCGGTCTTTTGACCTTCACCTTCCAGGTGACGGCGTCATTGCTGCAGCCGCTGATCGGCATGGTCACCGACAAGCGGCCGATGCCCTACTCGCTGCCCTATGGCATGGCGTCCTCACTGATCGGCCTGATCGTGCTGGCCTATGCCGGACATTATTGGCTGCTGCTGATCGGCGCGTCGCTGATCGGCATCGGCTCTGCGATCTTCCACCCGGAATCGTCGCGCATCGCCCGCTTCGCCTCGGGCGGCAGGTTCGGCCTGGCGCAATCGCTGTTCCAGGTCGGCGGCAATCTCGGCCAGGCCATCGGGCCGCTGCTCGCCGCCTTCATCGTCGTGCCGTTCGGCCAGACCAGCATAGCGTGGTTCGCCGCCGGATCGCTGATCGGCATCATCGTGCTGTGGCGGGTCGGCGGCTGGTACAGCCGGCTGCGCGCCTCGCTCGCCAACCGCAAGGCGGCAGGCTTCGTCTCGCCCTTCCCGCGCCGCAAGGTGATCGGCGCGCTGGCGGTGCTGACCTTGCTGGTGCTGACAAAGAACGCCTACGTTGCCAGCCTCGCCAGTTACTACACCTTCTACGCCATCGATAAATTCGGCGTTTCGGTGCAGATGTCGCAGGTCATGCTGTTCCTGTTCCTCGGCGCCTCGGCGCTGGGCATCCTGCTCGGCGGCCCGTTCGGCGACCGCTACGGACAGAAGCCGATGATCTGGTTCTCGATCGTCGGCGTGCTGCCGTTTACGCTGGCCCTGCCCTACGCCAATTTCGAATGGACGATGATCCTGACCGTGCTGATCGGCCTGATCCTGTCCTCGGCCTTCTCGAACATCGTCGTCTTCGCCCAGGAACTGGTGCCCGGCCGCGTCGGCATGATCGCCGGCATCTTCTTCGGCTTCGCCTTTGGCATGGGCGGCATCGCCGCCGCCGTGCTCGGCGTCGTCGCCGATATGAAAGGCATCGACTTCGTCTTTCAGGTCTGCTCGTATTTGCCGCTGCTTGGGCTGCTGACGGTTTTTTTGCCGAACATGAAGGAGGCGAGGAAGCTCGAAGCTGGAACCACTATCGGGTGAACCTTGAGTTGGCTTGCCCCGGCGACGCCGGCTTCGGCTCTGTCAGCCGCTTTCGTAGTTCATGCCGTCGACATCAAGGCTTGGGGTCAGCCACTCGGGAAAGCCGCCTTCGAACCGGCGTGAGGCCCAGCCTCGCGCCCTCAGGATTGCCAGCGCGTCAGCAGAAAGAATGCACTGGACACCACGACAATAGGCGACGATGACCTTCTGTCGTGGAAGCTCTGCAAGTCGCTCTTCCAACTCACCCACGGGAATGTTGATCGCACCCGGCAAATGCCCGGCCGCGTATTCCTCTTGCGGCCGGACGTCGAGCAGCACGACTTCGTCGTCCCGCATGCGGCGCGCCAGTTCCTCGCGCGAGATGCTCTCCAGCCTGTCCGGCCGGCTCATAGTGTCATCGATAAGCTCGCGGATTTGCCCGCGCCTGTGGTTCGCAAGGCTGCGCAGGGCCCCAAGCACGTTTTCGATTGGACCATCGGCCAAACGATAAAGCACGCGTTTCCCGTCTCGCCGGGTCTGCACCAAGCCGGCCCGCTTGAGCTGTTGAAGATGCTGCGAGGTGTTGGCCATGGCGATGCCGGAAAGTTGCGTCAGCTGCTCCACGGCCAGTTCGCCGTCGGCAATGTGGCGCAGAAGAACCAGCCGGTATGCATGCCCCAGCGTGCGGGCGAGATCGGCTATTTCGTCAAAGATCGGATGATGGACATCTGCGTTTTTCATATCGCATGATACAATAATCAAACGATCAATCAATACATTGAACGTTTTATTTGAAACGGCTAGTGTCTGGCGCCGTGACAGGAAGCATGGACAAGGCAGGAGCAAAAAAATGAACGAGCAGTTGGAGTTCGTTGTCCGCGCAGCCGCGATCGGAACGGGGGCGACGGCGGTGATGGATCTTTGGGGATTGTTCCTGAAACGAACGTTGGCGATTCCGCCGCTTGATTATGGCTGGGTCGGCCGCTGGATCGGCCACTTTCCGCGAGGACGTTTCGCACATGCGAATATCGCGCAGGCGCCCCGAATTCGCGGCGAAACGCCTGTTGGCTGGGTCGCGCATTACGCGATCGGCATCGTCTTTGCTGCATTGCTGATGGCAGTATGGGGCCTCGACTGGGCACGAGACCCGACATTGCTTCCCGCCCTTGTTGTCGGTATGTCCACTGTCGTTGCCCCGTTTTTCATAATGCAGCCAGCCTTTGGAGCCGGAATTGCAGCCTCGAAAACGCACAATCCGAGCACCGCGCGTCTGCGCGGCCTCATCACTCATCTGTCCTTCGGCGTCGGGCTGTATGCCGCTGCGTTGTTTTCCGCACACCTGTTCCCGATCTGATACTGGTCGATTGCGGTCGGCTTTCAGGACACAACCCCAATATTTTGCAAATGCGGGAGCAAGCACGAAACTCAAAAGCGAGACACTGCCCACCCGCGTTCGCCACCCGCCTTTGGCTTGCACCCCGCCCCACCTTCCGCTATAGAGCCGCCACCCGCGTAGACACCCTTGGAGGCAACGCGGCGGAAGGCTGTCCGGCCTCACGTGATCCCAAATAGATTTTGGACCAGATCATGTAGGGCCATGACGGCTTTCGACGTTTACGGCCCAGGCATCTCGCCGGCCGCGAACGCTCCAGAACAACGCGAAAGGAAATGCCATGAGCCAAGCTTCTTACGAGCTCAAGGCCGAAGCGCGCGAACAGGTCGGTAAGGGGTCCGCCCGTGCAGTTCGCCGCAACGGTAAAGTGCCTGCAGTAATCTACGGCGACAAGCAGCCTCCCCTGGCGATTGCGCTGACCTACAAGGACATCTACTACAAGATCCATGGCGGCGGGTTCCTGACCACGATCGCCACGATCGATGTCGACGGCAAGAAGATCCAGGTCCTGCCGAAGGACTACCAGCTCGACCCGGTCAAGGATTTTCCGGTCCATGTCGACTTCCTGCGTATCGGCAAGGACACCGAAGTCAATGTCGACGTGCCGGTCCACTTCATCAACGAGGACAAGTCGCCCGGCATCAAGCGCGGCGGCGTGCTCAACATCGTGCGTCACGAGGTCGAGTTCCACTGCCCGGCCAATGCGATCCCGGAATTCATCACCGTCGATCTCACCGGCACCGATATCGGCGATTCGATCCACATCTCGGCGGTCAAGCTGCCGGCCGGCGTCAAGCCGGTGATCTCCGACCGCGACTTCACCGTCGCGACAATTGCCGGCTCCGCGGCGATGAAGCCGGAGGCTGAAGAGACGGTCGAAGCGGCTGAACCCGAAGCGGCTCCTGCCGACGAAGAGAAGTAATCCTTTCCGCTCGGAGGTGACGATGCTGCTGTTTGCAGGCCTCGGCAATCCGGGCGCGAAATACGCCAACAATCGGCACAATGTCGGCTTCATGGCGGCGGACGCAATCGCCCGCCGCCATTCCTTTTCGCCCTGGTCGAAAAAGTTCCAGGGCCTGATCGCCGAAGGCACGCTTGCCGGCGAAAAAATCATCCTGATCAAGCCGCAGACCTTCATGAACCTGTCCGGCCAGTCGGTCGGCGAGGCCCTGCGCTTCTACAAGCTCGACGCTTCGGCGCTGACCGTCTTTTATGACGAGATCGACCTTGCCGCCGGCAAGGTGCGGGTAAAAGTCGGCGGCGGTTCCGGTGGCCACAACGGTATCCGCTCGATAGACCAGCATGTCGGGAAGGATTTCCGCCGTGTGCGCATTGGCGTCAGCCACCCTGGCGTCAAGGAAATGGTGCATGGCCATGTGCTTGGCGATTTCGCCAAAGCCGACCGCGAGTGGCTGGACGTGCTGCTCGACACCATCGCCGACGATGCCGGACTGCTTGCCAAGGGCGACGACAATTCCTTCATGAATCGCGTGACGCTGGCCTTGCGCGACAAGCTCACGCCGACGGGCGACGACGACCGCCCACCACCCAAGGCGCCGAAAGCACAAAGCCACGTTCGCCAGGCGCGGCCGCAGCAGCCGGCGGCCAAGCTGCCCGAAACCGGCCCGATGGCCGCCATGCTGAAGAAGCTGTTTGGCGGCAAGGATTGAGCCTGGCCAGGATCGGGGCTGCAGGGCTTGACGTCCGTCACCCGTTTCGCCCATAGCCCTCATCAAATTACGATTTCCCGATAGGACCGGATAAAAATGGGTTTCAAATGCGGCATCGTTGGCTTGCCCAACGTCGGCAAGTCGACGCTTTTCAACGCGCTGACCAGAACGGCGGCGGCGCAGGCCGCCAACTATCCGTTCTGCACCATCGAACCGAACACCGGCGAAGTGGCGGTGCCCGACCCGCGCCTGCAAAAAATCGCGGCGATCGGCAAGTCGAAGGAGATCATCCCCACCCGCATCTCGTTCGTCGACATCGCCGGCCTGGTGCGCGGCGCCTCGAAAGGCGAAGGGCTGGGCAACCAGTTCCTGGCCAATATCCGCGAGGTCGACGCCATCGTCCATGTGCTGCGCTGCTTCGAGGATGACGACATCACCCATGTCGAGGGCCGCATCGATCCCGTCGCCGACGCCGAGACCGTCGAGACCGAGCTGATGCTCGCCGATCTCGACAGCCTCGAGCGCCGCATCGTGCAGTTCCGCAAGCGCGCTTCCGGCAAGGACAAGGAGGCGCTGACCGTGCTTCCGATGATGGAAGCCGCCCTTGAGCTCCTGCAGGCCGGCAAGCCGGCCCGCATCCTGCTCAAAAACATCTCCGCGGAGGATCTGCGCATCCTGCAGGGGCTGAACCTGCTGACATCGCACCCCGTGCTCTATGTCTGCAATGTCGCCGAGGCCGATGCTGCCACCGGCAACGCACACACCAAAGCGGTCGAACAGATGGCTGCCGCGCAGGGTGCCCGCACCGTGGTGATTTCGGCGGCGATCGAGGCCGAGGTCGCGCAACTCAGCGACGAAGAGGAAATGGAATTTTTGGCGACCCTGGGGCTCGACGAGCCCGGCCTGAACAAGGTCATCCGCGCCGGCTACGAGCTGCTGCAACTCATCACCTATTTCACCGTCGGGCCGAAGGAGACGCGCGCCTGGACCGTGCACAAGGGCGCCAAGGCGCCGCAGGCTGCAGGCGTCATCCACACCGATTTCGAGCGCGGCTTCATCCGCGCCCAGACCATCGCCTACAACGACTTCGTCACGCTGGGCGGCGAAGTGGCGGCCAAGGAAGCCGGCAAGGCGCGCGACGAAGGCAAGGAGTATGTCGTCCAGGACGGCGACATCATGCTGTTCAAGTTCAACACCTGAGCTGACCGACGGCGCCTTCTTCCTTCTCTGGTGCCAAGCTGGAACACCCGTCATCCGACCTCGCTTCGCGAGGCCACCTTCTCCCACAAGGGGAGAAGGAAGAGCCGTTCCGGCGCGGCTTGACTGCCCGCAACGCCCGGTCTAAGGGGCGTCTGCACCGGCCCTGCTTTCGTCGAAAGCGCGTGCAATCCGAAACGACGCGCCCGCTCCAACCTATCCTTTTGGCCTCAGCAACGGAGACCCGGCGATGATCAAGGCATTCGTCGTGGACAATGATCGCCTGCGCCTTGCCGACGATCTCCTGGCAAACAGCGACCAGGTCGTCTGGGCCGATCTTGTGAGCCCGACAAAGGAAGAGGAAGCGGCCATCGAGGCCTGGCTCGGCGTTGCCATTCCGACGCGCGAGGAGATGGAGGAGATCGAGATTTCGAGCCGCCTCTATGTCGAGGACGGCGCCTATTTCATGACCGCCATTCTGCCGGCCCAGACCGAGGCCGACGATCCCCTGATGTCGCCGGTCACCTTCGTGCTGGCCGGCAACAGGCTGATCACCGTGCGCTACCACGAACCGAAGGCCTTCAAGACGTTTCCGCAGCGCGCCGAGAAGGTGGCGACCGGCTGCACCAGCGGCGACACCATCCTGATCGGCCTGCTGGAGGCGATCGTCGACCGCCTCGCCGACATTCTGGAGCGCGCCGGCCGCGACATCGAGGCGATCTCGCGCGACATCTTCCAGCCAAGCTCGACCAAGGCGTCGAAGCGCAATCGCGATTTTCAGGAATTGCTGAAAGCCATCGGCCGCAAGGAGGACATCGCCTCCTCGATCCGCGACAGCCTGATCTCGCTGCAGCGGCTCGCCGGCTTCCTCACCCACGCCTCGACCCAGACCAAGATGAGCAAGGACATCCGCGCGCGCATCAAGACCTTGTCGCGCGATGTGCTGTCGCTCGCCGACCACGCCACCTTCCTGTCGCAGAAGATCAACTTCCTGCTCGACGCGACGCTCGGCATGATCTCGATCGAGCAGAACGCCATCATCAAGATCTTTTCCGTCGCCGCGGTCATCTTCCTGCCGCCGACGCTGGTCGCCTCGATCTACGGCATGAATTTCAACGTCATGCCTGAACTGACCTGGAACTTCGGCTATCCTTTCGCCATTGGCTTGATGATCCTCTCAGCGATCCTGCCCTTCTGGTATTTCCGCCGCCGCGGCTGGCTGTAGAGGCTTCGGAGCTTCCATTCCCGTTGAGCGTGATGGCCTGGCGCACCAGAAATGACTTGACCGCCCCGCCTGCATCCGGGAAACCCGATCCGTGTCGATCGTACAATCTTGAACCGGATTCCAGACCATGACCGGAAAGAACGAAAAGACTTGGGCCTATGAGGATTTCGTCGAGGGCGCCTCGCTCGACCTCGGCACGAAGCTGGTGAGTGCGGCCGAGATCATCGAATTCGCGCAAGAGTTCGATGCGCAGCCGATGCATCTCGACGAGGCGGCGGGCAGGGCCAGCATCCTTGGCGGGCTGGCGGCCTCCGGCTGGCACACCTGCGCGATGTTCATGCGCATGCTGTGCGACGCCTTCCTGCTGGACTCGACCTCGCAAGGCGCCCCTGGTGTCGACCAGGTCCGGTGGAAGAGGCCGGTGCTGGCCGGCGACATCTTGAGCGGCAGCACCACCGTCCTTGCCAAGCGTCTGTCCAGGTCCAAGCCGCAGCTCGGCCTCGTCACTTTGCGCAGCGAGCTTTTCAACCAGCGTGGCGAAGGCGTCTTCGAACTCGAGAACACGGTCATGTTCCTCGCCCGTGATGCCGCACAGGGCCGCTCATGACATTGGACGAGTTCTTCTGCATCGGCGTCACCGTCACCCTCGGCTCGCATAGATTCGAGCCCGAGGCGATCAAGGCGTTCGCCAGGAAATACGATCCGCAGATATTCCATCTCGACGAAGAGGCGGCGAAGAACAGCGTGTTCGGCGGCCTGTGCGCCTCCGGCTGGCACACAGCTGCAACCTGGATGAAGCTGAACCTCGAGACCGGCGTGGCGGCGGAAGGCGCCCGCTGGGCCGGCGCTGGGCCCGCCCCCGAATTCGGCCCCTCGCCCGGCTTCAAGAACCTCAAATGGCTAAAACCCGTCTATGCCGGAGAAACCGTGACCTTCACCCGCACCGCGCTTGCCCACCGCCCCATCGCATCGCGGCCGGGCTGGCGAGTGCTGACGCTGCGCTCGGAAGCTTTCGATTCGACCGGCGACAAGGTCATCGAGTTCGAAAGCGCCGTGCTGGTGAAGGTGGGGTGAGGCGCCGTTTTCCCTTCTCCCCTTGTGGGAGAAGGTGGATTGTCGCGAAGCGACAAGACGGATGAGGGGTGCTGGCCGGAGCGCGGGGTGCCAAGCTGGAACACCCCTCGTCCGACCTCGCTTCGCGAGGCCACCTTCTCCCACAAGGGGAGAAGGAAAGAGCACTTCAATGCCCTTCGAACCCGATCAGCGTCCTGACCGGCACGCCGAGCGCCTCGAGCTTCTCGCGACCACCGAGATCCGGCAGGTCGATGACGAAGCAGGCGGCGAGGATGTCGGCGCCGATCTGCCGCAGCAGCTTGACCGCTGCCTCTGCCGTGCCGCCGGTGGCGATCAAATCGTCGACGAGGATCACCTTCTCACCCGGAGACACGCCATCCCTGTGCATCTCCATCTCGTCCAGCCCGTATTCGAGGCTGTAGGCGACGCGCACCGTTTCGTAAGGCAGCTTGCCCTTCTTGCGGATCGGCACGAAGCCGGCCGAGAGCTGGTGGGCGACGGCGCCGCCAAGGATGAAACCACGCGCCTCGATGCCGGCGATCTTGTCGACCTTCTGGCCGGCATAGGGATGCACCAGCTCGTCGATGGCGCGGCGGAAGGCGCGCGCATTGCTTAGCAGCGTGGTGATGTCGCGAAACAGGATGCCCGGCTTCGGATAGTCCGGAATGGTGCGGATCGCGGCAACCAGCGTGTCTTCGAGCGAAGGTTTCATGGGGCGGCTCTCCGGGCGTTCGTCCGACTTGAAGACATGAAAGGGAATTTCGGCCGATCGTAACCCGGCGCGGCCGCCGACGGCTACCGCGATGTGGCGCCTGGAAGAAAATTGTCCGGCAAAGGACCGGAGCCGGCTACCTTCGGAGGCGGTCTTCGGAGGCAGTCCTTAGACATGCAAAAAGGGCGCCCTTCGACGCCCTTTTGATCTCGTGGTTTTCCGTAGCTCAGTGCGCCACGCCGGCCCACACCTTGCGCTTGGTCAGATAGACCAGCGCACCGAACAGCAACAGGAAGACCAGCACGCGAAAGCCGGTTTTCTTGCGGGCTTCCAGATGCGGCTCGGCTGCCCACATCAGGAAGGCCGACACGTCGCGGGAATACTGGTCGACCGTCTGCGGCGAGCCGTCGTCATAGGTCACCTGATCGTCGGAAAGCGGGTTGGGCATCTTCAGCGAGACGCCGGCTATGAAGTACGGATTGTAGTGGGTGCCTTCCGGTATCTCCATGCCCGCCGGCGGCTGCTCGTCATAGCCGGTCAGCAGCGAGTGGATGTAGTCGGGACCGCCCTGGGCGTATTGCGTGAAGATGTCGAAGACGAATTGCGGAAAACCGCGCGTGACGCCGCGCGCCTTGGCCAGCAGCGACATATCGGGCGGCGCAGCCCCGCCATTGGCGGCCGCTGCTGCCTGGTCGTTGGGAAACGGCGCCGGGAAATGGTCGGACGGTATGCCGGGACGCTCGAACATGTCGCCGGCATCGTTGGGACCGTCGTTGATCGTGTACTCGGCGGCCAGCGCCTTGACCTGCGCTTCCGAATAGCCAAGGTCTTCCAGCGTGCGAAACGCCACCAATTTCATCGAATGGCAGGTGGCGCAAACTTCCTTGAAGACTTTCAGCCCGCGCTGCAACTGCGCCCTGTCGTAGGTGCCGAAAGGCCCGGCGAAGCTCCAGTCCATCTCCTTCGGCTGGTGTATCGGGAAATGCGTCGGCGCGGCTTCGCTGTGCGCCTCCTCCTGGGCGATCGCCCCGGTGGTCGCGGCCGCGGTGCCTGCCAGCACAAGGCCGAGCAGCGCCAGCGAGGTGAGAATCGTCTTCATACCAAATCCCCTTGAGATTCTCTGGCGCGCTGTCGTCGTCTTGAGCATGATCTTGTCCGAAAACCGGTCTCCACTTTTCGGCGTCATGCTCAGCCCTTGGTTTCCGGCGCGGCTGTCGCGCGAGCCGGATGCCCGCCACCGCCACCCTTGTTCTTCTCGAGAACTGCCTCGGTGATCGAGTTCGGCAATCGCCGCGGCTTCTCGACCAGGCCCAGCACCGGCAGCACGACCAGGAAGAAGGCGAAGTAGAACAATGTCGCCATCTGCGCCATGAAGACATAGCTGCCTTCAGCCGGCTGCGAGCCCAGCCAGCCAAGCAGGACGGCGTCGATCACGAACAGCCAGAAGAACAGCTTGTACCAGGGCCGGTAGACTGCCGAGCGCACCTTCGAGGTGTCGAGCCACGGCACCAGGAACAGCATGGCGATGGAGCCGAACATCGCGAGCACGCCACCGAGCTTGGAGTTGATCGGCCCGATATTGAAGGTGATGGCGCGCAGGATCGCGTAGAACGGCAGGAAGTACCATTCCGGCACGATGTGGGCCGGCGTCTTCAGCGGGTCGGCGACGACGTAATTGTCCGGATGGCCGAGAAAGTTCGGCAGGTAGAAGACGAAATAGGCGAAGATGAACAGGAACACCAGCATCCCGAACGCGTCCTTGATGGTCGCGTAAGGGGTGAAGGCGACGGTATCGGTCTTCGATTTGACCTCGATGCCGGTCGGGTTCGACTGGCCGACCACATGCAGCGCCCATATATGCAGCACAACGACGCCGGCGATCATGAACGGCAGCAGATAGTGCAGTGAAAAGAAACGGTTCAGCGTCGGGTTGTCGACAGCGAAGCCGCCGAGCAGAAGCTGCTGGATCCATTCGCCGACCAGCGGAATGGCGGTGAAGAAGCCGGTGATGACGGTCGCGCCCCAGAACGACATCTGTCCCCAGGGCAGCACATAGCCCATGAAGCCTGTCGCCATCATCAGGAGATAGATGATGCAGCCGAGGATCCACAGAAGCTCGCGCGGCGCTTTGTAGGAGCCGTAATAGAGGCCGCGGAAGATGTGGATGTAGACGGCGACGAAGAAGAACGACGCGCCGTTCGAATGCAGATAGCGCAGCAGCCAGCCCGAATTCACGTCGCGCATGATCTTCTCGACCGAATCGAAGGCGAGACTGCTGTCCGCCGCGTAGTGCATGGCCAGCACGATGCCGGTCAGCATCTGCGCCCCCAGCATGAGCGCCAGGATACCGCCGAAGGTCCACGCATAATTGAGGTTGCGCGGCACCGGATAGGCGACGAAGCTGTCATAGACCAGCCGCGGCAGCGGCATGCGGGCGTCGACCCAGCGTCCGATACCGGTCTTGGGCGTATAGGTCGAGTGTCCCTCGCTCATCGAAATGTCCCCTCGCCTCAGCCGATACGGATCTTGGTGTCGGAAATGAACTGGAATACCGGCACCGACATGTTCTCCGGCGCCGGCCCGCCGCGGACGCGGCCGGCGGTGTCGTATGTCGAACCGTGGCACGGGCAGAACCAGCCGCCGAACTCGCCTTCCTGGCCGAGCGGAATGCAGCCGAGATGGGTGCAGACCTGGACCATCACCATCCAGGCCTCCTTGCCCGGCGTGGTACGGTTGGCGTCGGTCGCCGGCGCATCGGCCGGCAGATTGGCGTTGCGGGCGAGCGGATCCTTGAGCTCGGCCAGATTGACCGCCTCGCCGTCCTTCATCTCTTGTTCGGTGCGATTGCGCACCACCACCGGCTTGCCGCGCCATTTCACGACAAGCGACGTTCCCGGCGTCAGCGAGGAGACGTCGACCTCTACCGAGGCCAGCGCCAGCGTCGAGGCATCCGGGCGCATCTGGTCGATGAACGGCCAGGCGACGGCACCCGCGCCGACCACCGCGGCCATGCCCGTGGCGACGTAGAGAAAATCACGACGGTTGGGATCCTGGATGTCGGTTGCGCTCACGGGTGCCTGATCCTTTCGCCTCTTCCGTGCCGGTGGCCGAGGCTTGTTCCCCGCTCTTTCACGCCAACCCGACAGCGCATGGCGAACAGGCTAGCGAATTCCTCCGGCAATTGGCCTTCGGTTTATGCGTGAAGCCCGTTTTTGTCCAGACGGGTGAAGGCACAAGGGCAGATTGTCGCGGGGACGCAATTCGACGGCGGACGGCGTGGCGACGAAGACGGCGAAACCACAGGAAAACAATGGCAAAGCCGGCGCCTGCGTTGTCTCGACAGGAGACCCAGCCTCGGTCTATCCTCGGCTCATGGCGCATGTCATCGACCGCGACAAATGGGCCAGGACGCCCGACCGCTCGCCCGACCATTGGCAGGGCGAACTGCAGTGCGGCGCCTACGGCTCCAGAAGCTGCCTGATCTTCAACCATCTGCCGGAGATCGGCGGCGGCCCGCGGCTGCACATGCATCCCTATTGCGAGATTTTCATCATCCGCACGGGCACCGGCCTGTTCACCGTCGGCGACCGGCAGATCGAGGCGTCGGCCGGCCAGATCCTGATCGTGCCGCCGAACACGCCGCACAAATTCACCAATCTCGGCCCAGGCCCGCTGGAGACCACCGACATCCACGAAAACGGCAGTTTCATCACCGAATGGCTCGAGTAGGCCATCACGAACCGAAGGTCCGCGTCAGCGAAAACCGGAACCGGTTTTCGGAAAAGATCATGGTCGAACTAGTGGTGAAAATCTGACGCTTGGTACCCGAGGCCACAACTGCTTTGGTGGAGAGCGGAAGTACCAGGAATTGTCATCTGTAGCAGGATTGAGGACCAAAACTGCCATTCGATGATGCGTGTAAGCGAAGATCCAAAATTTTCTGGAATCTTGCGGATCTTCGCTGGGGTGCCGTCTCGGCTCGTCCCGAACATTCGCGCCACCCCGGGAAATGTCGCCTCAGTCGAGGCTGGCCGGCGACGAGAACGGCTGATTGGCGTCGACCACGAAGATGGCCAGCTCGTCGAGATCGGTTGTGCCGGCGCTGAACACCTCCATCGGCGTGTTGGCCCCATGTCCGGTCATGGTCGTGCCGGCTTCAGCATAGGTCACGCCGTGGGGCGTCCTCTGGCCGAGCTTGCCGGCCAGCACATAGAAGGCCTCCGGTCCCGGATGCGTATGGATCGCCGACTTGGCACCGGGTGCTCCACCGGCGCGGTTGACGCGCAGCAAATACTCGCTCGCGCTGATCGGCGGAAGGGGACCGATCTCGACGACCTTGGTTGCGCCGGGCGTAGAGGCATCCTTCGGTCCAAGCGTGAACAGCCAGACCTTGCCTGCGACCTCCGCCGCAAGCGAGGTCGGGCCGGCAGCGCTTTGGGCCTTCGCCAACGTTGGGAAATTTTCCAGCCGCCAGTACAACGGTCCGGAGGGCAGTTCCTTCACCTTTTTCTCAACCACCGGCTCGACAGCGAATTTGCTGTCTGCGGGCATTGAGGCTGACGTCATCAACCCGAAAGCACACAGGGAGAACAAAAGCACGCCAATCCGGCGAGCGCTGAGAGAATGCGGCTTCATGGTCGGTCCTCCTTTGCATGGTCGTCCCCTCGACCAAAATATTAGCTGCCGCTAAGATATCATCTTTGCCGCCTTACGGCACCAAATTTCGGGCCACCCGAGAGCGCCTGCCGCCAAAGAGGTCGGATCGCACGAAGGTCCGCTTGTCGCGCGACCGCGCCGGGCATTGGCAATTTGGCTGCACTGTAAATGCCGGCTACAGCAGAAATCCTGACACCGACGTGTCTCCGCCTGCCTTCGCTCGTTAAACAATCGCAGCTCGGGCGATATCGCTGAGGTCAGGTGCGGTCCGAACGTGAACAGCCAGACTTTGCAAAATTACGGTTCTGATGCGCAGTCGCAGTAATGAAAGGTGGCGAGATAGCCGGGGAGTGCGCGCATGAACTCCTGTTGGTGGGTCCAAGCTCTGCATTCGGCCATGGAGGTCATGGGTTTGACGTGGGGGAGCCTGATTAGGGTCCCCTGGTTGGTCAGATGGATTGTGACAGCGATAGCGGTGAACATGGCGCGGTCATCCATCGACATTAGGCTGGCGACATTGTGACTGCCGGAGTTGGGACGAACGTCGTCCGGGGCGACGTCTTTGACATGACCAGGGCCACAGATTCTTGCGGTGCGGGAATCTGCGTTTGCAGCGGTTTGCGCTGCCAAAAGAAGAGCCAGAGCAATGATGAGCTTGGTGCGATTCATTTCGTCCTCCGTTCCATCCGGTGCTGCAGGGATCGCTTGGAGGCGGCGGCCGAATGGGCTAAGCTAGGAAGCGCGCCAGGAAGGTGAAATGTCCCGAACGGCCCCTGAAATTGATCTGAAATCTGCTGAAACGATCACGTTTCGCGGTTTTGTCTTTCTGACGAAATGCAAAGAACTCCGAACCGTCGACGGCAAAGCGGTCAATCTTCGCAGCCAGTCCGCCGAGGTGCTCTCCGCGCTCGCGGCGCGACCGGGCGAGATCGTGTCCAAGGATGCGCTGATGCAGGCGGTCTGGCCCGATACCTTCGTGACTGACGATAGTCTCACCCAATGCATTGCCGATATTCGCCGCGCATTGGGAGACGACAAGCACATGATCGTGCAAACCCTTCCGAAGAGAGGCTACCGGCTGAACGCCGATCCATCGGACGCGGCGGAGCCAAACGCCGCGGCCGGCCGGGAACCAGGCAGGACACGATTCTCGCGACGCGGCTTCATTTTTGCCGCACTCGTTCTCGTTGCGGCAGCCATTGGCGCATACTACGGCATGGAGACTTGGCGAGTCGCTCCGGTTCCTTCGAGCGACATGCCGAGGATTGCGATCCTTGCCTTCGACGACTTCAGTACCGGTGCGGACAAGGGTTATCTCAGCGATGCCGTCGCTGAGGGCATCATCACTGAGTTGGCGCGGAGCAAGACTTATGCCGTCATCGCCCGGAACTCGAGCTTCAGGTACCGCGACCAGCCGGTCGACGCCAGGCAGATTGGAGATGAGCTCGGCGTCGACTACCTGCTCGAAGGCAGCCAGCAGAAGATCGGAAACCGGCTGAAAGTGACGGCCCAGTTGCTGAACGCGCATGACGGATCGCATGTCTGGGCCAACACCTACAACCGCGAGATTGGCGATCTTTTCGTCGTCCAGGAGGAGATCATCCGCACGCTTGCGGATCGGGTCGGGCGCAGGATCGAGCGCCCGCTGCCACAGAGCGACGCCGCGCAGGTCAGCGCACTGAGCTATGTCCAGATGGGGTTTGCCGAGACCGACAAGGACTTCTCTGCCGCGGGGAACGAGCTGCTACGGCAGTTCAGCCTCAAGGCGGTCGAAGCGGATCCAGACTCCCAGTACGGCTATATCGGGATGGCCTTTGCCTATCGCAATGACGCGCTATTCTGGCACAAGCAGGAGAACAACCCCGACGAGGCGTTGAAGCGCGGCGCCGAATACGCGGACAAGGCAATCCTGCTCGCTCCGGACGATGCCAACGCGCACTATGTCCGCGCCAAAATTCATACCGAAGCCGGAGAGATCGAGCAGGCCATTGCTCGGTACGATCAGGCGATTGCGCTGAATCCCAGCGCCTCGAATATCCTAGCCGGCAGTGCGTCCCCGCTGATCTTTGCCGGCCGAATCGACGAAGCGATCGATCGGATCGAGCAGGCCAAGGGCATCGATCCTTTCCATCCTGACTGGTACCACTGGGACATGGGCTGGGCGCTGTGGGAAAAGAACGATTGCGAGGCTGCGCTGACGGCGATGCGGAAAATGGCCAGAATGCCGAGCGGCGCTCATCGAATGCTTGCGGGGATCCACGCCTGCCTGGGAAACGGGAGGGAGGCAAAGGAAGCGCTTGCGGTTTTCCTCAATGACTCGCCTGGCGACTCCATCAGCAAACAACGCAAGCAGTGGGAGAAGATGTGGGCCGCTCCCAGCCTCGAGCGCTGGATCGAACACATGCGGTTCGCCGGTTTGCCGGAGTGACGCCGACCTTTTGCCGCCTGGCAGAAGACCGATTGGCCGCTAAACCTTTGAAGTCTTTAGACGTATTAGCGCTGATTGTCCTCAAGACTAGCGCCATAATGCGCCCGCACCCGAACTTCTGGAACGGTCGAGTTCGGTATTCGTCTTCGGTACCATCAGATTTCAACACCATTGTCTATTTCGCGCCGAGCCTGGCCAGCACGGCTTTGGGGATGTTGTATTCCCGGATCACTGCGTCGTGCTTGCGCAAGCCGCACAATTCGCGCTGGATGAAATAGGCGTGGACGGCCTCGGCCGCGTCCTTGAGCAGCTTGGCGCGATGTTCGCCATCGTCGCCATGCTCTCGCAATCTCGCTAGCGTCTCATCCACGCGTCGGCCGGCGCGGCCGAGCGCCGCCGCCTTTTCGCCGAGGATTTCATGGCCGAGCAGGTCGAGCGCGCTCTCCTGCGCCCCCGGCCGTCCGAAATTCGATGGCATTCGCACCGACATGATTCACTCCGGTTTTTGCTGAAATCTGGCCCTACTCCGCCGGCCGCGTCTCCTCCAGCACGCTCTCCTCGTTGAACAGGAAGCCGCCGGACTGCCTCTTCCACAGCCGCGCATAGAGTCCGTCGAGCGCCACCAGTTCGTCATGCGTGCCTTGCTCGACGATGCGGCCGTCGTCGAGCACCACCAGGCGATCGAGCGCGGCGATGGTCGACAGCCGGTGCGCGATGGCGATGACCGTCTTGTTCTCCATCAGCCGCGCCAGGTTTTCCTGGATGGCCGCCTCGATGTCGGAATCGAGCGCCGACGTCGCCTCGTCGAGTATCAGGATCGGCGCGTCCTTGAGGAAGACGCGGGCGATCGCCACGCGCTGGCGCTGGCCGCCAGACAATTTCACGCCGCGCTCGCCGACAAAGGCCTCATAGCCCTGGCGATCGCGATTGTCGCGTAAGTCGAGGATGAAGTCGTGCGCCTCGGCCTTCTTCGCGGCCGCGATAACCTCGGCGTCGGTTGCTTCCGGCATGCCGAGCTTGATGTTGTCGCGCAAGGAACGGTGGAAAAGCGCGGTATCCTGGCTGACGACGCCGATGTTGGCACGCAGCGAATTCTGCGTCACCTTCGAGACGTCCTGGCCGTCGATGGTGATCTTGCCGCCCTCGAGGTCGTAGAGGCGTAGGATCAGATTGGCCAGCGTCGTCTTGCCGGCGCCGGACGGCCCGACCAGTCCAACCTTCTCGCCCGGCCGCACGACAAGATCGATGCCGTTGAGCACGCCGAATCCCTTGCCGTAGTGGAACTCGACATTGTTCACTTCGATCCGGCCGCCGGTCACGACAAGCTCCTTGGCGTCGGGCGTATCGGTCAGGCCGAGCGGCTGCGAGATCAGCGCCTTCGAGTTTTCCAGCACGCCGAGATTCCGCAGGATGCTGTTGAGCTGCATCATCAGCCGGCCGAGCAGCATATTGAGCCGCAACACCAGCGACAGCGTGAAGGCGACGGCGCCGACGGTGATCGAGCCTTCGATCCAGAGATAGACGGCAAAACAGGCGATCGCGGTGATCATGATCCCCGACAGCGTC
Organism: Mesorhizobium sp. WSM4820; assembly: GCF_055811075.1. Classification (NCBI taxonomy): domain Bacteria; kingdom Pseudomonadati; phylum Pseudomonadota; class Alphaproteobacteria; order Hyphomicrobiales; family Phyllobacteriaceae; genus Mesorhizobium; species Mesorhizobium sp. WSM4820. Next base: position 343,511 of record NZ_JBVVQN010000003.1, on the reverse strand, counting down.
GTCAGCGCCATGCGCACGCCGGTCAGCCTGCGGGTGAACGGGCGCAGCGCATCGAGATAGATATTGAAGCCGCTCCTGATGTATCGGTCGTCGCCATCGGCGGAGAACAGCTTCAGCGTCTGCACGTTCGAGTAGGAATCGACAAAGCGGCCGGTGATCATCGAACCGGCCTCTGCGGTTTGCTCGGCATGCTTGCGGATCGCCGGCAGATAGCGCCTGGCCAGCCAGCCGAAGGCGGTGATCCAGATCACCACCAGCGCCGCCAGCCGCAAGTCGAGGCCGGCGACCAGCACCAGCGTCGTCACCGTATAGACGACCATGAACCAGACGACCTCGATGAAGCTTTGCATCAAATCGCCGGTCGCCTGCCCGGCCTGCCAGACTTTTGTTGCGATGCGGCCGGCGAAATCGTTCTGGAAGAAGTTGTAGGACTGGCGCGAGACATGGCGGTGCGCCTGCCAGCGCACCAGATTGTAGAAGCCGGGGGTGATCGTCTGCTCGTCGACCAGCGCCGCCAGGCCGACGACGATAGTGCGGATGACCAGCACCACGGCGGCCATGAAGACAAGTTCGGGGCCGGCGGCAGTCCACAGCGCGTCCCAGCTGCGCTCGCCGGGGATCTGGTCGAGAATGTCGACCAGCCTGCCGACGAAGTAGAACAGCCCAGCCTCGACCAGCGGCGCAATGCCGCCGATGACAAGCATGGCGAAGAAGGCGACCTTCGCCTGGCCGACATAGTGCCAGAGGAAACCGCTGACGCTGACCGGTGGCCGAAGGTCCGCGGGCTCCCTGAACGGATAAACCCAGTTCTCGAACCAGCGATAGACGGCAATCATCATTCGGCGGCCATCATTCTGGTGCCATCATTCTGCGGCCCATCATTCCGCTGCCCATCATTCCGCTGCTTGACCCTTCACAATGGCATCGTTGGCGGCCGCACCCTCGTCGAGCAGGAAGCCGCCCGACTGACGCTGCCAAAGCTGCGCATAGAGCCCGCCGCTGGCGACGAGTTGCTCATGCGAACCCTCCTCGATGAGGCGGCCCTTGTCCATGACGACGAGCCGGTCCATCGCCGCGATGGTCGAGAGCCGGTGCGCGATGGCGATGACGGTCTTGCCTTGCATAAGCTTGTAAAGGTTCTCCTGGATTGCCGCCTCGGCCTCTGAATCCAGCGCAGACGTCGCCTCGTCGAGGATGAGGATCGGTGCGTCCTTCAGCATGACACGGGCAATCGCGATGCGTTGGCGCTGGCCGCCGGACAATTTGACGCCGCGATCGCCGACATGCGCATCGAAACCGGTGCGGCCACTGGCGTCCGAAAGCCTTGATATGAAATCAAGCGCCTCGGCGCGGCGTGCTGCCTCGACCAGCATCTCGTTGCTGGCGTCCGGTCGGCCATAAAGGATGTTCTCGCGCACCGAGCGATGCAGCAGCGAGGTATCCTGCGTGACCATGGCGATCTGGGCGCGCAGCGAATCCTGCGTCACCGCCGCGATTTCCTGGCCGTCGATCAGGATCCTGCCGCTTTCAAGGTCGTAGAAGCGCAACAGAAGGTTGACCAGCGTCGACTTGCCGGCGCCCGAGCGGCCGACGATGCCGACCTTTTCGCCCGGCTTCACCGTCAGCGACAGGCGTTCGATCATGCCTTTCTGCTTGCCGTAGTGGAAGCGGATGTCCTCGAAACGGATCTCGCCCTTGGTCACGACAATGTCCTTGGCGCCCGGCCTGTCTTCGACGACGCGCGGCAGCGAGATCGAGCTGATGCCGTCCTGCACCGTGCCGATATTCTCGAACAGGGTGGACATCTCCCACATGATCCACTGCGACATGCCCCAGAGCCGAAGCACGAGGCCGATGACCAGGGCGACGGCGCCGATCGTCACCACCTGGCCGAGCCACAGCCACAGCGAGATCGCAGTGACCGAAAACAACAGCAGTGAGTTGAGGACGTAGAGCAGGCCGTAGAGCTGCGTCACCAGCCGCATCGACCGGTAGACCGTATCGAGAAAGCCGGCCATGCCTTCCCGGGCGAAGGACGCCTCGCGCCGCGCATGCGAGAACAGCTTGACCGTCTGGATGTTGGAGTAGCTGTCGACGACGCGGCCGGTCATGGTCGAGCGCGCGTTGGCCTGCTCCTCGCCGACCTTGCCCAATCGCGGGATGAAATAGCGCAGCAGCAAGACATAGCCGGCAAGCCAGACGGCAAGCGGTGCCGCCAGCCGCCAGTCGGCCGAGCCGACAATCAACAGCATGCCGAGGAAATAGACCACGACATAATTGAGCACGTCGATGAGCTTTATGACGCATTCGCGCACGGCGAGCGCCGTCTGCATCAGCTTGGTCGCGATGCGTCCGGCGAACTCGTCCTGGTAGAAGGCCATCGACTGCTTGAGCAGATAGCGATGCACCTGCCAGCGGATACGCATCGGATAGTTGCCCATCAGCGTCTGCTGGTTGAGGAGCGCATGGAACCAGACCGTCGCCGGCAGCGCGAAAACCACGATGAAAGCCATGCCTGCGAGCTTCCAGCCCTCGGTCTGCAGGAATGTCTCGCGATTCTGCACCGACAGCCAGTCGACGATCCGGCCCATGAAGCCGAACATCCACACCTCGGCAAGGGCGATAGCCGTCACCAGCATCGCATCGATTGCGATGTAGGGCCACGCGCCGCGCGTATAGTGGACGCAGAAGGCGATCAGCGTCTTCGGCGGCTCGACCGGCTCCTCGGCAGGGAACGGATCGAGCCTTGTTTCAAACCAGCGGAACATTGTCTTGGTACTCACATGCTCGTTTTCGCTCACGCCGCGCGGGAGTGCGTAGCGTCCTGGGAGCGCATGGCGTCATGGTTCGCGTGGCAGCAAGGACCGGCGTCCCGGAATCACCCGGGCCGCCGATCCTGCTTCGCGCAATATAGGATGTCGCGGGCTTTTCGCCGACAGGCTCGTTTGACGATCCTGACAGCGCTGTGTCGACGACCCGGAGTTTCGCGCCGGTTTTTGCGCCAGGGCGGATCAGCCTGATGATCCGGCGCACCAGCGACGGCCGGCTGCGGTCGGGAACCGCGCGCGAGAAATCGACGTCCGGCAGCATGCCGCGATGTGGGCGCCGGCGGGTTTCGGCGTGAACCGCCGACGAGTAGGTTTCGCCAACCAAAAGCGCCCAGGTCGCCATCCTGCGCTCGTGCAGGTTTCTTGAACCGGGAATTTTGCAGGGATCGAACATCGGTCCGTCCTCCATGTGAAAATAGGGAAGAAAATCCGGCCTGTTCGCAGGTGAATGGCCAGCGAAAGGCGGGGGTTGAACAGCGGCGTGCTCAGGCGGGGCGTTCAGCCCCTTCGACAGCTTGAAAAACATCGCAGGATTCCTTCGAAGACCGAAAAAGGGTTTCGGCTAAGAATCGGTGCGATCGAAATCTAAAAGGTCAGGAGAATCGTCGAACCGAAACCGCCGGCAGGCTGGCAAGCCCACATGAGGGGCGCTGGATGTGCATGATCATCATGAATTACCCCTCCATCGGTTCGGGTTGACAATGCCCGGCGTATAACCGACTTCGCAGAAAATGACCACCCGCCGGTCCAGAAATTTCCAAAACCGCGAACCTGTTGTGGCCGATCTGCCACTTATTAGAAGGATGCGGAAATGAACAACCGTCTCCGCATCGCGCTCTACCAGCCGGATATCGCCGGCAACACCGGGACAATCCTGCGCTTCGCGGCTTGCCTCGGTCTCGGCGTCGACATCATCGAACCGGCCGGCTTCCCGCTCTCCGACCGGGCGCTGAAACGGGCCGGCATGGACTATCTCGAAATGGCGGCGCTGACCCGGCATGTCGACTGGCAAGCCTTCGAGCACTGGCGCCGAGGCGAAGCGCGGCGGCTGGTGCTGCTGTCGACCAGAGCCGCGACCGCCTACACCGATTTCGGCTTCGCCGATGCCGACATTCTTCTGTTCGGCCGCGAATCCGCAGGCGTGCCTGACCCTGTCCACGAAGCGGCGGATGCGCGACTGACCATCCCGATGCAGCCGGGCGCGCGCAGCATCAACGTCGCGCTTTCCGTCGCAATGGTGGCCGGCGAGGCGATCCGGCAGCTCGGATAGGATTTGCAGATCCTCAGCGGGTGCAGCGATTATGGCGGCTTTCTCGCCGACGACCGCACCGCCACTTGTCATTCTCACCCAGGCGCACATCGCCTTCTCCTGCGGTTTGCATATCAAGGGTTTCTTCGTTACAAGCTCAACTTAACTTGAGGTCAAGCGGAAAAATTCGAATGGTTGCGGTGACGGAATTGACGGTCGGCCAGGTGGCCACGCGCAGCGGGGTGGCAGTGTCGGCGCTGCATTTCTACGAGGCGCGCGGATTGATCCGCAGCCACCGCACATCAGGCAACCAGCGGCGCTACGGCCGCGACGTGCTGCGGCGGGTGGCGATCATCAAGGTGGCACAGGAGGTCGGCATCTCGCTGGCCGAGATCGGCGAGGCATTGGCATCGCTGCCTGAAGGCCGCACGCCGACGCGCGGGGACTGGAATGTGCTTTCAACCGCCTGGCGCGACCAGCTCGATCGCAAGATTGCCCAGTTGAAGAAGCTGCGCGATGGGCTGACCGACTGCATCGGCTGCGGCTGCATGTCGATCGACAAGTGCCCGCTGCGCAACAAGGAAGACCGGCTGAGCGCCCAAGGCCCGGGCGCAAGGCGGTTGTTGGTCGCTCGCTAATCCGCCGCCGGCAATCGCCTGATGGTGAATTCGATGACGTCGCCCGGCCGCTCGAACCAGCTTTCGATCTCGGTCCAGTAGGCCTGCTTGGGAAAGCGCTCGAACCACTCCTTCGCCTTGAGCCGCGCATCGGAGCGCGGCAGGACGAAGGTCTCGCGCAAAAACCCGTCGCGCGGCATGCGCTCGCGCTCGGCGCGCGAACGGTCGAGCCTCTTCTTCAGGCCATCCAGCGGCGGTCTTGCCGGAGTGCGCACGAAAGAACTCCATTCACACTTGACCCTTGCACCTAAGAGATTAGGGATCGCGGCCGGAAAAGACGAGTCATTTGTCGGGGTACGCCCCCGACACCGGAGACAGCATTTGCAACGACCCGAAATACCGGCGGGGCTGCCGGCCGACATCGAACAGAAGAAGATGAAGGCGCGGCTGTGGTTCGAGACGCTGCGCGAGCGCATCTGCGCCGCCTTCGAGCAGATCGAGCAGGACCTGCAGGGGCCGCAGGCTTCATGGTCGCCCGGCCGCTTCGAAAAGACGCCGTGGCAGCGCGACGCCGGCAAGGGCGGCGGCGGCACCATGTCGATGATGCGCGGCCGCGTCTTCGAGAAGGTCGGCGTCCACACCTCGACGGTCTACGGCGAGTTCTCGCCGGAGTTCAGGAACCAGATGCCGGGCGCCGAGGAAGACCCGCGCTTCTGGGCGAGCGGCATTTCGCTGATCGCCCATCCGTGGAACCCCAACGTGCCGGCGGTGCACATGAACACGCGCATGGTCGTCACTTCGCGCCAGTGGTTCGGCGGCGGCGCCGACCTGACGCCGGTGCTCGACCGTCGCCGCAGCCAGGAGGACCCGGACACGTTCGCCTTCCACCGCGCCATGCAATTTGCCTGCGAGAAGCACGCCGGCGTCGCCGACCACGCGAAATTCAAGGCCTGGTGCGACGAGTATTTCTATCTGCCGCACCGCAACGAACCGCGCGGCACCGGCGGCATCTTCTTCGACTGGCTGCATTCGGACGAGGGCAGAGGCGGCTGGAACGCCGATTTCAACTTCGTCCAGGATGTCGGGCGCACTTTTCTCGTCGTCTACGGGCATCTGGTGCGGGCCAATTTCAACGACAACTGGACCGAGGGCGACCGTGAAGAACAGCTCATTCGCCGCGGCCGCTATGTCGAATTCAACTTGCTTCACGATCGCGGCACCATCTTCGGGCTGAAGACCGGCGGCAACGTCGTCGCGATCCTGTCCAGCCTGCCGCCAGAGGTGAAATGGCCGTAAAATCTCGGTGAGTTGGACGTGAGTCGCAATCAGGTCCAAATCGCAGGATTCTGGCGGCGAATGTGGCGCGCAGAATATCTTTTTCGTCTAATATCCATTTGAAAAAGCAAGACTATTTTTCGTTACGGGCCGGGAAACGCCGGCGGTTCTTGCCTCCCTGGAACCGCGACCCGACGCGACCGGACGGCCCATGATTAAGTGGGGCACCTTCCAAAAAATGGTGCCTTCATTTCCAGGAGAGCATGCCATGCGCAAGCTTATTATGTCGGTTGCGGCTGCTGCCGTTCTTGCCTCTGGTGGCGCTGCCTTCGCAGCGGTCAAGCACACCACGGGCACGATCAAGACTTACGATGGAACGGCGATGAGCCTCGTTCTGGATAACGGATCTACCTTTACGCTGCCCAAGGCCTTCAAAAATCCTGGCCTGAAGGCCGGCGAAAAGGTCCGCGTTTCGTGGGACATGAGCGGCAAGCACAAAATCGCCGAGGCAGTCAGGATCGTGAAGTGATGGCCTGCCCGCGGGAGCAAGACGAGGTCTTGCCTCCGGGGTAGCGTCAAGATGGCGGAGCAGCGATGCTCCGCCTTTTTCGGTCTCTGCAGCAACCAAAACCATCCGATCGTGTTATGCTGGTTCGGCCAGCGCATGACCCGAAAACCGAACCGGTTTCCGACAGGGATCATGCGTCGATCAAAGGTGCTGGAGCTTCCGTGTCAGAGCAGATGCGGCGCTTCGAGGAGGAAAAGGGAGAAATCCGATGAAGGAATTCCACTGCGGCTCGCTGGTTCCGGGTTGTGACTGGCATACGCGCGCCGACGAGGAAGCCGAGATCATGCGTCGTGCCGTCGAGCATATGCGTGAGACGCATGGCGAGACGATCATTCGCGAGACGATGATCGAAGCGATCCGTTCGCGCATCGAAAAGGCTCGCGACGCGGCCTGATTGCCTAAGAGACTGTTTCGAAATTCGCTCTGGCGAGTCATATGGTGGTGGCTTCGAGAACCCGGAGCGCAGCGGACATTTGGGTCCGTGAGCACCGGAAGCGCAGAAAACGCCATCAGATGGCCGCCAGAGTAGAGTTTCCAAACGGTCTCTAACTTTCGAGTGCTTCTGCGGCGCGCTCGAGAAGTGCGCCGCGATCCAGCGCAAAGCCGGACTCGATCCACTCGTTTTCGAGGTTCTTCAAGGTTGCGCCGAGTTTTGGCCCGGGCGACGCGCCAAGCCTCGTCAGATCGGCGCCCTTGAGCGGAAAGCCGGGCTTTTTCCATTTTTCGGCAAAGGCCAGCAGCCGCGAGAAGCCGCCGGCTTCGAGCAGCGCGTCGTTGTCCTCGACGGCGCGGGCTCGAGCGGAAGCGAGCGACAGCCGCAAGCGATCGACAAGGCCCTGACGATCGCCGCGATAGAGCCGTTTTGCGAGTTCCGCTTCGGTCGTCTTCGGCCCGACGGGCGCTGTCAGCGCCCACTGCCTGAGGCGACCGGCGTCGCTGACGGAGAACCTCAACCGCTCGGCGAGCGTCTTCATCCGCGCTGCGTCCGGTGGCACGATCGCTTCCAGCCTGAGCAGCGGGTCCGGCGCCCAGCCGAGATCCTTCTCGGCCCTGGTCAGCGCATGGATCGCATCGATGCCCCATTTCTCGCTCTCCGGCAGAACGCTGGTGAGCACGCCCGCCTGGCGCATCCACAGCAAGGCACGCGATGGATCGGGGGCCGACAGCAGCTTCTTCAGTTCGGACCAGACGCGCTCGACCGAGAGTTGGCCAAGCCCCTCCTTGAGCCGGGCGCAAGCCTTCAGCCCTTCGGCATCCGGCCGGCCGTCGCCATACCAGGCGAAGAAGCGGAAAAAGCGCAGGATGCGCAGATAATCCTCGCGGATGCGCGCCTCCGGATCGCCGATGAAGCGCAGCCGGCGCGCCTCGATATCGGCAATGCCGCCGACCAGGTCGACGATCGTGCCGTCGGCCTCGGCATAGAGCGCGTTGATGGTGAAATCGCGCCGTTCCGCATCGGCTTTCCAGTCGCGTCCGAACGACACTTTTGCCCGCCGACCGTCGGTTTCGATGTCGGCGCGCAGCGTGGTCACCTCGAACGGCTTGCCGCCGGCGACAATCGTGACGGTGCCGTGCTCGATGCCGGTCGGCACGGCCTTGAAGCCTGCCGCCTCGGCGCGGCGGATGGTCTCGTCAGGCACGGTCGTGGTGGCGATATCGATGTCGGCAACCGGCTGGCCGATGAGCGCATTGCGCACCGCACCGCCGGCGACGCGCGCCTCCTCGCCGCCATCCGCGAGCGCCGCAAGCAAGCGCTGCAAATGCCGTTCCTCGAGCCAGTCGGCTTTGCCCGCGAGCGACTCCCGGCCGCTCACGTATAGAGCCTTTCATAGAGCGTGCGGATGATGCCCGCCGTGACGCCCCAGATGTGTTGTCCGTCATAGGGCATTTCGTAGAAGACCCATTCGAGATCGTTCCACATGCGGCTGTCGCGGCCGTGGTTGGCCGGGTCCATCAGAAAGCGCAGCGGCACTTCGAAGGCGGCGTCGACCTCCTCGGAATTCAGCGTCAGCGAAAAGTCCGGCCGCACTATTCCGAGCACCGGGGCGATCCGGTAGCCGCTGCCGGAGACGTAATCGGGCATGCGGCCGATGATCTCGACCCGATCCTGGCCAAGCCCGATCTCCTCGAATGTCTCGCGCAATGCCGCCGCCTCCGGGCTCGGGTCGGTAGGATCGATCGTGCCTCCGGGAAAGGCCACCTGCCCCGAATGGTTGCGCAGCTTTTCCGCCCGCTTGGTCAGCAGAAGCGTTGCGTCGCGCCCGTGATCGACCACCGGGATCAGCACGGCGGCATCGCGCAGCGCCTTTGCGAGCTTCAAACGCGGATGTCCCGGGTTGAAGCGATGGTCACCATAATCGTCGGCGGCATGCGCCAGCGGCTGCGCCGCGACGCGGGCGCGAAAATCCTCGGCCGAAAACGGCGCCGGCGTCACTTGGTCCATAGTGTCACCTGGTCCATCGCGTCACCTGGTCCATCATGCCCCGGTTCATTTGGCCCTGGTCCATTTGGCCCCGGTCCATTTGGCGTCGCCCTCTCATGCGCTCAGCCGCTGCAGCTTTTCCGCCGGCATGATCGGATAGACCGCACCCTTCGAGCGGACGGCAAACATCCTTCGGCCGCCGACCTCGATCTCCTCGCCATGCTCGACCAATTCATACATGACCGGCCGCGCCAGCAGCGCCTCAAGCCGCCCGCGCACCAGCACATAGGGTTTCAGGCCGCCGGTTGCCTCCTCGTCGACAAAGCGCAGCGGATGCTCCGGCCCGGCCTCGACCACATCGCCGACATTGGTACGAAAGGTGATGACCTGGCCATCGCCGGTGCCGCAAACATCCATCTCGACGGCGATGAACGGCGCATCGACGACGCGGATGGCGACCCTTTCCACCGGCGTAACCAGGTAGGTCCTGCCGTCTTCGTCCTTGCGCAGCACGGAGGAAAACAGCTGCACCAGCGGCATGCGGCCGATCGGCGTGCCCTGGTAGAACCAGGTGCCGTCCTGCCTGATCTCCATGTCGAGATCGCCGCAAAAGGCCGGATTCCAACGCTCCACCGGCGCCGGCCCTTTGCCCGCGCGGGCGGCACGCGAGATCAGCGCCTCCAGTCCGAGCGCCGCGGTCGCGGTCGTCAAACTTCCTTCACGATCTTCGGCGCGTTCTGTCATGGTCACGAAATAGTCACTGTTGTTCCGCTTGTCAGCCTAAGTCAGTGATTTAAGTTCAAAGACGGGCGCCACGCGAGGCCGAATCGCGGCACTCTGTGGCGTCGAAGCTGCAAGCCGGTATTTCCAACGAGAAGGATCGATGCTGCATGAGCGTGATGATCAAGGAAAGCCCGATCAGCGAAGAGGACATGATCGCCCTGGCCGAGACGGCGCTGGCCGACATTTCCAGGGTTCGCGAGGGCGTCGGCCGCGTCATCTTCGGCCAGGAAAGCGTCGTCGAACGCACGCTGGTGGCGCTGCTCGCAGGCGGCCATGCGCTGCTGGTCGGCGTACCCGGCCTCGCCAAGACCAAGCTGGTCGAGACGCTGGGCATCGTGCTCGGCCTCGATTCCCGCCGCATCCAGTTCACGCCCGACCTGATGCCGTCCGATATTCTCGGCTCCGAGGTGATGGAGCAGGACGAATTCGGCAAGCGCTCGTTCCGCTTCATCTCCGGGCCGATCTTCGCGCAACTGCTGATGGCCGACGAGATCAACCGCGCCTCGCCGCGCACCCAGTCGGCGCTGCTGCAGTCGATGCAGGAATACCACGTCACCATTGCCGGTGTCCGCCACGACCTGCCGGCGCCCTTCCACGTGCTGGCGACGCAGAATCCGCTGGAGCAGGAGGGCACCTATCCGCTGCCCGAGGCGCAGCTTGACCGTTTCCTGATGCAGGTCGACATCCTCTATCCGGAAATCGAGGCGGAGCGCCGCATCCTCCTGGAGACCACCGGCATTGAGGACGCCAAGGCGCAGAACGTGCTGCAGCCGGCGCGGCTGAAGGAGATCCAGACCCTCATTCGCCGCATGCCGGTGCCGGAAAGCGTCGTCGAGGCGATCCTCCAGTTGGTGCGCTCGGCGCGCCCCGGCCAGGGCAATGCCGAGACCGACAAGCACGTCGCCTGGGGCCCGGGCCCGCGCGCCAGCCAGTCGCTGACACTGTGCGCCCGCGCCCGCGCCCTTTATGACGGACGGCTGGCGCCGTCGATCGACGACATCAGAGCGCTGGCCGAGCCGGTGCTGCAGCACCGCATGGCGCTGACCTTTGCCGCCCGTGCCGAGGGCACGACCGTGCGCGACGTGGTGGCGAAACTGGCAAAAGGCATCTGATGGCGCGTATAGGCGAGGCCCAGGCACCGGCGGCGACGCGTGACGCGCTCGCCCGCGGCCGGTTGCGGGCTTCGCTGGTGCCGGACCTGCTGGTCGAGGCGCGTCGCATCGTCAATACGGTGATCGCCGGCTGGCACGGCCGCCGCAAGCGCGGCATCGGCGAGAATTTCTGGCAGTTCCGGCCCTATGTCGAGGGCGACTCCTCGCGTATCGACTGGCGCCGCTCGGCCCGCGACGACCACATCTATGTGCGAGACCGCGAATGGGAGGCCGCCCATACGGTGTGGCTGTGGGCAGATCCCTCGCCTTCCATGCTCTACAAATCGACCGGCGCCACCGTCTCGAAGGAGTCCCGCGCGCTGGTGCTGGCGCTGGCCATGGCCGAGCTTCTGTCGCGTAGCGGCGAGCGCATCGCCTGGCCCGGGCTGACCGATCCGTTCACCGCCCGCAACGGCGCCGAGCGGATCACAGCACAACTCACCCTTGCCGGCGAATTGCCGGCAAAACCCGACCTGTCCGCTATCCGCCGCTTCTGCGACATCGTCATCGTCAGCGACTTCCTCGATCCGGTCGAGGACACCATCGCCTGGCTTGACGTGCTCGCCCGCCACGGCGTGCGTGCCCATCTGATCGAGGTCGCCGACCCGGCCGAGGAGAGATTCCCCTATGCCGGCCGCACCGAATTCACCGATCCCGAGACCGGCGACAAGCTGACCGCGGGCCGCGCCGAAACACTGGGCGACGACTACCGACTGCTTTACATCGCCCGCCGCCAGGAACTGACCGACTGGTGCAAGCGCCTCGGCTGGAGCTTTACCGTCAACCACACCGATCGCCTCGCCTCCGATGCGCTGGTGCGTGTCCACATGGCGATGACCGTCGATGGCAGCTCAGCCGGGAGGATCCGCGCATGAGCTGGCTGCCGCTCTCCTTCGGGGCGCCGATGGTGCTGTGGGGCCTTCTGGCCCTGCCGGTGATCTGGTGGCTTTTGCGGTTCACCCCGCCCAAGCCGCAGACCGAGGTCTTCCCGCCGCTGAAGATCCTGGCCCGCGTGCTGAAGCGCGAGGAGACGCCGCAACAGAGCCCGTGGTGGCTGACGCTGCTCAGGCTGCTGATGGCGGCCCTTATCGTTGCGGCGCTGGCCGAACCTGTCTTCAACCCGCGCGAAAGACTGCCGGCCGAGGGCACCGCTCTTGCGCTGGTCATCGACAATGACTGGGCAAGTGCCGCCGACTGGGGCCAGCGCGTCGCCACTGCCGAACGGCTGATCACCGATGCCAGCTCCAACGACGTGCCTGTCATCATCGCCTTCACCGCCGAAAAACCGAATGCCGAGATCGGCCCGTTCGACGCCGCCACCGCGCTCGACCGGCTGCGCGCGGCAAAGCCGCGGCCGATCCCGACCGACCGCCCGGCCGTCTATGCCCGCGTCGCGACAACCCTGGAGAGCTTGCCGGGCGCCAGCGTCGCCGTGCTCGCCGACGGTCTGGCGGCGGAAGGCGACGAGGCCGCCTTCAACACGCTTCTGTCGAAGAACGCCGCCCGTGTCGTCTGGGCCGCCTCCGACCGGCCTGGCCTGATCGGCCTGACTGGCGCCGACAACCAGGTGGACGGCTTCGAGCTGACCGCCATCCGCGCGCCGGGCGATCCGGCGCCGGCTCAGGTGACCGCCGGCGCCTTCGACGACAAGGGCCGCCGCATCGCCGACGCCACGCTGACCTTCTCGCCGGGCGAATCCACCGCCACCGGCACGATGGCGGTGCCCTTCGAGCTGCGCAACGACTTCGCCTCGATCGCGCTCGACGGTCAACGGCAGGCCGGTGCCGTCCGCGTGCTCGACGAGAGTTCCAAGCGCCGCCGCGTCGGACTGCTGTCGCAGGCCGAAGCCGACCAGGCGCAGCCGCTTCTGTCGCCGCTGTACTACATCCGCCGCGCGCTGCAGCCCTTCGCCGATCTGGCCGAGCCGTCGAGCGCCGACCTTGCCGACGCCATCCCGCAGCTCCTCGACCAGAAGCCGGCGATGATCGTCATGGCCGATGTCGGCACCATTCCGCAGCCGGTGCGGCAAAGGCTGGTCGACTGGGTCGACAATGGCGGCACGCTGGTGCGATTCGCCGGCTCGCGGCTGGTCGCCGCCGGCAATGACGACGACCTGCTGCCGGTCAGGCTGCGCACCGGCGAGCGCTCGCTCGGCGGCGCGCTGTCGTGGACGACGCCGCAGCCGGTCACCGATTTTCCGAAGACCGGCCCCTTCGCCGATCTTGCTCCGCCGGCCGAGGTCACCGTCACCAGGCAGGTGCTGGCCGAGCCGACGCCCGATATCGTCGAGCGCAGCTGGGCGACGCTTGCCGACGGCACGCCGCTGGTGACCGGTATGAAGAAGGGCAAAGGCACGCTCGTCCTGTTCCATGTCACGCCGGAGGCGACTTGGTCGAACCTGCCGATCTCCGGCAGCTTCGTCGAGATGCTGCGCCGCATGGTGCAATTGTCGCGCAACCAGGGTGCGGCTGTCGCCAATGCCGAAGCCGCCGCCGCCTCGCTGGCGCCCTACCGCATGATATCAGCCGATGGCACGCTGGTGCCGCCGACGCCGGATGCACGGCCGCTGGTGCCGAGTGCCGGCCCGCTGCCGGTGACGTTCGAGAATCCGCCCGGCCTGTATGGCTCCGACACCGGCGTCATCGCTCACAATCTGCTCAATGCCGAAAGCCGCTTGGCGCCGCTGGTCCGTCCTCAGATCACCGTGCCGGTCACCACCGTCCAGTACGCTTTCGACGAATCGCACAATTTGAAGGGCCCGCTGGTGGCGGCAGCTCTCCTGCTGATGGTCCTTGATACGCTGGCGGTGTTCTGGATGGGCGGCCTGTTATCGCGCCGGCCGCGCCGCGCCGGCACGGCCGCCGCAACCACCGCCGCCCTGCTGATTACGCTCGGCGCCCTGGTCGGCCACACCGACATCGCCCGCGCCGACGATGCCAAACCCGGTGATGAGCGGGCGATCGAGGACATTTCGAAAACCCGGATCGGCTATGTGCAGACCGGCGACCGGAGCGTCGATTCGATCAGCCAGGCCGGGCTGGAGGGCCTGACCCGCTTCCTGATCGAGAAGACCGCGCTCGAGCCGGGGGCACCGGCCAGCGTCGATATCTCGAAGGACCAGCTTGCCTTCTATCCGCTGATCTACTGGCCGATCGATCCTGCCGCGCCGATGCCGAGCCAGGCCGCGATCGCCCGCATCGACGCCTATATGCAGCAGGGCGGCACGGTGCTGTTCGACACGCGCGACCAGTTCGCCACCGGCATCGGCGCGGAGCAGGCCAGCCCGGCGACGGAGCGGCTGCGCGACATCCTCGGCAACCTCAACGTGCCGGCGCTGGAGCCGGTGCCGTCGGACCATGTGCTGACCAAATCCTTTTACATCCTGCCTGAGTTTCCCGGACGCTTCGCCGGTGGCCCGCTCTGGGTCGCGGCGTCGCTCGAAGCCAGCAACACCGAGAACCGCCCGGTACGCACCGGCGACGGCGTCTCGCCGATCATGATCACCGCCAATGATTTCGCCGGCGCCTGGGCGGTCGACGAGAATGGCGACCCGCTTTTGCCGACCGTGCCGTCGGATCCGATGCAGCGCATTTATGCGCTGCGCGCCGGCGTCAACATCATGATGTACATGCTGACCGGCAACTACAAATCCGATCAGGTGCATGTGCCGGTGCTGCTCGAACGGCTGGGGCAGTAAGCCATGAACTTGTCGCTCGCCTTCGAACCGCTCATCTCCTGGCCGCTGCTCGGCCTGGTGCTGGCGCCGCTGTTGCTGCTGGCATTGGTCGGCCTGTGGTTCCGCCAGCGCGGCGCGGTCTTCCGTTTTGCCGCCCTGCTGGCGCTGACTGCGGCCCTGCTCAACCCGGTGTTGCTCGACGAAGAGCGCGAGGCGCTGAAAAGCGTCGTCGCCGTCGTCGTCGACCGCAGCCAGAGCCAGGACATTGGCGAGCGCACCAGGCAGACCGACGAGGCGCTGGCAGGGCTTCAGCAGCGTCTCGGCCGCTTCAAGCAGTTCGACGTCCGCGTCGTCGAGGCCGGCAAGTCGGAAGCCGCCGAGGAGCGCACCGAAACGCGGCTTTTCGGGGCGCTTGAGAGCGCTTTCCGCGACGTGCCGCCTTCGCGCATCGGCGGCGCCATCATGATCACCGACGGCGAGGTGCATGACGTCCCGGGCGGCACGCCCGACTTCAACGCCCCGCTGCACGCGCTGATCACCGGCAACGACCAGGAAAAGGATCGCCGCATCCGCTTCGAGAATGCGCCGCGCTTCGGTCTGGTCGGCAAGCCGCTCGAAATGACCTATCGCGTCATCGGCACCAACAACGAGGCGGGCTCGGTCGATGTGCGCGTCTCGGTCAATGGCGAGCAGGTTTCGGTCGAGCGCGCCACCATCGGCCAGGCCATGCCGCTGCAGGTGACCATTCCCGGCGCCGGCCGCAACATCGTCGAGCTCGCCATCGATCCCGAGCCCGACGAACTCACCGACACCAACAACCGCGCCATCGCGCTGATCGACGGCATCCGCGAGAATTTGCGCGTGCTGCTGGTTTCCGGCGAACCGCATGCCGGCGAACGCACCTGGCGCAACCTTCTGAAATCCGACGCCTCGGTCGATCTGGTCCACTTCACCATTCTGCGGCCGCCGGAAAAGCAGGACGGCACGCCGATCAACGAATTGTCGCTGATCGCCTTCCCGACACGCGAACTGTTCGTCGAGAAGATCAAGGATTTCGACCTGATCATCTTCGACCGCTACCAGCACCGCGACGTGCTGCCGGTCCTCTATTACGACTACATCGCCGAATATGTTGAAAAGGGCGGCGCGCTGCTGATCGCGGCAGGACCCGAATATGCCGGCGAAAGTTCCATCGCCCGCACGCCTTTGATGTCGGCGCTGCCGGCGATGCCGACCGGCGAAGTCGTCGAAAAGGCCTTTTATCCGCGCCTTACCGAGCTCGGCCAGCGCCATCCGGTGACGCGCGGGCTTGACGGCTCCGCCACCGAGCCGCCGCACTGGAGCCGCTGGTTCCGCACCATCGGCGTCGAGAACCCCGGGGGCGAGGCGGTGATGAAGGGCGCCGACGACCGTCCGCTGCTGCTGCTCGACCGCAAGGGTGAAGGCCGCGTCGGCATGTTTTTATCCGACCAGGGCTGGTTGTGGGCGCGCGGCTTCGAGGGCGGCGGCCCGCATGTCCAGCTCTATCGCCGCATCGCCCACTGGCTGATGAAGGAGCCCGAACTCGAGGAGGAGCGGCTGACTGCCGACGGCCGCGGCATGATGCTGGAAATCCGCCGCCAGACGATGAGCGACGATCCCGGCCCGGCGCAAATCATCACCCCGTCCGGCAAGGCGATGACCGTCAAGCTCGAGAGAGCTGAACCCGGCGTTTTCCTGGGCAGCATCGAGACGAGCGAGATCGGCCTCTATCAGGTCGGCAATGGCGACCTGAAAGCGCTTGCCCATGTCGGCCCGGTCAACGCACCGGAATTCACCGACGTCGTCTCCACCGAGAACCGGCTGAGAGCGCCGGCCGAGGCCACCGGCGGCAGCGTGCGCCGGCTGGCGCAATCGTCGACCCTTGGCAATCTCGCCGGCGGCGTGACGCTGCCGTCGGTCGTCCCGGTCCGCTCCACGGGCGCGGCGGCCGGCAACGACTGGATCGGCCTGCGCACCACCGACGACAGCGTGCTGAAGGCCGTCTCGCGCGTGCCGCTGTTCGGCGGGTTCCTCGGCCTCGGCCTGCTGCTTCTGGCATTGGGCTCGATGTGGTACCGAGAGGGGCGTTAGCGACGCGCCTTTCCTTCTCCCCTTGTGGGAGAAGGTGGCCGAGCGAAGCTCGGTCGGATGAGGGGTGCTCCAGCTTGACGCAAACTCTCGTATACATCGGCAAAATCACCAACGCCTCATTCCGTCCAACACCCCTCAACCGTCTTGGCGCTGCGCGCCAATCCACCTTCTCCCACAGGGGGAGAAGGGAAAGCGGGCGCTACTCCTCCGGTTCCGTCGTGAACATCAGCGGATAGCCCTTGGCCTTGCCGGCATCGGTCGCCCGAGTCGCCTTGGCCTCGGCGACGTCCCTTGTGAAGACGGCGACGACGCAGACGGCTCAGTCGCCCGGGCCAGCAAACAAAATGAGATTTCCGTCTGGATCCATAACAATGAAGTTTCTGGCACCCCAGGGTTCTTTCCTGAGGACTTGGTGAAAGGGCACCCCTGCGGCCTGAAAATTCAGAAAGAGCTGTTTAATCTCGTCTGCAGTATCGACTGTGATCCCGGCGGAGAGCAGGTGTTCACGTTGCCGTATATCGCCAACGAACACAGGTTCGCAAACCAACCTCAGCGCGAGTTGCGCATTGTCACGCGTCACCTGTCCGTAAAATGCCGGGTCGCCGTAAACAAAGTCGACTCCGAAGCCGAGCTTGGTGGTGAAGAATTCGAACGACGCTTTGATGTCGGTGACGAACAACTGCGCTGAGGTCGAACGCAGAACGGGTGCAGGCACGGTCTGTTTTTTCTGAACTGTCATGGCTGGGGCTCCTGTCTTGAGCGCCTGCCATCCCTCGAACCCCAATTGACGCGCGATCAGTTCCTGCGCGTCGCTGAGCTTGAAATTTGCTTCCAGTACCTGATTGTCATCGAGATGCTGGAAGCGTGGCAACGCAGCCCTGATCTCGGCTGCGACCGGATAGTACCGTTCGCGGTGCCACCGCAAATATTGCTTGGCCTGCTTTTTGAGGTTTTCGAGATTCGGCATCGGCGCAACTGTGGTCCAGTATAGGCGGGCATAGCCCTTTCGACGTTACACCGATGCGCCCTACGCAGCGCTGCGAACCGTGCCTCGGCGATGAGCAGTTGTCAATTGCCGCATCCCCTCGTGCCCCCTCAACCGTCTTGGCGCTGCGCGCCAATCCCCTTCTCCCGCAAGGGGAGAAGGGGAAGCCGGCGCTACTCCTCCGGTTCCGTCGTGAACATCAGCGGGTAGCCCTTGGCCTTGCCGGCATCGGTCGCCCGTGTCGCCTTGGTCTCGGCGACGTCCCTGGTGAAGACGGCGACGACGCAGACGCCGCGCTGGTGCGCGGTGATCATCACCCGCCGAGCCTGGTCCTCGCTCAGCTTGAACTCGCCCTTGAGCACCGTCACCACGAACTCGCGCGGCGTGAAATCGTCATTGAGGAGGATGACCTTGTAGAGCTTCGGCCGTTCGATCTTCGGCTTCGTCTTGGTGCGGGGTTTGGTGACGATCTCAGGCATCGGAACCGGCAACTGCGCGCAAGAATTTCGCTTTTATTCTGACATGGACGAAAGCAATCGTCCATTTTGAACCGCCCGCAAACCGCCTTCCTGGCGGGGCGCCGCCGTTCACAAGTCCGTACCTTATGTGGGACCGCCGCTAAGCCGCGCAGAGACCGCGAAGAAACGATACGGGCCGTTTCGTTTAGAAATAGCTACCGCCGCAATACCGCGCTCAGCACGTCCCTGATGCCGATGGCGCCGACGAAGCGCGACTGGTCGTCGAACAGCGCCACCGGTGCGGTCTGCGAGCGGTGCATGGCCAGCATCACCGTCTTCAGCGAGGTGCCGGGATTGGCCCAGAATACCTGCGTCGTCTCCTCCGGCTGCGCCTCGACATCGGCGCACGACACCCAGAACGCCGGCTTGCCGTCGCGCTCGGCCGCTGCCACCAGCCCGTGCTCGTCGATCTTGAAACGCGTCGTCTTGCGGCGGTCGAGCCACACCCAGCCGTCCTCGCCGTGGTCGAGGTCGCGGCGGTCGCGCATCACGTTCCAGGCGGTCAGCACCGAGAGCGGATTCACATTGGCGATGAAGTCGCGGACATAGTCGTTGGCGGGGCGCAGCACGATGTCTTCCGGCGCCCCGGTCTGCACGATGCGCCCGCCTTCCATGATGGTGATGTGGCTGCCGATCTTCAGCGCCTCCTCGAGATCGTGGCTGACGAAGACGATGGTCTTCTTCAGCTCGGCCTGAAGCTGCAGCAATTCGTCCTGCAGCTTGGTCCGGATCAGCGGGTCGAGCGCCGAGAACGGCTCGTCCATCAGCAGGATCGGCGCTTCGGTGGCAAACGCGCGCGCCAGCCCGACGCGCTGCTGCATGCCGCCGGAAAGCTCGTGGGCGTATTTCGACGCCCACTGGTCGAGCCCGACGAGCTTCAACTGGCGGTCGACGCGCGCCTTGCGCTCGGCTTCGGGCACGCCGGAAAGCTCGAGCCCAAAGCCGACATTTTCCGCGACGGTGCGCCAGGGCAGAAGGCCGAACTGCTGAAACACCATGGCGACCCGCGTCTGTCTGATGTGGCGCAGCGTGGCGGCGTCGCAGGTTGCGACATCGACCATGCGGTCGCCGTCCTTGACCATGACGTTGCCGCGCGCCGGCACGTTGAGCAGGTTGACGGCGCGCAGCAGCGTCGATTTGCCGGAGCCGGAGAGGCCCATCAGGACGGAAATCTCGCCCTCGTTGACGGTCAAATTGGCACCGGCGCAGCCGAGCACGGCGCCGGTCTTCTCCAGGATTTCCTGACGCGTCGCGCCCCTGTCGACGAGCGCCAGCGCTTCCTTGCGCGCCGCGCCGAAGACGATGTCGACATTCTTGAAATCGACCGCAGCGCTCATTTGGCGGCTCCCGTGCCGATGCGGCTGATGCGGTCGAGGATGATGGCGAGCACGACGATGGCGAGGCCGGCTTCGAGGCCGAGCGGGATGTTGACCGAGTTCAGCGCGCGCACCACCGGCTTGCCAAGGCCGTTGGCGCCGATGAGCGCAGCGATCACGACCATGGAGAGGCAGAGCATGATGCACTGCGTCAGCCCCGCCATGATGGTCGGCAGCGCCGCCGGCAGCTCGACTTTCCACAGCAGCTGGCGTTTCGTCGCGCCGAAGGCTTCGCCGGCCTCGATCATCGGTTTCGGCACCGAGGTGATGCCGAGATGCGTCAGGCGGATCGGCGCGGGAGCGGCGAAGATGACGGTGACGATGAGGCCGGGAGCGATGCCGAGGCCGAACAGAATGAGCACCGGGATCAGGTAGACGAAGGTCGGCATGGTCTGCATTAGGTCCAGGACCGGCTGGAGATAGCGATAGCCGCGCTCGTTATGCGCCGCCCAGATGCCGATCGGCACGCCGATGGCCATCGAGGCCGCAGCGGCGCCCACGACCAACACCAGCGTCTCGACGGTTTCCTGCCAGAGATCCTGGTTGACGATGAAGAGCAGGCCGAGCGCGACAGCAAGCGCCAGCTTCCATGATTTCTGCAGGTACCAGGCAAGCCCGGCTATGGCGGCGACCAGGAGGACCGGGGGGACGAGCAGCAAAAGATCGACGAGCCCGTCGAGAACGACGGTGAGCCCGTCGGCGATACTGTCGAAAAACCACTCGAAATTGGTGGTCAGAAAGTCGAAGAAGGTCTTGCCCCACCGCCCGATCGGGATCTTGAAGCTCGAAATCAGTTGCGAAACCGGATCCATGCCAAATGTCCCCTCATTCTTTTTTCACCCTCCCCCCGGCGGGATGGGTCGAACCGCGCAGCCGAGCGGGGTGGGATGGTCACGGTTATGCTCCGTTCCGAACCATCCCAACCGCGGCGCGTGCCGCGCCGAACCTCCCCACACGGGGGAGGTGTAAGTTTGCTACGAACCCAGTGCGGTTTTCACCGCGGCCGCGGCGTCGCCGCCGTCGAAGGTCGTCACGCCGGCGAGCCATGGCGTCATCGCGTCCGGATTGGCCTTGAGCCATTCGGTGGCCGCGGCTTTCGGGTCGGCGCCGTCATTGAGGATCGCACCCATGATCTCGTTTTCCATCTTGAGCGAGAACACCATGTTCTTGAGCAGCGCGCCGACGTTCGGGCATTCGGTGGTGTAGCCGGCCCGGACATTGGTGGCGACGGTCGCGCCGCCGAAATTCGGGCCGAACACCTCGTCGCCACCCGACAGATAGGCCATCTTGATGTTGGCGTTCATCGGATGCGGCTCCCAGCCGAGGAAGACCACGTCTTCGCCCGATGCGGCCGCTTTCTGCACCGCCGACAGCATGCCGGCCTCGGAGCTTTCGACAAGCTCGAAATCCTTCAGGCCGAACTTGTCGGCGGCGATCATGTCGAGGATCAGGCGGTTGCCGTCATTGCCGGCTTCGATGCCGTAAATCTTGCCGTCGAGCTTGTCCTTGAATTTGGCGATATCGGCGAAATCCTTCAGACCGGCATCATAGGTGTGCTGTGGAACGGCGAGCGTATATTTCGCGCCTTCCAGGTTGGTCACGACCGTCTCGACCGACTTGTCTTCGAGATAGGGTTTTATGTCGGCTTCCATGGTCGGCATCCAATTGCCGAGGAAGACGTCGACGTCCTTGTTCTTCAGCGAGGTGTAGGTGACCGGAACCGACAGCACCTGCACGTCGGGCTCGTAGCCGAGCGCTTCGAGGATGACGCTGGCGGTAGCGGTGGTGGCGGTGATGTCGGTCCAGCCGACATCGGCAAAACGCACCGGCTTGCAGCTTTCCGGCTCGGCGGCGAGTGCACCGCTCGCCGAAAGAAATGCCGCCAGACCGAAGCCGGCGGCGAGTAGTTTCATACGCGACATCTGTATTCTCCCATTGTGATCTGTCGGCGAAGCGAAATTGCGGTTTTGTCTCCGCCTTGTTTCGTCAGCCAAACACCATTCTGGTGCGGTTTCAAGCGATAAGACAATTGCCAGCAACGGCGCGGGCTGGCCGACCAGCGACAGGCCGCCTGCTGCTGCAGGCGCTTTTCTGGTGGCCAGGCACTTTTCCGGTGGCCAGGCGCTTTTCCGGTGGCCAAGCGCTTTTCCGGTGGAACGTCGGGACGCCCCCTCCCCGCGTCGGGACAACTCGGCTTAAAAGGGCGGCATGGTAAGCGCCGTCGGCGAAGCTGCCGATCTCCCCCCTTGCGGGGGAGATGCCCGGTAGGGCAGAGGGGGGTGCTGTCCCTCCGGGCTGTCAATCAATCGCAGCCAGGCCCTCAGGCTGATTTCAGTTGGAATTGGCTGAAGCAGACGTTGGGCGATCCTTCCCACCCCCCTCTGTCCTGCCGGACATCTCCCCCGCAAGGGGGGAGATCGGATGTCGCTTCGGCTTTCGCCAATCACCAGCGGTTGAAGGCAGGCCCGAGACGGGCTTTCTTTTATTTTACTTTTTCGGCGCCCTATCAGCCCTAATCTTCCGCCTTTCCTTCCCCCCTTGCCATACATATATTCGCGGCGTTCGCGACACGAACAATTGCCGAAGCGGGAGGCTCCTATGGCGACATTGCAGAATTTCGATGCCGAAATTGCCAAGACCAATCAGGTCGTGCAGGACATGCGCACCAAGATCGAGCAGTCCGGCGCCGTGCTCGACACGCTCGCCAGGACCGACAAGAAGATCGGCGACGCCAATTTCGACCTCGAGAACGCCCGCATCGAGGATGTGCTGAAGCAGCAGAAGGTGATGGAAGGCAACATCGCCGACCTGATCATCGGGCTGGAGGACGCCACAAACGTCTTCGGCGCCGAATTCGAGAGCATGAAGAACTACACCGGCTGGGAAAGCTTCGTCGGCATATTTTCCGACCAGAGCAAGCAACGCATGCGCACCGACCGCGTCCGCAACATGTCGCTGGCCGGCAATCTGCAGGAGCTTCTGGCGAAATCCGACACCATCGTCGGCATCCTCAAGGCGCAGAAGCAGATCCTCGACCAGCGTTACAAGACCTCCGAGGCCAGCCTGTCGCAGGTGATCGAGCGCCGCAAGGCAACCATGTCGAATCTCGAGACCGTGCAAAAGCGCATCGAGGAGCTCAATCCGATGCTGCTCGACATCGAGAACAAGATCGCCGCCTCGACCAGCCAGAAGGAGCGCACCGAGCTTGAGGGCGAGCGTTCGAAACTGGCAACCGAGTACAACGAGAAGCAGGCCAAGGAGCAGGAACTGCTGGCCGAAAGCCAGACGCTGGAGCGCTACACCTCGATGTTCCAGACCTTCGTCGATTCGCTCAACAACCAGATCGCGGCGCAGTCGACGCTGATCAACAAGCTGACCATCGATACCGAGCAGCGCATCGTGCTCTACAAGGCCCTGGAAGATTCGCTGAAGACCGCCGCCCAGCAGGACGTCGCCCACAAGATCAACACGCTGGGCAGCCAGGTCGACAACACCGCCGAGGAAACCATGGCTGGCATCGGCGCGGCCTCGCAGAAGCACATTGGCGATCTCCTCGAAATGCACGAGAAGAACATGGTGGCGACCGCCGACATCCAGCGCCGCAAGAAGCTGGCCGACGATGCCTTTGCCCGCCGCTTCGACGACGTGCTGAAAAAGCACAATGCGGCAAACTACGTGCAGTCGTAATTGCTGCATATCTCCCAAGGGCTGGTTGCATGACCCCCGAAAACGAAGCGGCAACGCGGTATTTCTCGGCGATTACCGCGGCACTCAGCGGCCTCGAAGTGTTCATGCGCGACGATCGCTCGCCGCTCTACCGGCACGGCATCGTCGCCAAGATCGTCGCCGAATACATTGCGCGGCTCGACAACTCGTTTTCCTGCTGGCGCAACCGGCTGGGCTTCATGGAGACATTCCGCATCTCGCGCGCCGAAAGCGGCTTTCCGGTCTTCCAGAACGTGCTCGAACTTGAAAACGACCGCCGCCAGGCCGATACGCGTCTCGCCAACATACCGCTGGCCGACGAGTTGCGCGAGGAAATGGCCGACTTCATCCTGCGCCACAAGGAATTCCCCGAGGCGCTGCAGAAGTCGATGGCCGAGCGGCTTTATCTGGAAGGCGTCAGGAGCGAGACGACCTTCGGGCCGTTCACCTTGGCGCAGACGGCAAAAGTCTCGGTCAATCCGAAGACCATGCGGCCTTACTACCTGGTCCATTGGGCAGCCTTCGACGGCAGCGCGAACCTGCCGCTGGTCTACATGGTGACGGTCGAGGATTCCTCCGAAGAGATGATCGGGCAGCTTGTCGACCGCAATGGCAAGCTCAACGAAAAGGTCGACATTCCGCTTCCGGTTGAAGGACTGCTCAATCCCGAGCTTGCCCACCGCTTCGACGACTTCACCGAGAAGAACTCCGCCTATACGCTGTCGCCGGCTACGATCGCGGTCAACCTCGACAAGGATTTCGAGCAACTCCACCCCAAGCAGCTGCGCCGCGTCGTGCTCGGGCCTTTCTATTCGGCCGGGATCACCGACAACAATTCGACGGTGACCGACATTCTGGACAAGGTGCGCAAGCCGGAAAACGCCTGGCTGCTGACCTGGACCATCCAGGAGGTTTATTCGAAATCCGAAAAGCCAGGTCGCAAGGGGTTGTTTTCGAGCGAGAAGGCGACGCAGGAATTCTTCATCGACACCGACGATCTGGAGGCGGCGCGACAAGGCGTGTCGAGCTACGAGAAGCACGCGCTGATCCCGCATGAGGCCTATCAGGCGCTCTACGCCGCCGGCGAGGCGCAGAAGATCTTTTCCGGCTACAAGGTCCACATCCTGTCCAAAGGACAGGTCATCAGTGACGTCTGACAGTCAAACCGCGGAGCATCCTTCATGGACACCGGCCTGACCACGATTTCGGAAGCGGCAATCGAAAAGCACCGCGCCACCGCGCAGAGCTTCATCACCCGCATCGTCGTGCTGGAGGACCCGTCGCGGGAATCCGGTACCGCACTGGCCGGCACCAACCGCCGCTTCGTCTCGACCGTCTCGGTCGGCTCGGTGCGCCGCACGCGCGAGGTCGAGCTTTCCAAGACCGTCGCCGCCGTCCATCCCGACGACCAGCTGCTGAGCATTGCACAGCACATGCTGCTTTATCGCACCCGGCGCGGGCTGGCGATCGCACTGGCCATATCAGATGTCTTCGCCGAAGGCTCAGATCTCGAGAGCCTGAAGGCGAAAAACGCCCGCGCGCCGCTCGAAGGCGACGAGGCCGCCGCCTTCAAGAAGCTGCTGTCGGCCTCGGCCTATATTTCGGCCTTCAGCCTCGCCTCCTATCTGTTCCAGCTGATCGACAGCGACGGCGAGGCGCCGAACGACACGCCCGAGCCGGACTTTTTGTTCGACACGCCGCAGGACGCGGTGAAATCGATCGTGGCCGGCCTCGACAGCGCGATAGCAGGCGCGAAGGACGACGCCGAGCTGATGACCCGGGCGCGCGCCTTCGCCCGTGTCGTCATCGACGGACTTTTGGCGCGAAAGGGCCGCTTCGACGGCATCGGTCCGTTTGAGAATGCGCATATCCGCATCGACGTCGACGACTTCACCCTCGACGGCTTCGACGTCGCGCCGGGCAAGCGGTCGAAGCCGCTGGTGATGACCTTCAAGAAGCCGGAAGAGGTCGTCGGCAACCACATCGCCAAATACCAGTCGGTCAAGCTCGCCAAGATGCTGATGGCATACGATTTCGAGCGCGAGTTGAACCCGTTCGTCGAGCTCGGCGGCTTCCTGTTCACCTTCATCGGCGACGGCGCGCCCGGCACCGGCAAGACGACGCTGATCCAGATGATCGCCGGTCTCGTCAACGGCTACTGCCAGGTCGCCGGCTATCCCTTCGCCTACGAGAATTTCGGCGTCGACCAGATCTCCTCCTACCAGGGCAAGTCGGGCCAGAACTGCCGCCAGTTCATCAACAATGTGCTGAACCCGCGCGTCATCGGCTTCGGCACCATCGACGATATCGACCAGGTGGCGGCCCGCCGCTCCGACGATCGCGCCTCGGCCGGCCAGCAGGAAATCACCGGCGTCCTGATGGACGCATTCGGGGGTGCGGCCACGGTGGTGCGCGGCAACTGCTCCTTCGGCATGTTCTCCAACTATCCCGAAAACGTCGACGACGCGCTGCGCCAGCGCGCCGGCGCTCGCTGGCTGGTCGATGGACCACAAACGCGCGACGACTATATCGACATCTTCGTGCTGCTCGCGGGGAAAAACCACAAGATCCCGCTCGGCGACCACAAGCTCTATGCCGCCCAAGAAATCCAGCGCGCGGTGATGGAGGCCTATGAAGAGCACGAGAAGCCCAGGGAAGACGGGCTGATGAAGGTCTATGAGCGCTACATGAAGGAGAACGGCGCGCCGAAGTCGATGGCCGACATCGGCACCTATCTGCACATGATCAAGGAGGCCGAGCCGCGCTTCACCGGCCGCGCCATCAAGAACGTCACCGATGCGATCAAGATGCGCGCCATGGACATCGAGTTGCCGGACGAATGGTTCGAGAATCCTGAAGTCTTCATGCACAAGAGCTACGACGACAAGAAGGCGATGATCGAGGAACTGCGCGGCCCGTTCTCGATGGACATGGTCATGCAGGAGGTCAACCGCTACGCCGACTCGGAGTTCCGCTATTCCGACAAGTCAGACGACGCCGCAGTGACCAAGATGATCCGTGACACCCGCCTACGCGACCGCGCAATGCGCGAGATCGAGGAGCTGAAGAAGAAGGGCCTGTGGAATGCGTGAGACGCGCCGACGCTCCCTTCTCCCCTTGTGGGGTCCGAAGGACGGGGCGAGACCGGTGGCTCGCCCCCGGGCGGTGTCGCCGAAGGCGACCGAAGAGGGGCATTCGTCAAGCTGGAACACCCCTCATCCGACCGAGCTTCGCTCGGCCACCTTCTCCCACAAGGGGAGAAGGGACATCCGCGCCCCTCATCCGCCCTTCGGACACCTTCTCCCCGTGAACGGGGAGAAGGGAGAATGAGCCCCGCCAGGAAGTCCGACCTTTTGCGCGAGAACGAGCTGATCTATGGCCGGCTGCTGACCATCGACGAGCCGCATCTGATCCAGCGCTACAACAAGGCTTTGGTCGCCTTCGGCCTGAAGCCGACGAAGCTGAAGAGCTTCGAGATCGACCGCACCGGCTTCTCGCCGCAGGTGGCCGAGGAATGCGGCGACTACAGCTATCTCGATCCCAACGAGATCAACCGCCGCTTCATCATCCTGACGCCGTCGCAGGTCGACCTGCCGGTGGTCCACACCGCCTTTTCCAACACCTCGCAGCTGATGTTCGAGTTCATGTCGACGAACCAGCGCGCCATCGACGCGCTGACCATCAAGGATGTCATCTACGGCGAGATCGAGGATTCGGTCCCCAAGGTTGACGACATCGAGGACCTGCTGTCGATCAACCAAGTCGAGTTCAAGGTGCTGTCGGCGGAGGACGTGCTCGGCAAAGCCGCCGAACTCGGCAAGCTCGTCGACCGGTTGAAGCAGGAGCCGGACGCCTGGCGCGACAGCGCCATGCTCACCCGCATGGTGGAGCTTGCCAAGATCTGCGGCGACATCCGCGAGAACGCGCTGGTGCCGGATCAGGTGATCTTTCGCCACAGCGCCTATTGGACCAGCCATTTCGGCGGGCTCTATGTGTTCATCGACCCCGACATGACGACGGTGATCAGCGACCCGGCAGCACCCGGCTTCCGCCGCTCGCGGCCGTGGCAGGTGAGCTACCTCTCGATCAATGATGCCGACAGGGTGTTCAGGTTCCTTGCCGCGACCGGCCGCATCGAACTGCCGCGGGCCTCGTGGATCGAAACATCAGGCTATCTCGAGCACCGCGCCGAAATGGTGGTGCGGGCGCTGATCCGCGACGCCGAGCCCGACCGCAACCTGACCGACGTCGACAAGGTCTGGCTGCAGACCTGGATCCACAGCCATGCCGACCTGATCACCAGGGATGGAAATTTTCCCTTTCTCAACGCCGCCAAGCGCGAGATCGCTCACCTCGGCTATCTCAAGATCGAGGACGTGTTCCCGCAGCAGCGTTTCCTGACGATCCGGGCCAAGCCCGGACATCCCGACGCCTGGCTGACCAACCAGTTGATTTCGGATTTCGTGCCGCAGGACTTCGTCTCGCGCTACGTCTTCAACAAACCGGGTTTTTACAGGGACTATGACGGCTTCAGCGACGCTTGGCGATCGCATGTTGTGGACGTTCTGAAAACCACATATCTGAAAGACAAGGTGGCGTTTCGCACGCGCCTCTACGGCCTTACCGATTGAATGCCTAACCTTATCGAATACTTGGCTGACTGACGAGGGGTGACATCGCCATGCTTGATCCGATCGTGAATTTTTTCACACGGATATTCCAGTGGATCGGCCGCGGCATCGGCTTCGCCGTCGGCGTGATCCTGTGGCCGTTCATGTGGGCCGGGCGCTGGTATACGCAGCGCGGCTGGATCCTGAAGGCGGTGCTCGGCCTCGCTCTGCTCATGCTGATCGGCCTCTACGGCTATTTCATCTGGAACACGCAGGTCTGGAGCAATTTCAATCCCGCCTATGCGGAAGCATATAGGTTCACGCAGCCGGCCGGAACCACGCCGGCACAGCCCGCTCCTTCTGCCACCGGGGAAACCGCTGGCGTCGAGGGAGAGGTCAAGACCTGCACCCACTCGGCCATTGTCCAGGTTACGGCCGATCTCATCGATTTCAACGTCAACGAGAATGCCTGGATCTCGTCGATGATACTCTACAAGCTCGGGCTCTTCGGCATGGACTGGGACCGCACGCCGTTTCTCGACAACAAGGCCTCCTTCCAGCGCGGCGTCAATCAGGCCATCCGGCGCACCACGGTCGAGCTTGTCGACACGCTGGGCCGCGTCCGCGGCACCAGCCAGATCGACCAGAACCTGCAGGATGCGCGCGGCGCGATCACCTTCGACGAGGAAACCTGGTATTTCGGCCTCAGGCCGTTTGGTCCGAAAACCCCGACGCCGAGTTTTTATCGCACGGCGGCGAACAGCCTTCGCGCCTTCAACGACCGGCTCATGAAATGCGAGGTTGTCTTCAACGCGCGCGCCGACAATCTGTTGCAGTTCGTCGACCGGATCGCGAGTGACATAGGCTCGACGTCGGACCTGATCCGCGACCGTTCGCAGAACTTCAACAGCGGCTGGTTCGACACGCGCGCTGACGACCGCTTCTGGTTCGCCTACGGCCAGCTCTACGGCTATTACGGCATCCTGACGGCGGCGCATCACGATTTTCAGCAGATCCTCGACAATCGCGGCCTCACGCCGCTGTGGAACAGCGTGGAAGGCCAGCTCAAGGCAGCGCTCGCCATCCAGCCTCTGATAATCTCCAACGGCCGCGAGGATGGCTGGATCATGCCCACCCACCTCACCACGATGGGATTCTATGTGCTTAGGGTGCGATCGAATCTCGTCGAGGTCAGGTCCGTTCTGGATCGGTGAAGGGGCCGAATAGTGAAAGACGCCCTGGCTTGAATCACCGCTGCCCGAGATCGGCGACGTTCTGGCGCGGCTGTTCGGCTGCGCATTGCGAGGAGCGGAACCTGATCGTCTCGCCGTCGTTCAACCGTGGGCGGCAGCCAGCGAGGACACGCGATGGATATCCGGGAAATTGCTCGAAATTTCTATGCCACGATCGATGCGCGGGACTGGGATAGACTGGCCGGTCTGGTCTCT
This sequence comes from Mesorhizobium sp. WSM4820, assembly GCF_055811075.1. Taxonomy (NCBI): domain Bacteria; kingdom Pseudomonadati; phylum Pseudomonadota; class Alphaproteobacteria; order Hyphomicrobiales; family Phyllobacteriaceae; genus Mesorhizobium; species Mesorhizobium sp. WSM4820. The sequence continues at coordinate 314,188 of NZ_JBVVQN010000003.1, read as the reverse complement.
CCGGATCTCGCCCTTCATCTCGCCAGCGCCAATCCGATCGGCTTCGATGACTGGCGAAAATCCCTGACCGAATTCTTTGTTGGATTCCCGGACGGCCATCACGTCATCGACGACTATGTCGGCGATGCCGACAGGGTGGTCACGCGCGGTCGCTTTCAGGGCACGCATACCGGCACCTTCCACGGCGTCGCACCGAGCGGAAATTGCGTCTCGGTTGGTGTGATTAACATTGATCGCGTCGAGAACGGCATCGTGGTCGAACATTTCGGCCAGCTTGACGGCTTGGGGCTGATGCACCAGATCGGCGCATTCTAGCGAGACCGCTCGAAGCGCCGACCGGCGCTCGAACCCTGTCGCATTCCGTGCATTCCGCGGCTGTTTTGAGACGGCAGGACGGCGCGTGCTCTGGCTTCTATACGGCGCGACAACCCGCGAAGATCCGGGTCAGGTCGACCAGGAGCCGTCTTTCTCTAGAGGAAACATAGTTGCATGCAAGTTGACGCCACGGCAGCGACAGGGCTAGAAAGTGCCCTCGCCTGCAGTACCGGGCTGTTTCGAACAGGCTTGCGACCACACTGATCAAACCCGTCCCCTCCACCGTCCAATCCAGAGGAAAGCCGCCATGGCCGAAGTGAAGTCCGACATCGAGATCGCGCGCGCCGCCGACAAGAAGCAGATCCAGGCGATCGGCCAGAAGATCGGCATTCCAAGCGAGCATCTTTTGCCTTACGGCCACGACAAGGCGAAGATCTCGGCCGAGTTCATCAAGTCGGTGAAGGCAAACAAGGACGGCAAGCTGATCCTCGTCACCGCCATCAACCCGACGCCGGCCGGCGAAGGCAAGACGACGACGACGGTGGGCCTCGGCGACGGTCTCAACCGCATCGGCAAGAAGGCCATCGTCTGCATCCGCGAGGCCTCGCTCGGGCCGAATTTCGGCGTCAAGGGCGGCGCTGCCGGCGGCGGCTATGCGCAGGTCGTACCGATGGAGGACATGAACCTCCACTTCACCGGCGATTTCCATGCCATCACCACGGCGCATAATTTGCTTTCGGCGCTGATCGACAACCACATCTACTGGGGCAACGAACTCGGCATCGACATCCGCCGCGTCGTCTGGCGCCGCGTCATGGACATGAACGACCGCGCACTGCGCGAGATCATTTGCTCGCTCGGCGGCGTCGCCAACGGTTTTCCGCGCGAGGGCGGCTTTGACATCACCGTCGCCTCGGAGGTCATGGCGATCCTGTGCCTCGCCACCGACCTGAAGGATTTGGAAAAGCGCCTCGGCGACATCATCGTCGCCTATCGCCGCGACAAGTCGGCCGTCTATGCCCGCGACCTCAAGGCCGACGGCGCCATGGCCGTGCTGCTCAAGGACGCCATGCAGCCCAACCTCGTGCAGACGCTGGAGAACAACCCGGCCTTCGTCCATGGCGGTCCCTTCGCCAACATCGCGCATGGCTGCAACTCGGTCGTTGCCACCACGACGGCGCTAAAACTTGCCGACTACGTCGTCACCGAAGCCGGTTTCGGCGCCGATCTCGGCGCCGAAAAATTCTTCGACATCAAGTGCCGCAAGGCCGGCCTGAAGCCGGCGGCCACGGTTATCGTCGCCACTGTGCGCGCCATGAAGATGAATGGCGGCGTCAAGAAGGAAGATCTCGGCAAGGAGAACGTCGAGGCGGTCAAGAAGGGCTGCGCCAATCTCGGCCGTCACATCGAGAATGTCAGGCAGTTCGGCGTGCCTGCGGTGGTCGCCATCAACCATTTCTATTCCGACACCGACGCTGAAATCAGGGCGATGAAGGACTACGTCGCCTCGATGGGCGAAGAGGCGATCCTGTGCAAGCACTGGGCCCACGGCTCGGCCGGCATCGAGGAACTCGCCAACAAGGTGGTGACACTCGCCGAATCCGGCTCCTCGCAGTTTGCGCCGCTCTATCCCGACGCCATGCCGCTGTTCGAGAAGATCAACACCATCGTCCAGCGCATCTATCGCGGATCCGAAGCGATCGCCGACAAGTCGGTGCGCGACCAGCTCCACGCCTGGGAGCACGCCGGATACGGCAATTTGCCGGTTTGCATGGCCAAGACGCAGTATTCGTTCTCGACCGATCCGAACCTGCGCGGCGCGCCGACCGGCCACACTGTGCCGGTGCGCGAGGTCAGGCTGTCTGCCGGCGCCGGCTTCATCGTCGTCATCTGCGGCGAGGTCATGACCATGCCCGGCCTGCCCAAGGCGCCGTCCTCGGAGAAGATATTCCTGAACGAGATGGGCCAGATCGAAGGCCTGTTCTGAGAATTTCGAAGGCCGGAATGATAGGGGCGCCGCAGCGATGCGGCGCCCTCTTTTGCTTGGCCGCGCCAAACTTCTAAGCGGCGTTGCGTGCCAGCCCGCGCTGGTTGGAGGCGTAGGGCGTATCGCGCTCGGGCCGCACGCCGGTCTTCAGGCAGTCGATCCATTCGGCGGTCTTGAGAACGGCGGCGAAGCGCGACTGCAGGACAACCGTCACCACGCGATGGATGTCCTCGGCCGAGGCGTAGCCGGCGCTGTTGGCATAGGGCAGCGACCCCGTCGCATCCGACAGGAACTCGACCGCAAAGCCCATATGGACGGCGTGGATGACCGTCGACAGATCGCAATTATGCGTCATGTAGCCGATGACCGTAATCGTATCGATAGCGTTGGCGCGCAGCCATTCCTCGAGGTCGGTGCCGGTGAAGGCGCTTGGCAAGGTCTTTTCGATGGTGTGGTCGCGGTTTCGCCTCGCGATCTCGGGATGCAATTCTGCGCCGTTACTGCCCTTGGCGAAGACCGGTGATGTTTCCGGCGCCAACTGCTTGACGACCACCACCTTGACGCCTGCCTCGGCGGCCGCGTCCATGGCGCGCGCCACATTGGCGACGCTGTCGCGGAACGGCGGATACTGGATGGCAAGGTTGCCGCCGTCATAGTCGTTCTGGATGTCGACGACGATGAGGGCACGGCGCGGCGCTTTGCCTTTGGCTGAGTCCGACATGGAGTTTTCCTTTCCCGTTTGACATTGATGGCCCGTTTGACATTGGTGGATCGAGGATAGACTCGGCATCGGTCCGCAAAAGTGTCCCGATTGACATAGTTCGAAATAATTGGGACATTCCGGAAACTCTCATGGTGCTCATCATGGCCGATCCGATCGTTGCCGCCATCGCCTTCGATGGCATCAGCCCGTTCCACCTCTCTGTCCCGTGCCTTGTATTCGCAGAGGATCGCACGACGCTCGGCCTGCCGCGCTTTGAGTTCCGGGTCTGCGCGATTGAGGACGGGCCGATCCGCACCGATGCGGGGCTGACCATCAGCGTCCCGCACGGGCTTTCCGCGCTTGATGACGCCGACATCGTCATCTTGCCCAGCTGGAAGAACCTCGAAGTCCACCGCCGGCGGCACTGATCGAGGCGCTGCGTCGCGCGCACCGGCGCGGCGCGCTGATTGTCGGATTGTGCTTGGGAACGTTCGCCGTTGCGGCGACCGGTCTGCTTTCGGGGCGGCGAGCCGCGACGCACTGGGCTTTTTCCGACCAGCTGCAGGCCCTCTATCCCGACATTCTCGTCGAGCCGGAGGTGCTCTATATCGACAACGGCGATGTCGTGACCTCGGCCGGTGTCGCCGCCGGGCTCGACTGCTGTCTCCACATCATACGGGCTCGCTATGGCGCGGAGGCGGCACTCCGGCTTGCCCGGCAGATCGTGCTTTCTCCTCATCGTCAGGGCGGGCAGGCGCAGTTCATAGAACGCCCCATCGCCAGGACCGGCAATGCCGACCGCTTCGCACAGGCTCTCGACACCGTGCGCAAGACGTTGCACGCGACGCACAGCCTGGACAGTGTCGCCGCTACCGCCGGCCTCACCCGCCGGACCTTCACGCGCCGCTTCCAGAAAACAATCGGCACCAGCTTCGGCGACTGGCTGACCGATCAGCGCGTCGCGCTGGCGCAGCGGCTGCTGGAAGCAACGGAAAAATCAATGGACATGATTGCCTTCGAGGCCGGCTTCGGCAGCGCAACCTCGCTGCGCCAGCATTTTGCGGCGCGGCTCAGAACCACGCCCGCGCAGTACCGCCGCGAATTCTCGAAGAACGCTCAGGAGCGCGTCGCAAGATAGCTCCAACTCATGTTGGAAATCACCGTCGATGTCGGCGCTGCCCCTCATCTGCCTGCCGGCATCTTCTCCCCGTTTAGTGACGGGAGGCTGGCCGCAACCTCGGTACCCTTTCTGCAACGCTGGTGATTGGCGAAATCGCCGATGACGGCATCTTTCTCCCCGTCACTATACGGGGAGAAATGCCCGGCAGGGCAATGAGGGGCAGCGCAAGCCTGAAGCATTATCTCTGCTCTCGATCCTGCTCGCCCTTGAAAGCGTCGCGTCACCTGTCATATATTGAAGCGACAGATGACGTTAGGAGGCGAGCCCGTGGCGACGGCATCGAAAAAAACACCTGCAGCGCCAAGAAACAATGAACTGCAGAAGGTGGCCAGATTGCTCGGTGGCGCCCGCATCCTGTCGCGGCATCTCCGGAGCGCATTGGACGCCCATGAGTTGCTTGTTCACGGCCTGCCAGGTTCGGCGCTGGACCATCTGCTTGGGCAACTCGTCTTCATCCAGAAGACTGATTCGCTCGAGAAGGCCGTCGGCATGAGCTTGCGCACCTACCAGCGTCGTAAGGACGCCCCCTCCAAGCCGCTCAGCCAGGACCAGAGCGGACGAACCTGGAAATTCGCCGAGATCCTGTCGAAAGCGACCGACGTGTTCGGTTCACAGGCGGAAGCCGAGCAATGGCTGGAGCGCCCGGCGATCGGGCTCGACCAGTGCCGTCCCATCGATCTTCTGGCAACCCCGGCCGGTGTCGAGCTTGTGCAAGACTATCTCGAGCGGCTTGAATACGGCGTTTATGCATGACGCCGCTGCCGGCGGCACTTGGCGGCTCCGACCTCGTTGGCTGGCGTCTCGATCAGGCTGCGTTTGCGCCCACATGGGACAGTGGCGAGGGCGCATACAGGGTCGGCGGACGATGGAACAGCAGGGGCGTGCGCGCAGTCTACTGCTCAATCGATCCTTCGACGGCGATTCTCGAGGTCGCAGTCCACAAAGGTTTTAGGGCGCTCGACACGATTGCGCATGTGATGACGGCGGCGATAGTCAGCGATGTCACGGATGTGCATATCGTCGACCCTGCCGCCGTTCCGAACCCTAACTGGCTGCGTCCGGGCATTCCGAGTTCCGGGCAGCAGGCATTCGGCGACGATCTTCTCAAACGGCACCGGTTCGTGGTGATTCCGAGCGCAGTATCCCTGAATAGCTGGAATCTGATCTTCGAGGCGAACGTCGCGAAGGGCGCCTATGGCATGAGGACCCAGGAAGCCTTTGCGCTCGATACGCGATTGCATCCGCCTCCTGCTAAATGACCGTGCTTATCTCGCTGCTTCGCTACCCTGCTGTTTCAATAGGGTGTCCATGAAAATCGTATAACGTTAGAGATCGCAGGCCTCTGGTCAAATGCCGAACCTATGCTAGCCTGCCCCGGCTGGGCTGTCCCAGGCCGTGTGATCGAGGGGTCAATCATGCTGTACATCCTTGCACTTCTGATCGGCGTCGTTGCCGGTCTTCGCGCCATGACCGCGCCTGCCGCCGTCGCCTGGGGCGCCTGGCTTGGCTGGCTGCCGGTCGCCGGAACCTGGGCCAGCTTCATGGGCCACTGGATCACCGTCGGCATCTTCACCATCCTGGCCATTGCCGAACTGGTCACCGACCAGTTGCCGTCCACGCCGAGCCGCAAGGTGCCGCAGCAGTTTGGCGCGCGCATCGCTGTCGGCGCCTTCACCGGCGCGGTGATCGGCGCGACCGGCGGCGCCACCGTCGGCGGCCTGATCGCCGGCGCCATCGGCGCGGTGATCGGCACGCTGGGCGGCGCCGAGCTGCGCAAACGCCTGGCGCTGGCTTTCGGCAAGGACCAGCCCGCCGCCTTCATCGAAGACGCGGTGGCGATCGTCGGCGGTCTGCTGATCGTGGCGGCGGTGGCATGACGGCAAAGCCATTCGACGCCATCATCATCGGCGCCGGCCAGGCCGGCCCGCCGCTCGCCGGCCGGCTGACGGCGGCTGGCATGAGCGTGGCGCTGATCGAGCGAAAGCTGGTCGGCGGCACCTGCGTCAACACCGGCTGCATGCCGACCAAGGCCATGGTCGCCAGCGCCTATGCCGCGCATCTCGCCCGCCGCGCCGCCGACTACGGCGTGACGCTCTCCGGTCCGGTCGGCGTCGACTACAAGGCGATCAAGGCCCGCAAGGACAAGGTGTCGGACAACGCCCGCGGCAACCTCGAGAGCTGGATTGCCGGCATGGACAGATGCACGCTTTTTCGCGGCCATGCCCGCTTCGAGACGGCCGATACCGTGCGCGTCGGCGACGACCTGCTGAGCGCCGGGAAAATATTCATCAACACCGGCGGCCGCGCCTCGGTGCCTGATCTGCCGGGCGTCGACGACATTCCGTTCCTGACCAACTCGTCGATGATGGATCTCGACGTGCTGCCGCGCCATCTCGTCGTCGTCGGCGGCAGCTACGTCTCGCTCGAATTCGCGCAAATGTTCCGCCGTTTCGGTTCACAGGTCACGGTGATCGAAAAGAGCCCGCGGCTGATCGGCCGCGAGGACGAGGATGTCTCGGCCGCCATCCTGTCCATCCTCGAAAACGAAGACATCACGGTTCATCTCGGCGCCGGCGACATCGGCTTCGCCAGGCAGGGCAGCGACATCGTCGTGACTTTCACCGCCGGCAAGGCGCCGGCTGTCGGCTCGCATGTGCTGCTGGCAGTAGGCCGGACCCCCAACACCGACGATCTCGGCCTCGACAAGGCCGGCGTCGAGGTCGACAAACGCGGCTTCATTGTCGTCGACGACCAGCTTCGCACCGGCGTGCCCGGCATCTGGGCGATGGGCGACTGCAACGGCAAGGGCGCCTTCACCCACACCTCCTACAATGACTACGAGATCGTCGCCGCCAATCTGCTCGACAACGACCCGCGCAGGGTGAGCGACCGCATCGAGGCCTATGCGCTCTATACCGACCCGCCGCTCGGCCGCTGCGGCATGACCGAGGCAGCGGTCAGAAAGTCCGGCCGCCGCGCGCTGGTCGGCCAGCGGCCGATGACCCGCGTCGGCCGTGCCGTCGAGAAAGGCGAGACGCAAGGTTTCATGAAGATCCTGGCCGATGCCGACACCAACGAAATCCTCGGCTGTTCGGTGCTCGGCCCCGGCGGCGACGAGGCGATACACTGCGTGCTCGGTCTGATGTACGCCAAGGCGCCGATCAGCACGCTGGCGCGCGCCATGCACATCCACCCGAATGTCTCGGAACTTCTGCCGACGATCGCCCAGGAGTTGAAGCCGCTGGCGTAGGCCGGGCAGGCGTTGGACCAGTATGTCCGCGCCCGGCCGAGGAGAGCCTTGCGCCCATAGCGCCGAAAGCTGGACCAATCGACAGCGTAGCGGCGAAAGGGCATGTGTTCGGCTTCTTTCCAGGAGTCGTATCATGCAGAAATCGATCGAGCGCATTGCCGGCGACAGCGAGGGCGTTTCCTACGAATTCCCAGTGTTTCGTTTCGAAGGAACGGACAAGGCGGCATCCTCGGCCTATCTGCAGGCCGCACTCCATGCCGGCGAACTGCCGGGCGTCGTCGCCATCGACGCGCTGATGCCGATGCTTGAAAAGGCCGAAGCCGAAGGCCGCATCAAGGGCAATATCACCGTCGTGCCGCAAGCCAATCCGATCGGCCGCGCCCAGTATCATTTCGGCGAGCACCAGGGCCGTTTTCACCTGGGCACGCGCACCAACTTCAACCGCGGCTTTCCGCTGCTGGCCGCGCCTGACGTAAAATTGTTGCCCGACACCACGCTTGGCACTGCCGATCAGCGGCTGAAGAGCCGGCTGCTGCAGCTGTCGATCGGCCACGACATCGTGCTTGACCTGCACTGCGACGACGAGGGCCTTGCCTACCTCTATGTCCACACCAGCCTGTGGCCGGCGAGGGCGGATTGTGCGGCGGCCATGGGCGTCGATGCGGTGATCCTGTGGGATGAAGATACTGACGGCACCTTCGAAGGCGCCTCAATCACGCCGTATCTGAACCTCCCTGCCGAGGTGGCGCGGTTCGACCGGCGCGTCGCCACCACGGTCGAGTATCGCGGCATACTCGATGTCGACGGCGCTCTGGCCGGCACCGATGCCGAAGGGCTCTATCGGCTGCTGGTGGGGCGCGGCGTGGTCCTGGACCAGGCCCTGTCCACGTCCGGCAGCTTCACCGGTTTCGTTGCGCCGCTCGAAAACATCGACATGATGCCGGCGCCGCGGGCGGGCGCGGTCCTCTATGCCGTGAAGCCCGGCGACCGTGTGGCAAAAGGCGCACTGCTCGCCACCATCGTCCATGCGCCGGGTGAAGCCGGCGGCCGCACCGAGGTGCTCGCGCCCCAGGCAGGCATCATCCTGACACGGCGTTCCCGGCGCATCATCCGCGCCGGCGAAGATCTGCTAAAACTGGTCGGCGACAGGAAAAGCGCCGATGCACGGTCGGGAACGCTGGAGGATTGAGGGCTCATGCCCTTCTCCATGCCCTCGCCCTTCTCCAGCCCCCTCATTGAATCCAGTTGCGCGGCCGTTCAATCGCCGCTATTGGAATCGCCATGAACATGCGCTCGATCAAGACCGTTTGGTGGTGGGCTCGCTGACAGCGGCCTGTTCGAACGCGTGCGCGTGAAAAATGGAAGATGGCCGCAACGGAATGTCCGGGCGGCCATTTGTTTTTCAAAGCCATGCCCCGGGTCCGTTGCCCCCAAGACGCTGAACTATCCAAGACGCTGAAAAGCCCAAGACGCTGATGGAGACGGCAATGACGACGAAAATTCTGGAGAACGGGGCGGAGCGCTTCGTCACGGCGGGTGGCGTGACGATTACCCGCGAGCGCCATGACCGGCCTTACCAAGGCGCGATCGACGCCTATGTCGACGGGCTGAATTCGCGCCGCGGCGCCGTGTTTTCCTCGAATTACGAATATCCCGGCCGCTATACGCGTTGGGACACCGCCATCATCGACCCGCCGCTGGTGATCTCGGCGCGTGGCCGCGCCATGCGCATCGAGGCGCTGAACAGCCGTGGCGAGATGCTTCTGCCGGTGGTCGGCAAGGCGCTCGACGGCCTTGACGAGGTGACGATCGCCGAGGCGTCGAAGCGACTGATCCGCCTCGACGTGGCCATGCCAGGCCGTGTCTTCACCGAAGAAGAACGCAGCCGCGTTCCCTCCGTCTTCACCGTGCTGCGCGCCATCACCGCTCTGTTCAAGACGGAGGAAGACGCCAATCTCGGTCTCTATGGCGCCTTCGGCTACGATCTCGCCTTCCAGTTCGATCCGGTCGACTACAAGCTCGAGCGCCAGCAAGGCCAGCGCGACCTCGTGCTGTTCCTGCCCGACGAGATTCTGGTCGTCGACCACTATTCGACAAAAGCCTGGACCGACCGCTACGACTATTCCAGCGATGGGTTTTCGACGCAGGGATTGCCGCGCGACGAAATCGTCGAGCCGTTCAGGACCGCCGACCGCATCCCGCCGCGCGGCGACCATGAGCCGGGCGAATATGCCAATCTGGTGCGCAAGGCGATGCAGAGTTTCAAGCGCGGCGACCTGTTCGAGGTGGTTCCCGGCCAGATGTTCTACGAGCGCTGCGAGACGCCGCCCTCCGACATCTCCCGCAAGCTGAAGGCCATCAACCCCTCGCCCTATTCCTTCTTCATCAATCTCGGCGAAGGCGAATATTTGGTCGGCGCCTCGCCCGAGATGTTCGTGCGCGTCAACGGCCGCCGTGTCGAGACCTGCCCGATCTCCGGCACGATCAAGCGCGGCGGCGACGCCATTTCCGACAGCGAGCAGATCCTGAAGCTGCTCAATTCGAAGAAGGACGAATCCGAGCTGACCATGTGCTCCGACGTCGACCGCAACGACAAGTCGAGGGTCTGCGACCCGGGCTCGGTACGCGTCATCGGCCGCCGCCAGATCGAGATGTATTCACGGCTGATCCACACCGTCGACCACATCGAGGGGCGGCTGCGCGAAGGCATGGACGCTTTCGACGCGTTCTTGTCGCATGCCTGGGCGGTCACCGTCACCGGCGCGCCGAAATTATGGGCGATGCGCTTCATCGAGCAGAACGAGAAGAGCCCGCGCGCCTGGTATGGCGGGGCGATCGGCATGGTCAATTTCAACGGTGACATGAACACCGGCATGACGCTTCGCACCATCCGCATCAAGGACGGCATCGCCGAGGTGCGCGCCGGCGCCACGCTGCTCTTCGACAGCATTCCCGAGGAAGAAGAAGCCGAAACCGAACTGAAGGCATCCGCCATGATCTCCGCCATCCGCGACGCCAAATCAGGCAATGCCGCCGACACCGAACGCGCCACCGCGCGCGTCGGCGACGGCGTCAACATCCTGCTGGTCGACCACGAGGACTCCTTCGTCCACACGCTGGCCAATTATTTCCGCCAGACCGGCGCCAACGTCTCGACCGTGCGCACGCCTGTGCCGGACGAGGTCTTCGACCGGCTGAAACCCAATCTCGTCGTGCTGTCGCCCGGTCCCGGCACGCCGAAGGATTTTGACTGCGCCGCCACCATCAAGCGGGCCCGCGCGCGCGACCTGCCGATCTTCGGCGTCTGCCTCGGCCTGCAGGCGCTGGCCGAAGCCTATGGCGGAGAGCTGCGGCAGCTGCACGTGCCGATGCATGGCAAACCGTCGCGTATCCGCGTGTCGAAGCCGGGCATCATCTTTTCCGGCCTGCCCAAGGAGGTGACGGTCGGCCGCTATCACTCGATTTTCGCCGATCCGGTCCGCCTGCCCGACGGCTTCGTCGTCACCGCCGAGACGGAAGAAGGCGTCATCATGGCCTTCGAGCACAGCAAGGAGCCGATCGCCGCGGTGCAGTTCCACCCGGAATCGATCATGACGCTCGGCCACAATGCCGGCATGCGCATCATCGAGAACATCGTTGCGCATCTGCCGCGCAAGGCCAAGGAAAAGGCGGCTTAGCTCCGGTTTCGGCGGCCGGAAGCAATCGATGACCGCTATTGATTCGAAAAACACCGCCAAGCGCAAGGTCGCCAGCCTCGCCTTCTGGTCGATCATCGTCGCCTTCGTCGTGCTCGGCCTGAAGCTGGCGGCCTGGTACGTCACCGGCTCCGTGGCGCTGTATTCGGACGCGCTGGAATCGATCGTCAACGTCATTGCCTCTGCCGCCGCCTACTGGGCGATCCAGGTCAGCCACAAGCCGGCCGACCAGGATCATCCTTTCGGCCATCACAAGGCCGAGTATTTCTCGGCTGTTTTGGAAGGCGTGCTGATCGTGCTGGCAGCCCTGCTGATCCTCAACGAAGTGTGGTGGTCCCTGCGGCATCCCGTTCCGCTCGAACAGCCCTGGACCGGCCTCGCCATCAACGGCGTCGCGACGGTGATCAACGCCTTCTGGGCCATGACGCTGATCCGTGCCGGCCGTGCCGAAAAATCACCGGCACTGGTCGCCGACGGCAGGCACATCATGACCGACGTGGCGACCTCGGTCGGCGTGTTCATGGGTGTGGTCGGCGCCGTGCTGACCGGCTGGCAAGTCCTCGATCCCGCTCTTGCCGTCATCGTCGCGCTGAACATCCTGTGGCAGGGCTGGCACGTCATCGGCTCGTCGATGAACGGACTGATGGACCGCGCCGTCGACACGCAGGAGCACATGCGCATCCGCGACATCATCTCGGCCAATTGCAAAGGCGCGCTGGAAGTCCACGATCTGAAGACGCGGATTGCCGGCCGCGCCACCTTCATCGAGTTCCACCTGGTCGTCGACGCCGACATGTCGGTGGGCGCCAGCCACGTCATCTGCGACCGCATCGAGGATGCGCTGAAGGCGGAAATCCCCTCGGTGCGCGTCACCATCCATGTCGAGCCCGATGACGAGGCAAAACTGCCCAGGGGCACGACCGCCGTGCCGTTCGCGTGAGATGGTTCACGCAGTAACGCTGCACAGGGGATTTGAGGGGTTGGAGGCTTGCCGACAGGCAACAGCCATCGTTCGTTTCAGCGGACTATCGCAAACGCTGGAGATTGGCCGAAGCCTCCCCAACTTCGTCATCCTTGGGCGAAGCAGGAGCGAAGCTCCGTCGCGGAGACCCTGGGATCCATGCCGTAACCTTAGTCGGCAGCGGAGCAGAATTCAGCAGCGCAGCAGCGCTCTGAAGTCACGGCATGGATCCTGGGGTCTGCGCCGCGTCGCTTCGCTCCTTGCTTCGCCCCAGGATGACGAAGCGATGGCTGTTTTCCGCCGATCACCACCTGCGAGCGGCCTGACCAGAACACCTTTGCCTTGTTCATACGCCGTCCTTTCTGGCCCGAAATCTCAACGCGCGCAGGCAGCCTGCGGCATCGGCTCCAGCCGATAGACCTTGTCGTCGGAAGCGGTCTCGCCTTCTGCCGCCTTCGAGCACAGGTCGACGATCGGCAGGCTGCTGTTGGGGTTGGCCAGCATCATCGTGCCCTTGGCGCCGCGACGCAGAAAAATCTCCCTGGCCGCGATGTCGCAGGAAAAGTCGCTCGTCCTTCCGCTCGCCACACAGCGCCACTGGTCCGCTTCGCCGTCACAACTGTAGCTCTGCGTGACCTCTACGGCATTCTGGCGCGTGGTGACGGAAACGACTATCTCGGCGCCATCAGGCCAGCTTGCCGTCTCGCCATTCTTGGCGAAGGCGGCCAGTTCGATCGGGCCCCGGAAAACCCGGATGGTGTGGGTAAGCTGATCGGGATGCGAGCCGAGATGCGCGGCATCGTAGTCGCGCCCGTAGCAGAACGGCTGGTCCGGCTTCAGCCGCTCGCGCAGCGGTGCTCCCAGCGCCGGATCGACCGGATCGATGCGCGCGAATTCGGCCTTGCAGGTCTCACCCGGCATGCGGTCGAGCCGGAAGCCGTCGTCTTCCGTGCCGAGTGCCTGCCTGGAAAACTCCGTTTCGCCAAGCTCGTCCTCGGCGCCGGCATCGAGATAAAGGTCGCGATGCACGCCGGAGACGATCAGCCGGCCTTTTTCGTCGACCTTCAGCAAGGCCATGGTGCGGTCGCATTCCATGCCGCAATGGATCTCGCCCGACTGCGGATCATCCTTGCCGCACCAGCCGCCGACCCATTCGGGCTTGTTGGCGCCGCGCACCGTCGTCGCCAAAAAACCGTTGTAGCCGGATGGACCGCTGCTCGGCTCCTCGTTCGGAGGGCTGACCGGATCGCTGCCATAGTAGAAGAAAATCCGTCCCACCTTCTGGTTCGGGTGCACCTTGAGATGCGCGGCATCGTAGATACGCCCGAAACAGGCATCCTTGCCGTCCGGGCTGAGTCCGGTGAGCTGAGGCGTATCGTCGGCAAGGGCCGTGCTGGCGACAGCGGCCAGCAAGGCGACAGCAAGTCCGGCGCCCGCAATGGTCTTCCCCCCAATGGTCTTCCCCCGAATGGTCTTCGATGTCATGTGCCCCTCCTCGCCCCTCTTCGCCCGACCACGACGTCACGTCAATTTATGCTAGGATCGAGGCCGAAGCCACGCAATTTGCCAAGACATAGTGGAGGACGACACGATGCGACGCCGCGATATTTTCCGCGTGGCTCTTGCCGGAGCCGCCGGTCTTCTCGGGCTGCGCCAGGTCAAGGCGGCGGCCGTGGCAGAGGAAAGGCAGAAGGTCGCCTATCACCTCAGCGACCTCGACAAGGTCGGCTTCGTTCTGGGCAATATCAAGAACCACTATGAGGGCACCGGCGGCAAGGTCGACATCGTGCTGGTCGTGCACGGACCGGCACTCGCCGCCTTCAAGTCGAAGAGCGCGTCGGCTGCCGTTTCCAGCCGTTTTTCCGGTCTGGTCCGCGACGGGCTGGCCCCGCATGCCTGCGCCAATACCATGCAGGGCATGGACGTTGCGCTCACCGATCTGCTCGACGGCTTCCATGCCGCCGAGACCGGCGGCGTCGTCAAGCTCGCCGAATTGCAGCGCCAGGGCTACGCCTATTTGCGGCCCTGAACCTCTACGGACTTGAACATGAGCACGGAGAGGCCCTACGAAGAGCAGGAGGACTCCGGAGGAATGCCAGCCACCACAACCGCCCCTGTCACCTCCGCCCCTGTCACTTCCACACCTGTCACTCCGCCCCTGTCGCCCCCACTTTGGCGACCTCGCCGGCAAGGCGGTGCTGGTCACCGCGACCGGCATCGGGGCAGCACCTGCACTGGCCTACGCCGCGCAGAAATGCCGCGTCGCGCTGCATTACAATTCAAGTCGGCGAAAACCTGGCCAAAACCATCCGCAACGGCGGTGGCGAGGTATTCCCGGTCCAGGGCGATTTCTCGATCGCTGCCGATGTCGAGCGCGCCGTCGAGGACAGCGCGCAACATTTCGGCCGGCTCGATGGCCTGGTCAACAATGCCGCCTCGGCCGCGTGCCTAAGCCGAACTGACCGAGGCGCAATTACGACGCGGACCTCAACGCTCCGTGCTGACCGCATCACGCAAGGCGATGCCATGGCTGAAGCGCCAGGGCGGCTTCATCGTCAACACCTCGTCGATCGCGGCACGTAATGGCGCCGGCGGCGGCGCCGGCCTTTATGGCTCGGCTCGTCTCCACCTGCGGCATGGCCAAGGAACTGATCGGCTCGCGTCAACGCGGTGGCGCCGGACACCATCGCGACCCCTTTCCATGAGCGCTATTCGACCGAGGAGCAGGCCATGGTTGCCACCATTCCGCAGGGCCGCGCCGGCACGCCGCAGGACTGCGTCGGCGCCGTTCCTCTCCACCGCCCTGTTGAGCGGTTACATCACCGGGCACGACGGCGGCCAGTTGATGCCGTGAGCGGCGGCCTGCATACTTGTCGCAGCAAGCAACGGAGAAACCGGCAATGTATGGTCTGATCGGCAAGATGCGGGCGACGCGCGGCCAGCGCGACGCAATGATGGACGTCCTGCTGGCCAGCACCGGCGCCATGCCGGGCTGCCTGAGCTACATCATCGCCACCGATCCGGCCGATGCCGACGCGATCTGGGTGACCGAGGTATGGACCGACCAGGCAAGCCACAAGGCTTCGCTGCAATTGCCGGAAGTCCAGGCGGCGATTGCCAAGGCGCGGCCGATCATCGCCGGGTTCGAGTTCCAGGTCGAAACGCATCCTGTTGGTGGGTTTGGGTTGGCCAAGGCGGGATAGGCTGGCGGGACAGCGGCCTGGGCGCTGTCCTGCCGGCGTATCAAGTCGTACCGGCGAGCCCTGCCTCGATCACAATATGCTGGCAGACGTTGTCGATGTCGCGAATGACATCGTCATTCAAGAAGCGCAGGAGGGTCCAGCCGTCCTGTTCACGACGCTTTGTTCTTGCCTCATCGCCTGTATTGGCGTCGGCATGCTGCGAACCATCGACTTCGACGACGAGCTTCTTGTCCGGGCAAGCGAAGTCGACAATGTAACCGGCGATCGGAAATTATCGGCGGAAGCCAAGCCCCATCAGGCGATGCGCGCGAAGCTCGTTCCAAAGCTTCAGTTCGGCGTCGGACATGGCTTTGCGCATCGACTTGGCATTTGCGCGATTTCGCGGAGGCAATGGCGTGTGAGGCATTTGGTCAGTGCTCGGTCCGTATTGAGGTTGGCGCTCTACGGCGCCCCCTCTGTCCTGCCGGACATCTCCCCCACTTGGGCAGGGCTGTCCGGGGAAAGTTATTCATATGTGAAGGCCATCTGATTGGAGAGGCTCGGTCTCTCGGTCGGCTTGGATTGACCGGTGGCGGCTTGGTGATGGTGTGCATTTTCCGCCGCCCGAGCAAGTATTGAGCGACCAGTTCTGTGAACCTCAAGATAGAAATAGGGACGCGGCGGGTGCGCGACAATGCGCAGCAGCGCATCGGCGATCATTGCGGCAAAGAGTTGCAGGCGGATTGCATTGCCGTTGTTGCCGAGGAACTTGCGGATTTTGAGGTGCAGCTTGATCCATCGGAACAGAAGCTCGATTTGCCAGCGGCCTTTGTAGAGCCGTCCAATCTCGACGGCGGAGCGCTCCAGATCGTTGGTCAAAAGCGTGATGGTGTCGCCCGCTTCGCACTGAACGCGCAGGCTGCCACTTGGGGGGGAGATTGGCCGTGGCCGCTGACTTCGCCAATTGCCAACGCAAGAAAGGGGCAGGCGTTGGTGTTCCCTGGAACACCCCTCATCCGGCCGCGGAGCCTGTCTTCGGGCTTGCCGGAGGCAAGACCCGTGGGCGGCCACCTTCTCCCACGAGGGGAGAAGGGAAGACCAGCGCCGGGCTACGTCTCAATAATCGCCGCGGTAGTAGCGGTCGTCGCAACGGGCGGTGTAGATGCGGCCGTAGCGGTCCTGATAGCGGCAAAGCTGTTCGCCGCGCCGCTGTGGCGTCGTTGCGCTGCCGACGACCGCCCCCAGCAGGGCGCCGCTGGCTGCGCCGATGACCGTGCTCTTGGTGTCGCGGCCTAGGGCCTGACCGACGAGAGCGCCGCCAGCGCCGCCGACCAGGGCCCCCGTGGTGGCTCTTTGCTGCCCTTCGGTCTGTGCACATCCTGCCAGCGCGGCAGTCACAAGCAGGGCGGCAATGGCTTTGTACATCGTCATCGTCTGATACTCCGTTGAAGCCTATGAACTAATACACTGGCTGGTTTTGCCAAGTGTTTGCCAAGTGCGGTTGCATTGCGGCGGAACCGCGGCAACCGCTTGTCACGAAATGCGACATGGTTTCTTTCGTCTTGACGGTGCGTGCCGCCGGTTCTGAAAGATCGTACTCGAACAAGACGATAGGGCCAGGTTCTGTCGAAAAGAATCAGGCTGCGGCCGCAACGATTCCGCCGCGTCCAGCCGATCCCTCAACAATCCAATAACACGCCCGGCTGAACTGGCCAGTGCTCGTTTCCATTTGCAAACAACAAGAAGGAATCTTTCTCATGACAGATCTGGCAGACGCCGGGTCCGTGGTGGCGTCGCCACCGGCGGGCAACCTTGCACGGCCACCGGCCGCCGGGGACAACGGGTCCGCCCCGCCGGCTGCAGAAAGTTGGTTTGACGGTCTTTCCGAAGGCAACCGCAAGCTCGCTGAAACCAAGGGCTGGACCAAGCCTGAAAGCCTCGACCGGGTTCTCACATCCTATGCCGAGCTGGAACGGCAGCAGGGCGAAAGCCTGCGTATTCCCGCAGCGGACGCAGCTGCGGAAGACTGGGACAGGTTCCAAGCCAGGCTGCCTGAGGCGATGCGCCCGCTCACATCGCCCGACAAGGTCGAGTACAGGCGCCCCGACGGGCTTCTCGAAGGCTTCGCCTATTCGGACGAACTCGCCAACGCGTCCAAGGCGTGGGCGGTCGAGGCCGGCGCCACGCCCAAGGTGGCGCCGGCCTATCACGACCGCTTCGTCGGCTACATGGTCGAACAGGCCAAGGCGCAGCAGATCGCCGTTGCCCGTTCGGTCGAGGCCACTCACGACGACCTGGCCCGGGACTGGGGACCGACCGACAGCGACGGCTTTCGCCAGCGACTGGAGGTCGCCAACCGGGCGATGAAGAAGCTCGGCCTGGTCGATGCCGACAAGGCGAAGGGCATCCTCCTGCCTGACGGTGCCTTGACCGATCCGCAGATCGCCAAGGCTTTCCAAGCCATCGGCGAGGCGATGTTCAGGGAAGACAAGATCGGCGGCGGCGCTGCCTTGAGCGGAGGCAATCCGTTCAAGCGCAACGCCGCCGGCGAACGCAACCTGACCGATATCTCGGCCCTCGTCAGAAGCGACCCCGTCCGCGCCCGGCGGCTGGCACGCGAGGCCGGCGAAAACCCCGATCTGTGGGTACCGAACAACCCCCTTTGAAATAGGGCAACCGCATCCGGATGCCCCCTCATCCGGCCTGAGGGGGCGCAGCCGTCAATCAAACTGAAGGAAAGAAAAAAATGGCAGACGCCTATACCCGTATCGCGGACGCGATCGTTCCGTCCGTCTACGCACAATACTCGTTCGAGGGGCATGTCCAGTCGCTCGAGATCTACCAGGCCGGGATCCTGTTTTCCGACCCGGCCATCGCCTCGAAGCTCTCCATGGGCGGGCGTTCCGTCGACATGCCAGGCTGGAAGGATCTCGGCAACGATTCGTCCGAGCCGGTCATGACGATCCGGCCGACTCGATCGAGATGAAGAAGATCGGCGCGCGCCGCGAGGTCGCCGCCCGCAATGTCCGCGCCCAGGCGTGGGGCATTCCGGACCTGACCTCAATCCTGGCCGGCGACGACCCGCAGAAGCTGATCGTGCGCCGCCAGACCGACTACTGGCAGCGTGCCAACAAGCTGACGCTGCTCGGCATCCTGAAAGGGGTGCTGGCCGACAACCTCGCCAATGATGCCGGCGACCTCGTCCGCATCACCGGCGCCTCCATCGTCGACACCGACATCATCGAGGCCACCTATCTGATGGGCGACCGCGCCGACAAGTTCAAGACGATCTGGATGCATTCCAAGCAGATGAAGGCGCTGAAGCTCGCCGACCTCATCGACTATGTGCCGCCGTCCGAGCAGGGCGGGCCGCTGATCCCCTATTACATGGGGCTGCGGGCCGTCATCGACGACGACATCCCGGTCGCCGCGGGCGTCTACACAGCGTTCATGTTCAAGGACAAGGCAATCCTGTGGAACGAGCTGCCGGTCAACACCGAGGGCGGGCCGCTGGAGTTCGACCGCAAGCCGCGCCAGGGCCATGGCGGCGGCGTCACCGAAATGGTCGCCCGCCGGCATTTCGTCCCGCATGTGCCCGGCACCCGCTTCCTCGATGCGTCGACGGCGGGTGAGTTTGCGACCGATGCCGAGCTGGCGCTGGCGGCGAACTGGGACCGCACGGCGTCGAGCATCAAGCACATGACGTTCATCGCGCTGAAGACGACCGAGGCCCGAGCGGACCGGAAGGGGCGGGGCGTCAGAGTCCCGCCCCTTCTGGACACCGGGTCGGCCGATGTGGCTAATCCCAATTCACGCGCCGTGCTGCCCCAGAATTGTTGTTGTTGCACATTGATCAATCGCCGCCACCAAACGGTTACACAAGCGGGCGATGCTGCCATGTCTTTGCAATGGAGGGTAACCATGAATATGACCTACAAGGCAGTTCAGGATGTGCTTCGAAAAGCCGGCATTGTCATAAGCAAAAAGGGCGAACTTCACCGCATCAACTTCTTCAGCGGTCTGGAAAACACCGCCTACTACACGACGAGCCTCGAGAATGCGCTTGAGCGCGGTTTGGCAATGGCGAGAGGCGCCGAAAGGTTGCCAGCAAGCGCCTTTGCTAAGTCGCGCGGGCGGCCGGCGAGCGCACACTTCGGCTGACGCCGCAGGATGTCATCGCCGCGTTGCGCGGCGATGTTGGGAAAATGCATATTATCAGGTGGCGCACGCCACAGGTCCTGGCGCCGCATTCCCTCGCGGTCAGAGGATGCCGGCGCTTCACGCGAGACGACCCCCCTCTGTCCTGCAGGACATCTCCCCCTCAAGGGGGAAGATTGGATGTCACCGTCGCTTTCGCCAACCACCAAACGTTGCAGGAATAGCCGCCACGCCTGAACTGCCAATCTCCCCTTGAGGGGGAGATGTCCGGCAGGACAGAGGGGGGTGGGCCACGGAACGCGACCTTTCCCCACCTGCAATCCCCGCCCGCAAACAGGAACTGGAAAAGGCCAAGTGTCGTGCGATGTTCGGCCGTAGCGACCTGGCGGCGGCGCGCATTGCGCTCTCCGAGGCCAACGCCGTCGTTGCGCTGCTGGAAAAAACCGGTAAGGCGGCGAACGAACGCCGTGCCGCCGCGCAAAGCGAAGACTGCGTCGACATCGCAGCACTTTGCCGACGAGATCAGGGCAAACGCCGCTTCCCTGGACGAGCGCTGGCGCATGGCCCACTGGCTGGTCGAGCAACTGCGCCAGCAACTGTTTGACGCCGATGCCTTGCGCGGTGCCGTTGCCACCGTCAACAGCCAGCTCGACGCCGCCGGCGTCGCCAACCTGAAAATCAACCCGACCGCCGTCCGGCGCGCCGCCGTGACCGGGCTGCGAGCGACAGCTCCGGCTCGTCTCAGCGCGGCAGCGATCCAGGCCGACAGACTGCTTTTGTCGCTGCTCAGCCCCGGCGGCGCGCTCGACCCGCGACCGCCGCTTGGCGCGCCGGTCGGAGGCATCGCGGGTCGATATTCGCTGCGTGGCCGAGGCCGCGGCTGACCATGTGCACACTTGCCCTTATCGGCACGGCTCTCTCGGTCGGCGGCGCGCTGGTCGAAGGCCAGCAGTCGCGGCAGATGGCCGACTACCAGGCCAGAGCCTACGAGCAGCAGGCGCAGGCTGACGCGCAAGCCGCCGCCTTCGAGCAGGCCCAGGAACGCCACAAGCAGGATCTGTTGCTGTCGCAGGCGCGCGCCCGGGCCGGCGCCTCGGGCGTCGCCCTGTCAGGCTCGCCGACCGAGGTGCTCGCCGCCAATGCAAGGCAGGGCCAGCTCGACATCAAGGCGATCCAGTACGGCTCGCAGCTGCGCCAGAACAATTTCGCCACGCAGGCCGCGATCTCGCGCTTTTCCGGCAGGCAGGCGGCGGCTGCCTCGATCTTCAGGGCAGGCGGCAATCTCGTGTCCGGCCTTTCCGGGCTGTACGACCCGAAGAAAGCGGTGACGTTCGGCAACAGCGCCTTTCCGCCGGCGCCGAGCGGAGGGCTTTACTGATGGCGACCATCCCCCTCCAGCTCGCCCAGCGCCGGCTCGACAGCGGCAGCGTGGTTTCCTATCCCGACAGCTCGCCGGTCGGCGCCGCGATGCAGGACTTTGGCGACGAGCTCGCGGCCGTCGCCGAGCGTTTCCGGCAGCAGAAGCAGCAGCAGGACGCGTTCGACGCCGAGGTCATCGGCCGCGAGCTGAACGGACAGATCGCCCAGGCCGAGAAAGAAGCGATCCAGAATGCGCCGGCCGACGGCCGCGGCCTGCACGACGCCATGTATGGCCAGGCACGCAACGGTGTCGTCAAGCCCGGCCTGTTCGACAAGATCTTCGACAGCACCGTGCCAAAAATGCCGGAAAGTGAACGCGCTAGGTTCATCAGGCAAAAAGAGGCGATGAGATTGGCCGGGTCGGCGCGCATGGCCGCACAGCAATATGCGCGCCGCCAGGACTATGAGCAGGCCGAATGGTCCAAGGCGCAGGCTGCGGAGCTCAATGCCATCGCACGGAGCGACCCGGACGACACCGCGACGTTCGAGGCGATCAGGCAGAGCGGGTTCGACTTCATCCGCCAAGATGGGCAGCCCGGTCGCCCGGCAGCTCGCAGAAACCGGCTGGCGCAGCAACACGGCAAAGGCGCTCGCCCACGCGATGCTCGCCAAGGACCCGAAGCGCGCTGCCGAAATGCTGGGCGCTGCGCCGGCCGCGCAGGCCGGTGACGGTGAAACCACAGGCGCTGAAGGCACTGATCTGTCGGCGCCCGCTCCGGGCGACGACCGCCTTGCTGATCTGACGCCCGACGACAGGGTTGCGCTCGCCCGGCTGGCCGGCGTCTCGGCGACGCAAAACTGATGTCGGCACCGGCGACCTGGCCAGGTACTTCTCGTTACCTGGCCTGTTGCGTTGCCGTTGGCCCGCCGGCATCTTTAATGGCTTCTTCATGTTAGTGGGCTTTTTTATGGGAACCTAAAGCCCCTCGCAGGCATGGGGTCGTTTCCAGGGCGACAAGAGCGACGGCGGCCTTTCTTACAACACAGACTTGTGGTTCTGGATTTGAAATTCCCAAGCGCTGATGCGATCATTGGCAAATCCACCTCGCCCATCCAGGCTTCTCAGATGAAGGACTGACCCTACCTTGTTGCGCCTAGATTCTTTTCCGATGCTGGCAAGGATCGTTTTTCCGATCACGTTGGCCGGCGTTCTCCTGCTCACGCTTCTGCCGGCGCGGTTCTTGCCGGATCTCGGCACGGCCGTCACGCTTTACGACGACAAGCTGCAGCACGCCATCGCCTTCGCCGTGCTGGCGGCCCTGGGAAGCCTCGGCTGGCCGGAACACAGGACAAGGCTGATTGTTCTCCTCGCCTTTACCGGCGCGGCGATCGAGGTGCTTCAGGGCGCGCAACTGATCGGGCGCGACCTGGATGGATTCGACTGGGTTGCCGACTGCGCCGGCATGGCGTTGGGACTGACAATCGCCGGGACAAGCAGGCGCGTTGGCAAGCGCGTCGGCGGATTGCCGTAGGTCGTCATCCCAAGGCGAAGCAAGGAGCGAAGCGAAGCGGCGCAGACCTTGGGATAACCGAGCTGCGGCGGATCAGAGTAAAAGCGTAGCGATCCTTCGCTCCCCCTCTGTCCTGCCGGACATCTCGCCCACTTGGGGGGCGATGCCGCTCCCGACGATGAGATCTATACGCTCACCCAGGTCGAGAAGGCCCATGGCCACATCGAGACGCGCCGCCACCTCGTCTCCCAGCGCGTCGACTGGATGAGCGGCAAGTGGCGGCGCTATCCCGATGAGCCGCGCTTCAAGGGCCTCAGCACCATCGCCATGGTCGAGACCCGTATCGAGACGGGCGCCGAGGTCAAGGTCGAGCGGCGATGCTACATACATCTCCTCTCGCATCCTCACCGCGAAAGCCTTCGCCGAGGCCGCCAGAGCCCATTGGGGCATCGAGAACGGCCTGCATTGGGTTCTCGATGTCCAATTCAAGGAGGACCAATCGCGCCTGCGCCGCGGCCACGGCACCACAAACATGGCGATGGTCCGCCACCTCGCCCTCAATCTCATCCGCGATATGTCCGGCAAACAATCTCATCAAAGGAAAGCGAAAACTCCCAACCTGGGATACCGACTACCTCACTGCAGCACTTCAAGCCCGTTAACCTGGACTCGTTGCCCTGGCGTCGGCTGGTTGGCCTTGACGGCGAGCAGGTAGTCGGCGCCGGCATCCCTGATGGTGGTAGCAATGGCGGCATTGGTGGCGATGGCGTCGATCGAGACGAGCGTGCCCTTGAGGCCGTCATTTGCCGCCAGGCGCTCGACAAGCACCGGGATCGCGGTCTGATCGGCAGGACCGCCGAGGCGGCGTTTCTGCGAACTAATCATTACTGAATCGAAATTCGCCAACACAGAACGGCCCTTTGCTCAAACAAAAGTAAGAAATTTTTCCATCTGTTTCTCCTTGCTGTATTCGGTCCGGATCATGGAATGGCTTGCCGTCGCAATATTTCGCCAGGAACCGTCGCTAAGGCTTTGCTCAATAAGCCCGACAGCGACTTTGGCGTCTGCATAGACGCTCATGGTTCGACCATCCACCATTCCAGGCGGATAGTTCCCAGCGTCGGTGATAAGTAACGCTCCCGCCCCCATCGCCTCAAAGCAACGCATGTTGCCGCGATCCCCTCCCGCCATGTCGATAGCGGCATTGATAACGATTTTGGCACGGCTGAGTTGTGCATACATCTCTCGTCCAAAGACTGGTGGATTTGCTACGCGCCGTATCGAAGTTGGCCGCCGTACTGCCGCTAGCGGTCCAAACCAACCAAGCGGCGTTTCTGCAAGTCTCGTGTAGCGCGAGTTATCGAGATGAAAGACAACTCGAAAACGGCCGCCAAGCCGTGCCACGGTATCGAGAATCTCTCGACGGCGTTGGTGATGGCGGCTAAACCCACCGAAAAACAAAACATCAATGTCGCGATCGCCCCGGCCGGCATATGCATCCAATTCAGGATCGTGCGCGGGGAAGAACTCTGCGGTACGAATTCCCATGGCCTCGTAGCCAGTACGGATGGACGGGAAGTTCGATACAACGAGATCGTAGCCGGAAAAATTAGATTTGCCGGGTGCAGCACGCCACGCAATTGTTCTCTTCACATGTCCCGGCAATCGTTTCAGGAAGTCGCTGTCAAAGCGAATTGGATCAAGATTGTAGAAGACATCGGTACAATTCGCCTCAATCTGGGCGAGCAGAATACCGGCCAGCGGTGTATCGTCGCGAAGCCCATTTTCACGCGCCCAGGCGCGCTGCAAACGCTCGTCATCTCCATTCGTGAAAAACGCTCCGGGTGCGTTCTCCAACACGGGCTTTAGTAGATGTGAGGCACCATACCGGTCGTGCAAAAAGACCTGCTTCTGCGCTTCGAATCGACCTTCCGCTCGAATGAGCGTGGCAAGCCGGGAATGATAACTCGGCGATATGCTGGAATTCTGAAAAAGGCGCATATGCTTACCCTGGGTGCCGAGGATGACGTCGCTGGACAAGAAATATTTGATAAACGTGCTCAAGCACACACTTCCCGCTTCGCGAATTGCTTGGACGCTAAGTGTTACACAGCCTGCCGAGGCACTGCGCCAAGTGGCTATCTGTGGCGAACCGGGTGATCCGACGTTGAACCCATGCGAAGCATCGGCAACCGCCTGGGGTCTCTGTGGATAGCATCTTGCCTGCGGGGTATTTTTGGCTGCGGCACACCGTAAGCGATCATCAAAGCCATCATCAGACCGCCGCCAGTGATAAGGCTGGTGAAAAGAGAAGCATTTCCCAGCGTCATGATAAACGGGATCGAGACAGTCGCCGCGAACGGGAGGCGATCGGGCGTGACAATCTTGTTTGCAAGGCTGAGCAACAAGCCGAAAACCACTCCCATAATAACAACGCCCATGAATCCATAGGCCGCTAGTCCATCTGTCGCCCAAAAGTTTGCATTGGCGTTGAACCCGTTACCCCCGACAAGCTGGGCGCCAACAACAAATCCAAGAGGCGTCTTGTAGGGATAGGGGACAATTTGGTTGATTATGTTCACATGAGACCAATAGGTTATCGGATTGCGGGCAAACACATCCGCATACACACCAGTCAACGCCCCCTGGATGCCAAGGGTCCGCATATAGATCAACGCAACCGTTTCCATTGCCATCCCGGACGGTTGATAGTCGGTAATTTTGAGAATTGCCAAGGCGGACAGCGTCAGCAAAACAAAGCCGAATGCGATGCGAAGCGTTGATATACGACCTTTATTGAGCACGAAAAGGTAAAAGCCGAACACTACAATCAGGATCACCAACATGATCTTTCCTGCGAAGGCCATGAAAACGATGATCTGCCCAGCAAGCCCAACGGCCAGCGCCCATCGCCGCGCTTGGTCGAACAGCCCAACAGCGATAAGGTACGGGTTCATCGCGTTTGACAACCACCCGGTCAGGTAAAGCGCAAGTGTGGTGGTCTCCATGCCGCCAAACCGAGCGCGCTGATCATAAAGTTCATCCAGCCCGGAGAACGACATCATTCCTCTGTACGTTACAATATAAAACGCTACGGCTGCCAAATAAAACGCAAAAAATATAAAGAAAAACGCATTTACAGAGACTTGACTAATAAGAGAATACGATTTGAATCGGACTATCCGCGGGATGTATAAAATCAGGAAGAATGACGCAGCCATCGAAATAATGAGCCACGTGGCATCGAACGTAAGGTAACCCTGCCGAGGCACAATAAGCAGGCTCGGAATAAAAATCATCATATACAGCATCCAACAGAAGAAATCTGAATATCTTCGTGCTGAAATTGGCAAAAGAAACGCGAATATGGCTATAATAAGATATGACAGCGCCTCGCCTGATGGATTACTCACATTGCTAAATCCCATATAGAAATAATTTACCGACGCCCAATCTATATAGATTTTTACAAAAACAATAGAATATACCGCTACACAAAGCAGGCATAATACCCGCTTGTAACTGATCTCTCCTCCTTTTATGTGTTCCATATACCACCTCGCCGAGCTGAATTGAGTACAGCCCTTTTAAACCGAGAGCGACTGCCGCCGCTAAAACTTGGCATCATGGCTGAACTGCTATCCCATCCGACTTTCTTGGCGTTCGACCTTCCCAACAAGGAGAAGCGGCTAGACTGCAGCTTTCAGTGCGTCGACGACGGCCTCTATCTGGTTTTCCGTCATTTCCGGGAAAATCGGCAAGGACAGGACACGAGACTGCATACGGTGCACTACCGGATAGTCCTCCTGTTTGCTGCCAAGATGAGCATAGCAAGGCAGAAAGGGCAAACCACGCAGATAATTGATTACTGTTTGAATGCCGCGCGACTTGAGGAAAGCCGCCAGTTCGTCGCGCCGATCGTGGCTTATGACATAAAGATGCCAGACCGGATTGCGGTCATTGCCGATGTGGGGAAGATCGACATCCGGGAGACCGGCAAGCCTCCTTTGATATTCCGCCGCAATAGCGCGGCGAGCATCGGTCCAGGCTTCAAGTCGCTTCAGTTTCACGGATAATACCGCGGCCTGCAATCCGTCGAGGCGGCTGTTGATACCTTCGATCTGGTGATCGCCTTTAACAAGGCCGCCATGGCGGGCGAACATTGCCATCCGATCGGCCAGGGATTTGTCCGAGGTGACGATCGCTCCGGCGTCACCCATCGCGCCGAGGTTTTTTCCAGGATAGAAGGAGAAGGTCGCCGCGACCCCGAAGGTGCCAACCTGGCTCCCCTTGAAAGTAGCCAGATGGGCTTGGGCACAATCCTCGATCACCCATAGGCCATGCCTCGCCGCAACCGCCATCACGCCATCCATGTCGGCGGGTTGCCCGTAGAGATGAACCGGGATGATGCCAACCGTGCGAGGCGTGATCTTGTCGGCCAATTTGGCGATATCGATAGTGTATGTGGCGGCATCGACGTCGCAGAAGACGACATTTGCACCTGCCTGTGTCACGGTCTCGCTGGTCGATATCCATGACATCGCAGGCACGATCACCTCGTCACCCGGCTTCAGTCCGAGCGCAACCATCGCGATATACAAAGCATCCGTTCCATTCGCGCACGAGACGCAATGCGGCACACCTATTGCCTCGGCAAACTCACGCTCAAATTGCTCGACGAATGGCCCTCGGATAAAGGCCGACTGAGAAATCACCGCGGCAATCGCTGCATCGATTTCTGGTTTGATAGTGAGGTACTGCGCGTGAAGATCGGCAAACGGCACATTTGTCGTCAACATTCCCACGGTGTCCATGACGTCTAATCCTGTTCAACAGATCTGAGAAATCGAGCCGGATTTCCGGCATATATCCCAGGCATCCCAATGTCTCGCGTGACGACGGCCCCGGCACCAATCACCACACCGGCGCAAACGGTAACCGGCAAGATCGTGGCGTTCGAACCGATCGAAACGTTGTTGCCGATGTTTGTTCTCTTCCACAGTCCCTTCCGCCCTCGCGCAGGCCCACCAATAGAGAACAGATCGTTCACGAACATCACCCCGTGCCCGACGAAACAATCCTCGCCGATTGTCACCAGTTCACAAACGAAGGCATGAGATTGTATCTTTGTGCGGGCTCCAACCAAAACGTTAGCCTGAATTTCCACGAATGGGCCCACGAAAACACCATCGCCGATGGTGCAGCCATAGAGGTTCGCCGGCTGTACGACAGTGACATGCTGGCCGAAGGTGACGTTTACGATACCGACCGACCGCAAATCAGACGGTTCGATGATTTGGGTATAGGTCACGCTGCGCTCTCTGAAGGCCGTCCAAGACGGACGCGCTGAGGACGAAAACGAAGAGACACTTCCTGGCCAGTTTCGACGGATTCATAAATGGCGGAAATGAGTTCCAGGCTTTTGCGTCCCTGCAGGCCGTCGACGAGGTGTTGCTTGCCGGTGTTGATCGTTTCGACAACATGTTCGTAGTAAGCTTGGTGACCGAAGCCGTAGACGTTGGGCGGATTAACCGAAAATCTTGTCGAGACCCCAGCGTCATCGGGTTCAGGCTCCAGGAAACTCCACACCTTCATTTCGTTGACGGCAAAGCCGCCAATCTCCACGGAGCCTTTTTCTCCGAGTATCGAGATTGACCCTTCCAGATCCTTCGGTCTCACGGCAGTGGTGGCTTCGATTATCCCGAGGGCACCGTTGGCAAACCGCAATGCAACCACCGCGGTATCTTCAGCTTCTATATCCACCAAAGCGGTGCGCGTCATGGCAAAAACACTCTCGACGTCGCCCATCATCCATTCGAGCAGATCAACGTGATGGCTCGCTTGGTTGGTAAGTACGCCTCCATCGAGCGCCCAGGTGCCGCGCCAGGCATCCTGATCATAATATGACTGCGTACGGCACCAGCGAACCCTTACCGTACCCATAACAAGCTTGCCGAAGCGACCGGCCGTGAGCGCTTCTCGCAATTTGACGACCGGTACATTGAAACGGTTCTGCTTGACGATGAAAAGCTTGATGCCGGCGACGTCGCATGCACGAATCATCGCGTCTGCATCGGCCAGAGTGAGTGCCATGGGTTTTTCCACGATTAGGTGCTTGCCGTAGCGCGCGAGCGCTATGGTGTCGCGAGCGTGATTACCGCTCTCGGTCAGAATGACGGCGACATCCGGTGATTCGGTTTCCATCATTTCGTGCATGTCGGCGTAAGCTGGCACACCGTATTTTGCGGCCGTAGCTGTCGCCTTCTTGATGTTAACATCACAAACTGCGGCCAGTTTGGTTCCGGATATTACGTTCTCTCCAAGCAATTGCGCGTGGCGAACCGATATTCGCCCACAACCAACCAGTACAAATTTAAGCATGTCTTTCCTGTCCTGTTCCCGCTCTCACTCAATGCGACCCCTTCCCGACAGACCCGCAAGCCACAATCTAAGCTGGCTTGCCTTGCATCCCCTTCTCGCATCTTTCATTGGATAATTTCTTGACGTGCGTTACGAACAAGTCGGGAAGCGGGGCATCGCCGAGGAAAGCCGCTTCTCGAGTTGGATCCTCGTTTACAATGGCAATCGCCTGATTGGGATAAGTAATCCGGGGAACCTGTCCAAAAAAAGCCGCCCACAGGTTGAAGCCGGAGCCAGCTCCAATGATTGCGCTCGCCTGAGCCATTTCAAGCATGTGCGTAACCGATTCCGCATCATTGGCGCGGCGGACATTCGGAAGACGAAGTAAAGGAAGAAGGTCGTCATCGTCTCCGTCGGAAAAGACCCGGACCGGCACATTCGCCCCTACTCCATCGCGAAGGGCGACAAGGCTGTCGCAATACCATTCGATCGGAAGCCGCTGATTGTGCGTCTGCGCCTCGACTCGCGCCTGATCGAAGCGTGAAAAGTCCCCAAGACGCACATGGACGGCCACGAATGGTGCTTCAGGCTTCATCGGCAAGTACCTTTTGCGTGTCATCCGACGAAACGCGCCATGCAGCACCGGACCGCAGCCGCGGACTTCATGGAAATACGTCTCGAAATTCGAGGACACCGCATTCTTGAAGACGACGACCGTCTTCCTGCCGTCAAGTGCGGCGGAAGCGGCTAAATCTGCTGGTATCTTATGTGCCGTTGCAAGAATCAGGGTGCGCCATGGCTCTCCCACATAGCCGTTATTGCTAAAAAGCTTGAAATATTCTCGTCTGTCCCGTTCGCGACGCAGATACGGACCGATACGCGGGCGCAGCCAGCGCGGCCCGAGCATCCGGGCACCGTTCTTTCGGCACCATATCTCGCAGCGAGCCCAAGCGAGCAAGCTGTGGCCGAGACCGAAACGGCCGATATCGGGGTATCCGTAAAGCTGTGCCATCAGTTATCTGTCTCGTCCAAACGCAGGGAATTAATTAGGCAGATAAATTGCATCCGCCCAGGTCAGCTGGCCAAACTGGTTGTGATGCTGGTTGTAGATAGCATGGAGCCGGTAGTCCATCTCCTCGAGATAAGCGGTAACCTCATGAAACAAGCAAGCCCCGTCATATACTCTTATAAAATTTACCTCAGAGTATATGACATTTACTCTTTTATCGCGAAAAATATTTTCAGAACCATTCAAGATATCTAGTTCTGCTCCCTGTGCATCCATCTTTAATAGATCTATCGTTTCTATTTTTTTCATTTCGCAAAATGAATTTAGTGACGTTACGTCAACCTTTATTGTATCAACTTTCAATGTATATTTATCGAACGTTGATCCCGTACTCTGAGGATTAAAAAGGGAGCTCGCATCAGGCAACGCCGTAACATGAAACGATGCAATTCCCACTTTCGAGGACACCGCCATATTGACCGGAACAATTCGAGGCTCATGCTCGGCCACGGCGCGGAGTTTGGCAAAGTTTGCCGGCAAAGGTTCAAAGGCGAAAACGGTAGCCTTCTTGCATCTGTTGGCGTATTCCAGCGTATCTCGCCCGTCCGCGGCCCCCACCTCAACGATCGTGGACACGGCGTCGCCCGCGAGGCGCAATTGCTCTTCAAACGCACTATCTACGCGAACGCCGCGCTCAAGCCTGCTCAAATGATAGCCAAA
Source organism: Mesorhizobium sp. WSM4820 (assembly GCF_055811075.1). Taxonomy (NCBI): domain Bacteria; kingdom Pseudomonadati; phylum Pseudomonadota; class Alphaproteobacteria; order Hyphomicrobiales; family Phyllobacteriaceae; genus Mesorhizobium; species Mesorhizobium sp. WSM4820. The sequence continues at coordinate 283,798 of NZ_JBVVQN010000003.1, read as the reverse complement.
CAGACCGAACATCCGCTGGGCGGCGAACACCAATTTCGTTCTCATGATATTATTTCCTCGGTCGCGCCGGTTCGCAAATTCACCACCCTCGTCGCACGGTCCGCCAGAATAAGTTGGAGCCCATAAGTGACGAAGGTCGCCAGTCCGTACCACATCATCACGGTGACAGGATTGTCGATGTGTGCCCAACCAAGCCAGCCGAAGACCAACAGAGTGAGAACGAACCGACCCACTTCCCACATAAATTGCAGCGATTGGCGCTCGATAATAATAAGGGTCATCGTCAAGGCAGTTGCGACAAAGCGGATATAGGCGATTGGAAACCCAATGGCGCAGAGTTTGCCGGCCATGGCCCAATTGGCGCCAAAGACGAACGGAACCACGCTTGGCGAGAGTGCCGACCCCAGCACCGTCGGAAAAATACCGATGGCAAGAAGTTGAAGGAGCGCCCGTCTGTATGCGCCGTTCAAGCCGACCTTGTCAGTCCGATAGAGTTTCGCGAATTCACCGGTAAAGACCTGCGAGACCGCCACCGAAACGATGCCGACCGGCATGAGGATAAACCGTTCGACCAGGGCATACTGTCCCGCGACTTCGAGATTAAACAGCGCAAGAAAAGCAAATGGCACAATGGCCGCACCAAGCGCGGACAAAAGCGTTCCCGGGAAGGTGAAGAGCCCGAATTTCTTGAAGCGAACCGCGGTGAACCTCATCGCGAAAAATGAGATGGGAGAGATTAGCGTCCGCCAGAGTTTGCCACTTTCAAAAAGGATAGCGATGCCACCGACGATCCTGCCGAAAACATCAGCTAGAACGAGACCGACCCCAATAAAAGGTAGAAAGGCGCATCCAAGGGCGCCAACCGAGAATCCTACCGATTGCACGATCTTGGAACGTGAGCTTAGGCCGTAGTTGCGCTCGCGGATCGGCAAGTATGTAAGCATCTGATAAACTCCCGCGACAAACATCGCCACAGGTAAAAGGTAGATGCTTCCGTGCAATGAGGACTGGATGCGCGGCATCCACAAATCGGCGGCGACGGCTAGCAGAAAAGCTATAGCGCTGGTCATGACACAAAGCCTGAATGTCAATTTCAGCAGATTTTCTAGAATCCTCCCCGGTCGCGCGCTCAGAATTGCGACCTCGTAGCGAAACGCAACGAAAATGGCCGCCACATTCAATATCGAGACGTAAATCTGGTATCGGCCAAACGCTTCGGCGTCATATAGCCGTGTCAGGACAGGAAGAACGGCAACTGCAATGATTTGTGCAATCACCGACCCCGACAAAACCGTCAGGATGCTTCGAAACATTTTTGTCCGCTAGTTATAAGACAATCCAAAGTTCCTACCGGTTGCGCCAACTGTAGAGTTACCGTGGACAAATCGAGGCTGGCCGATCTTGTCATGCCTCATTCCAGAAGATGGTATTCGCGCCCATGCGTTCCTTGTTTCGATAAACATCGCGCAACAGGTTGGTCACGCGGAGATTTGCCTCTTCATCATTCGATTCGATGCACAGACATCGTGGAACCAATCGCTTGTCGAGTTCTGCGATCTGCTTGGCCACGATCCAATCGACACCCTCGATGTCGACACTCGCAAAATCGATCCCTTTTCCCTCGCCATATCTGTTGAGCAGCGTGCCCAGCGTTAATTGAGGAAGCTCAAGGCGCTCAATCAGGCGATAGCCGACCGCAGCCACGCGCTCGTACTGCTCGGGCGACGTGGTTGAGAGCACCGATGGATACATAAAGAAAAACTCCGCCACACCATCCGCTTCCCCCACGAGGCACTGGACGTGGGTATCGCGCGGGCGCCACCGCTGATGGAGACGAAGGAGGCGGCTGATCGGCTCGACGACGATGCCGGACCAACCCCTGCGATGCAGCAAATATGTATTCGAGATCCGAACCGGATGCGAAGCGCCGATGTCGAGATATCGACCAGGGTGCTTTTGGTCCTTGAAGATGACGTTAAGAAGGAAGGTGTCCTCGCCGTGCTGCGAATAACTTTCCCGATGCTGGAAATGCAGGGGAATATCACGCAGCTCTTGTATCAGGCCGGACTTCGCGGCCCAGTACCTCATATCGTTCAACATCCCAGAAGGCTCCATTGTGTCTTTTGCAGCGAGAATGCCAAGCGCATCGAAAAAGACCCGCTGCTGCCTGAGCGACGAATAGAACTGGCCGCTAAGCTAAAGGCTTCAGGACGCATGCTCGATTAACCTCGCCGCGCGAAAACGAACTGTCCAATTTTCCGCACCGGCTTAGCTATGAGCGCATAATCGACCGGACCTGATCCCAGCCACCGGCGCCGTGAACGTAGCGCTTCCAGATTGTGCCCGATGTGTGAGGCAAGGCTTCGCGTGCTGGACCCACCAACCATCATGTCCACCAACACGTGGCCGGTCGCGGCGGTCCGGAATCCGTGGAGTTCAACAGCTCTCAACATCCAATCATAATCCGATGCCACTTTGAGGCTGAGATCGAATGCACCAACCGCGTCCGCAACTTTCCGTCTGACGTAGAACGTTGGATGGGTTGGCATCCAAGATCCGAAAGCCCATGGCGGGTCGGGCCGCAGCACGCCAGCGGCGCACGACCCGCTTGTCCGGATGGTCTTCGACAAAATCCGGGTCACCATGCACGATATCGGTTCCTTGTCGCCATGATGCCGGGCCAGGAAACTACCGATCGTATGCCGGATTGTTGCCGCGGAATTCCAACAGACCGTCAGATCCGAGTTTTTCATATCGACCCGGCCCACCGTCGCTTACTGCGCCGCAACGCGAATGCGATCCTCGTCCAGACGCCGGTGCTCCGATTCCCGCTTTACCGTTTCAAGGTCGGACTGAACCATTTCCTGAACCATCGCGTCGAGCGAGGTTGTTGCCTTCCACCCGAGAACGCGCTCCGCTTTCGAAGGATCGCCGATCAGCAGCTCAACTTCGGTCGGCCTGAAGTAGCGGGGGTCCACCTCGATCAGAACGGTGCCCGAATTTGCGTCGATGCCTTTCTCGTCGATGCCGGAACCAACCCATCGGATCTCGGTCCCGACCTCATTGAATGCAAGCTCGACAAAGCGGCGGACCGAGTTCTTCACCCCGGTTGCGAGGACGTAATCGTCTGGCGTTTCATGCTGAAGAATCCTCCACATGCCTTCGACATAATCGCGGGCATGGCCCCAATCCCGTTCAGCCGACAGATTGCCGAGGTAGAGTTTGTCCTGAAGACCGAGACTGATTGCAGCAGCCGCGCGCGTGATCTTGCGGGTGACGAAGGTCTCGCCGCGCATCGGGCTCTCGTGATTGAACAGGATGCCGTTGGAGGCGTGGATATCGTAGGCTTCGCGGTAATTCACGGTGATCCAGTAGGCATAGATCTTTGCTGCCGCATAGGGCGAGCGAGGATAGAAAGGCGTCGTCTCCCGCTGCGGGATCTCCTGCACTTTGCCATACAGCTCGGAAGTCGATGCCTGATAAAAACGCGTCTTTTTTGTCAGGCCGAGCAGCCGGATGGCTTCGAGGAGACGCAATGTGCCGATCGCGTCCGCATTCGCCGTGTATTCGGCGGTCTCGAAACTCACCTGAACATGCGATTGTGCGGCGAGATTGTAGATCTCGTCAGGCTGCACTTCCTGAACGATGCGGATGAGGTTGGTGGCATCGGTCATATCGCCATAGTGCAGCGACAGCCTTACGTTCTTTTCATGCGGGTCCTGGTAGAGATTATCGATACGCCCCGTATTGAAAGACGACGACCGCCGCTTGATGCCATGGACATTGTAGCCCTTTGCCAAAAGAAGTTCCGCCAGATAGGCGCCATCCTGGCCGGTGATGCCGGTAATGAGTGCGGTTTTTCTGGTCATTGTGCTTCTCCGGGGTCGATACGACGATATTTCTCAACGCTAAATCAGCGCGGCTTTAGACATTACAATGCGCATTTTCTGCGCATTTTCAAAAAGCTGGTGGCTATCTCCACCTTGGGCCGTACGTCAGGGCGAATGTGGGGAAGATGTAGCCAGCCGCCGCGACGCCGGGGAAGTTGCCGATCCGCTTGTAAGCATGTAGCCCGATGTATGAGCGACCAATGCCGCAAAAATGGTCGCCTGCATGTTCGATGACCAGATTACGCGGGGATCGACCGACATCCTGATGAGAGCCGGCAGCAGAATGGCGAATGTCAATCCGCCAAGTAGCTGAAAGCGCGTCCGAAGCAGGAGATGCTTTGGACTGGACAGTTGAATCATGGTGGAGTTCAACTTGCCACTCGCGAACCGGGTCCCACGAAAACCTGACGCTCACTTAATAAGATGCCGCTCTCGGCCAACGCTCGAATAGGCTATGCCTTCCTTCACGACATCCTCACCTCGGTAGACGTTTCGAAGGTCAACCATCACTGGCATCGCCATGAGTGCACGGAGCCGATTGAGATCCAATGACCGAAAGGCATTCCACTCGGTGACGATCACTATCGCATGGGAGCCGTCGGCTACCGCGTAGGCGCTGTCCCCGAATTCAATGCCCTCGATCAACTTGCGCGCCTGCTCCATGCCGACCGGATCATACGCCTTGATCGAAGCGCCCGCATCCTTCAGCGCCTGAATGATGGCTAATGAGGGGGCGTCGCGCATATCGTCGGTGTTTGGCTTGAACGTAAGGCCGAGGACACCAATGGTCTTGCCGCGAACCGAGCCCCCGCAGGCATCGACCACTTTGCGCGCCATCGCCCGTTTACGCTGGTCGTTTATCGAGACCGTCGTTTCAATAAGCCGGATCGGACTTGCCGCGTCCTGCGCTGTCTTGACCAGCGCCAGCGTATCTTTCGGGAAACAGGAGCCGCCGTAGCCCGGCCCCGCGTGAAGAAACTTTGCGCCGATGCGATTGTCCATGCCGATGCCCCGCGCGACGTCCTGCACATCGGCTCCCAACCGCTCGCAGAGATCGGCAATTTCGTTGATGAAGGTGATCTTCATCGCCAGAAATGCATTCCCTGCATATTTGGTAAGCTCCGCCGTACGTCGGCTCGTATAGAAAATCGGCGCGGCATTCAGCGAGAGCGGACGGTAGACCTCGCTCATCACGGCCTTGGCCCCTGTGGCGTCGGTCCCGACAATGATGCGATCAGGTCGCTTGAAGTCCTCGATCGCCGATCCCTCGCGAAGAAATTCCGGATTGGAGACCACGGCAAAATCGGCCGTTGGATTCTGCTCGCGGATAATTCGCTCGACCTCGTCACCAGTACCAACAGGCACCGTCGATTTCGTCACAACGACCGTAAATCCCTTCAGCGCCCGGCCTACTTCGGCCGCCGCGTCATAAACAAAGGATAGATCGGCAAAACCGTCGCCACGTCGCGATGGCGTGCCCACGGCGATGAAGACGACATCCGATTGAGAAACCGCGTCCGCCAGATTGTCATCGAAACGCAAGCGACCTTGCAAAGTGTTGGTCGTGACGAGTTCCTCGAGCCCTGGCTCATAGATTGGTATCTTGCCGCCCTTGAGCATGGCAAGCTTTTCTGGATCGCGATCAATGCAGCAGACCTGATGGCCAAAGTCGGCGAAACAGGCGCCCGAGACAAGTCCAACATAGCCGGCTCCAATCATTGTTATTCGCATGCCGCGTACTCCCAATCAGCGCGGATGAGGCGATCTCGCAGAGACGCAAGTCTTACCAACCGACGGCTACCGCACTCCAGGGTGAATCCCGAGAGCGGATACCACAACAATTTACATCACGGCGCCGCCTTGATGGTGACGGCTATGCAATCGCGACGAGTTCCCTTGAATCCATGTCAACAGGGACCTCGCCACTCATGATGGCAACCAGAACCCGGGCCCTTCCAGCAGGATCGAGCCGGTCAAGACGACCGATCATCTCCGCGAAAGGACCCGAGAGAATCCGCACCGAGGCGCCTGCAGTAAGGCCTCCGCTGAAATCAAGCAAGCCGTCCTTGCCGGTCAGGGCCATGAACCGCTCCACCAGCCCCGAGGGGACCGGCAATGGCCGCTCGCCCTGCATGATGAGGGAGCGCACGCCGAACGTTCCGTTGATCGAGCGCCACCGCTGCAGCGCGACATCGAGAGCGATGAACATGTAACCTGGAAAATAGGCTGCTGGTCGCGTCTCGATGCGCCGGGCATGACGAATGGTCTTCTCGCAGCGAGGCACAAACGGGTGAAACCCCTGCAGCCGCAGATGCCGTTCGGCGACGTCTTCCTTTCCCGGAAAAACGCTTGCGGCATACCAGCGTACTGCGGCGCCGACCGCGGGCCGTTGCAACGATGAAGTCGCCTTAACAGTTGTTTTTTTCGGGCTAATCACGCGTCTCGCTCTCGGCGGTCTTCGGCATGGTCGATGTCAAGGGTTGCGACAGCGCAACGATACCGGCGAGCAGCTATGTCGCGGGAATCAAGGCGGTTCGTCCAAAAAAAACCTGCTATTTGTCCATTAACATTAGCTATGCCTAACAAGTCATCGAGCCGCATTACTTTTTAGCCACCAACCCGCGGTATCGAACGAATGCGCCGATGTGTAGCCGATCGGTTACACTGGCTCGCGACGAATCGCCGGCTGTTGTGGTCACTAGTCCTTAGTCTTGACCATAGTGTGACGGTATCGTTAGCAAAGCGTTGCATAGCAGATGCCGACCGCCCTGCTTTGACGAGTCCGACGAGCCGCCGCTGAAACAGGATCATTCCGCGCCGTGGTTGCCGATCAGTGCTTCGTCTATTTCGACTGAGATCACTTTCTCAAATAGCTGAGACATTCGTTTTGTCGTGACGCCCTTGTAGAACCCAATTTCAACTGCCGTCGTGGCGCCAGTCATGTCTCTGTAGGTTTTCATATTGTGCAATTTCGTTAACGAATGCGGGACAAATTGTCGCTTTCGCAGCTTGGCGACGAGATCCAGGACCGAGCCAGCGGCGCCGTGCCCGCAGCGCTTCCAGATTGTGCCCGATGTGTGGGAGGCAAAGCTTCGCGTGCTGGCGCCGCCGCTATGACAAAACTGACGATCCGCTCGGTCATGGGGTGTCACCTCTGGCATTTTCAAACGAAGCAACGAGCGCCGCCGCATAGTCTCGGTGGCGTATTCGTTGCCGAGACTATGCGGCACGGCGACACTGTCGTGGGCCAAGCGTGAACGCTGCCCGGTTGATCCGCCAATCTAGGGTGTTTTGCGCTGCTTGCACTTGCTCATGGCACATCCAGCGGCTGCACCCCAGCATCTCTATACTAGCGTCATACTAAGTTAGCGCCGCCCCTCATCATCCTGGCAAGTTCCGTTTCCGGTCCCAAGCCGGATGTCATCTCGGTTGAATAGCCCTCGACCAACCGGTGCAACAGCCCGATGGTCGCATCCATGTCGGCGTCCTCGACCGCCGAGCGCAGTTCGAACAGGGCGTCATCGATCTCGCCCCCGCTGTGGGCCAGTGAATCAAGGGATCTCATGATCTTGGGATGTGCCGTGGGAAGTGCTGTGCCATCCACAAGAAGCTCTTCGAAAAGCTTCTCACCGGGCCTCAGGCCGCTGAAGACTATTTCGATATCACCATAGGGATTTGCGTCGTCCTTCACATCCAGTCCTGACAAATGTATCATGCGCTTCGCAAGATCGAGGATCGAAACAGGCGGTCCCATGTCGAGCAGGAAGACGTCACCGCCGTGGGCCATGCTGCCGGCCTGAATCACGAGTTGTGCCGCCTCCGGAATGGTCATGAAGTAGCGTATAACTTCAGGATGGGTGACGGTCACGGGGCCACCCGCCGCGATCTGCTTCTGGAAGAGCGGAATGACGGAACCCGATGAGCCCATGACGTTGCCGAACCGAACCATGCTGAAGACAGTGGTCTTGCATCGCTGTTGGGCCTTCTGAAAGACACGTTCGGCCAGCCGTTTAGAAGCCCCCATGACGTTGGTGGGGCGCACGGCCTTGTCGGTCGAGACGAGAATTGCCCGGCCTACGCCACAGCGCGCGGCAACCCTCGCCACACACTCAGTTCCGAAGGTGTTGTTGCGGATGCCCTCAAAGGGATTAGCCTCTACCAGGGGCACGTGCTTGTATGCGGCCGCATGGAAAATTGTTTCCACACCATGCCGTCTTATCGTTTGCTCAAGTCTTGGCTCATCGCGGACGGATCCTAGAACGGCGTGCAGGTAGACGCCGCGGGGTGCCAATTGGGAAAGTTCGTGCTCGATGGAGTAGAGGCCGAATTCCGACATCTCGTAGAGCACGAGGCACCTAGGGTCGGCAGCAACGATTTGTCGACAAAGTTCGGAGCCGATCGATCCGCCGGCCCCCGTCACCATGACGGTGCGGCCACGGACGGATGTGAACAGATCGAGGTCCGGATCAACAGTATCGCGACCGAGCAGTTCCTCCACACCGACATTACGCAGCTTGTCGATCGACTCGATGCCGGATACGAGTTCCGCCATTGAGGGAATCGTCTGGACCTGCACAGGGCGCTGGGACAGGAATTCCACGATTTCCTTCCGCCTCGCCCTTGATATCGACGGCAGTGCCAGAAGAACGTCGCTGACGCCGAACCGCGCGAGCAGCGCGTCAAGATCTGCCGGAGAATGAACCCGCCGACCTGCAAGGGAGCTGCCGGCCAGGCTAGGCTCATCATCCAGAAAGGCCACGGGCCTGAATTCCTTAGCTGCATCCAGTGCAGAAACCAGTTGCAGGCCACTTTGACCTGCCCCGTAGATCAGCACCGGTCGTCTTTCAGTGCCCCGCTCGTTCAGCCATCGATAGTAGCTCCGGCCGATCATTCGAACCGCGATCAGAGAGCAACCGAGGACGAGCGCGAAAATAATGGGCGTGGAGCGAGGTATGGACAATCGGGTGTCGAAATAGCCAAAAGAGGTTAAAACAAGAGAAAGCAATATGGTTCCCTGCAGGATGCACAATGCGCCATGCCTCCCCATCGATCTCATCACTACCCGATAGAGACCGAGCGAATAGAATATTCCAATCCCTACCAACGGAAGCGCAAGCAAAAGCCACCATCCCGTGTTCCAGACAAATAGGGGCCACACCGATCCGAGCCTTATCGCGACAGACGCCCAGAGGGAGAAGGCGACCAGCAGCGCATCAACGGAAGCCAGAATGAACTTCTTCTGGGAGCGAGTAAGGCCGTTGACCCATGCGTGCGGCCGGTCCAGCATAGTTTCAAGACTTGAAATCATCAAAACTCCAGATAGAAAGGTACGCAAAAAACGTATCCTTGAGGTGCCCTTCCGCAGACCGCAGGGCGCAAGCGGGTAGCTCCGGATTTTCGCCTCACATAGAAAGACGCTTGCGTCAATCGGAAGCTCTTTCGCGAAAAGATCACACAGGAGAACCTTCCAAATGCCGCGGACTAACCAACTGGCCTTCGTTCAGCCAATAGGTGATCAATGCGAGTAGCGATAACAGGAGCCTCTGGCTTCGTAGGCCGGCACCTAGTACCTCTACTTAAAGAACGCGGAGCTGAACTGCTCCTTATTGGAAGAGATCCGGCTCGACTTGAACAAATGTTCCCGGAGGCATCGACCTGCACCTATGATGAACTCCCCGTTCGGGGAATTGGTTACGATACCCTTGTTCATTTGGCCGTGCTGAACAATACAGCATTAGCGAGTAAGGCTGAATTCATAGCGGTCAACGTGGAACTCATGGTCGACACCGTGGCTGCCGCGCGACAAGCCAGCATCCCGCACTTCATAAATGTCTCGTCGGTCCACGCGCTTGATCCATCGAACACGAGCAAGTACGCCTACAGCAAGCGGGTCGGCGTGGAATGTCTGAGGCTCGAGGAAGGGATCACGATTACCACGGTATATTTGCCCTTCGTCTACTCCAAGCAGTGGAGTGGTAGACTCAGTATCATGAATCGTCTGCCCGACAGTCTTGCCCGTATGTTATTCATGCTTCTACAAAGCCTGAAACCTGCCGTTAACGTTGAAACGGTCGCGAAATACATCGTAGGCGTGGCGACAGCCGAGAGGGAATCAGAGATTATTCTGTCCGACACCCAGGAGCAGAACCTCTTCTTCACGGTCTGCAAACGTACGCTGGATCTCTCATTCGCTCTCGGGGTGGGCGTGCTGTTCTGGTGGGTGTTTCTCATTATCAGCGTGTTGATCAGAATCCAGTCGGAAGGCCCGGCAATCTTTGCCCAGGAACGCGTAGGCCTCCATGGGCGCAGTTTCACGTGCTACAAATTCCGGACTATGAAGTTGGGAACGACGCAAGCCGGAACTCATGAAGTTTCTGCCTCATCAATCACCTCACTGGGCGGTGTCCTGCGGAGAACCAAGCTGGATGAATTGCCCCAAATCTGGAACATCATTCGAAACGAGGCCAGCCTGGTCGGCCCACGCCCCTGTTTGCCGGTACAGACCGAACTGATCGAAGCGAGGAAACGTCGAGGGGTTCTTAATATCAAGCCTGGCATTACCGGACTGGCACAGATCAATAACATCGACATGACCGATCCCGAGAAGCTTGCTAGATGGGATCAGCGGTATGTTGCCCTTCAGGCACTGCTGCTCGACCTGCGAATTATCCTCGCAACTGCAATAGGGAAGGGAAGAGGCGATAGGGTGAACACCGAAACCGCCTAAATATCTCGGCATCTACCACTGTGGGCGCAATGACCTTGGAGACCTCAGAACTGCCAAGGGACTGTTCATGATTGTAATCTCGCGACAGCGGCATAGTGAGACCAAGCACCTCCGCAAATCTGATAGGCAACACGCTGCGAGGGCTACGAACGATGAAGTCAAGGGCGTCCGGCAGAGGTTCGAGACGACAAGATCGCCCAGTGTAGCCCAGTTGAAATACACTACGTGCAAATTGACCGACATTGGCACCGATGTCCAGGGATGCAGTCAGGACTCTTCGTGTTGATTAAGTATTTATTCGGAGATCGAATCGCGTGCGCAAGCTTGTCGGTCTTATTTCGATTCCAAGCCGCTGCGCGGCTTTTCGTGGTGAGAGCTGCAAGTGTAACAAGTGTAAAAAGTCATTTTTTTGCCTATTGGTTACCAAGAGAAAAACTGTCCAATCTTGCGCGCGGGCTTCGCGAACAATGCGTAATCAATGCGCGGACTGCCAAGCCATTGCCTTCTTGATCTCAGCGACTCAAATCCGTGTGCGATATGCGACCGCAACCCCGACGTGCTTTTCCCGCCGGGAAGCATGTCGACCATAACGTGATCGATCGTCGCGAGGCGGAATTCGGTTTTCTCCACCGCCCTCAGCATCCAGTCATAGTCGGAAGCGATCGCCAGGGAGAGATCGAACAGTCCGACCGTCTCTGCCACCTCCCGTCGGACATAAAAAGTTGGATGCGCAGGCGCCCACCCGGTCCGGAAACCCCTCGAGGGACGGGAGGCCGCGCGCCAGCGACGGATGACGGCCTTCTCCTCGTGGCTGCGGACAAAATCCAGATGGCCGTGAACCATCTCTGCGCTGTTTAGTGTTCTTGCGATTCGCGTCAAGACTGTTGGATCATGATAGGCATCGTCTGAATTCAGCACACCGAAAGCGTCGCCGCTGTAAAGACGCAACGCCTTATTCAGAGCGTCGTACATGCCCTTGTCCGGCTCGCTGCAAACCACTAAGCGGTCCTGCGGATAGGCTCGGACAATCGAAAGCGTCTCGTCGGTGGATGCACCGTCGATGACGACCATTTCCTTGTCCTCGTGGTCCTGGGCAAAGAAACTGTCAAGCGTATACCGGATCGTCGTGGCAGCGTTCCTACAAACCGTCAGGACTGAAATCCTCACCGCCTCAGCCCTGTCTCACTGTGCGGCGATCCGGTTGTGCTCCTCGTGGAGGCGCCGGTGCTACGCCTCCAGCGGCGCTTTATGCCGTGAACCTCGTAGCCTTTTTCAAGCAGCAATTCCGCCAAGTAGGCGCTGTCCTGTCCGGTGATGCCGGTGACCAATGCTTTTCGTTGTGACAACAGAATTCTCCGTCCGCTTGTGGTCTGCTCGGGTTGTTGAGGAACGCTCGGCTCGGGCTATGTCACCGGGAGCGTGTGTTGCTGAGATCGTCGCCCCTATGAATACGCCAACTCATGAAAGTCGGAGCGTCACTTCGGCTAGGTAGTTATACGTCAGTTCCAAGCCTTCCCGCAACGCGCTGGCGCCGAACCGGTCTAGGCCAACCACAATGGCTACCGCACTCCTGGGTGAACCCGAGAGCCGACTTTGCAGCAGCTTGCATCGCATAACCGAGCGTCAATTATGCGATCGCGACGAGTTCCCTTGAATCCATGTCAACAGGGATCTCGCCATTCATGATGGCAACCAGGACCCGGGCCCTTCCGGCTGGATCGAGCCGGTCAAGGCGACCGATCATCTCCGCGAAAGGACCTGAGAGAATCCGAACCGAGGCGCCTGCAGTAAGGCCTCCACTGAAATCAAGCAAGCCGTCCTTGCCTGTCAGGGCAATGAACCGCTCCACCAGCCCCGACGGGACCGGCAATGGCCGCTCGCCCTGCATGATGAGGGAGCGCACACCGAACGTTCCATTGACCGAGCGCCACCGCTGCAGCGCCACATCGAGGGCGATGAACATGTAACCTGGAAAATAGACCGCCGGTCGCGTCTCGATTCGCCGGGCATGACGAATTGTCTTCTCGCAGCGAGGGATAAACGGGTGAAACCCCTGCAGCCGGAGATGCCGTTCGGCGACGTCTTCTTTTCCCGGAAAAACGCTGGCGGCATACCAGCGCGCTGCGGCGCCGACCGCGGGCCGCTGCGACGCTGCCTTAACAGTTGATTTTTCCGGGGTGATCACAAGTATCCTTCTCGGCACTCCTGGCACGGTCGGGGCAAGCGTTACGACAGTGCGAAGATACCAGCAAGCAACCATGTCGCGAGAATCGATGCGGTTGGTCGAATCCTGTTAATTGTCCACTACTTTAGCTGCGCCTAATAGTCATCGCGCCGCTTTCTTTATTAGCTATCCAGCAGCTGTATCGAGCAATTGCGTCGATATGTAGCTGCCTGGTTACGCTGACTCGCGACCAACCGCCGGCTCTTCTGGTCCTTAATCGGCCGATTTGAACATAGTGTGACGGTATCGTTAGCAAAGCGTTACCGACCGCTTGGCGGCGGCCTGCTTTGACGAGAACTCGCGGCAGGCCGTTCGCTGAAACGGGACCATTCCACGATCTGTGGTTGCGTGGACTCGATCAGTGCCGCGCCCGATCTATCGACCAAGGTTCAGGGGCGCCTGAGCAGCGACCAGACGGCGGGCACAAGGCTCGCCGCCAGGCCGACCTTGATCAGGTCGCCGACGATGAACGGCACGACGCCGAACTGCCATGACTTTTCCGGGCCGATGAGCAGCGCCAGCCAGGCAAAGCCCATCGCCATCATGACGATTTCGGCAACCAGCATCGCGTTGAAGAGCTTGACCGGATGGCGGTCCCAGCCGCGATCGGCGGCCCAGCCAACGATCGCCGCCATGACGACGAAGCCGAAGAGATAGCCGCCGGTCGAGCCGAGCATGTAGGCAATGCCGATGCCCTTTTCCGGCGTGCCCTGGAAAACCGGCAAGCCGATGGCGCCCTCCGCCATGTAGAGAAGCAGCGTGGCGACGCCGAGGCGCATGCCGAACGCAGCTGATATCAGGAACACGGCCAGGGTCTGCATCGAGATGTCGACCGGCCCGAGCAAAACCCTGGTCTTGGCCGACAAGGTCAGCAGCAGCGTTCCAACGATCGCCAGCAAAAGCTGCGTCGCCAGGCGGGCCGCACCCTTTTCAGGCAGAGCGAGAGAAACAAGCGGCGTCGTTGCAATTGCCATGGTCTTCCTCATTGCGGATTGCCGCAGATCGCGGCCTTGCGTTTTCCTATATTGGCTTCCGTGTTATGCGGCAATCGGTTTTGGCGACATCGGTTTTGCCGCCTCTGGAACAGGGCTGAACTGCCATGGCGCTGAAATTCGACACCGACTTCGACCCGGCCTACGGCCAGGGCGTGACCGTTGCGCCCGACGTGCTTCGGATCACCGCGAAAAATCCCGGCCCGTTCACATTCTACGGCACCAACAGCTACATCGTCGGGCGCGAGACGCTGGCGGTGATCGATCCGGGGCCGGATGACGAGGCGCATCTCAAGACATTGCTCGCGGTGATCGCAGACAGGCCGGTCAGCCATATTTTCGTCAGCCACACGCATCGCGACCATTCCCCGCTGGCAGCGCGGCTGAAGCAGCACACCGGTGCGATTGTCCTGGCCGAGGGCCCGCATCGGCCGGCAAGGCGGCTGCGCACAGGCGAAATCAATCCGCTCGACGCCAGCGCCGACACCGCCTTCAATCCGGATGCCGCGCTTGCCGACGATATGGTGGTCGAAGGCGACGGTTGGGCGATCAGAACGGTGCTGACGCCGGGCCATGCCGCCAATCATGCAGCCTTTGCGCTGGAGGGAAGCGGTATCCTGTTCTCGGCCGATCATGTCATGGCCTGGGCGACCTCCATCGTTGCGCCGCCGGACGGCGCCATGGCCGACTATATGGCCTCGCTGGATCGACTGATCGAGCGCGACGACCGCCTGCTGCTGCCCGGCCATGGCGGGTCGGTGACAGCGCCGCGCAGCTTCATGCGCGAGCTGAAGTCGCATCGCAGGATGCGCGAGCAAGCGATCCTGGAGCGGATCAGAAGCGGCGACCGGACGATCAAGGAGATGGTCGCGGCGATCTATCGGGATACCGATCCGCGCCTGCACGGCGCGGCCGGGCTGTCGGTGCTTGCCCATCTCGAGGACCTGGTGGCGCGCGGCCTGGTGAGCACCGACGGCGACCCGGACATCGACGGCATTTTCAGCCTGCCTGGCTAAGCTCCCGCCAGAACTGCCCTCCTCAGGCTCAGAACCGGCTGGAACGCTCTTCAGGTTGAGGCGACTTCAGACCTTGGCAAGAGCATTGCGAATTGGCCGGAAGTCGCGCGGCGGTCTCCAGCGCGACAAGCGAGGCTGTCATGGACAGATTGGGCAGCACGTCCTCCTGCAGCAATTTCTGGCGGTTGCGGTCCATATAGTCGTTAAAACCCGCCGTGACGAACGCACAGGGCACGAAGCAGGCGCCGATCTCGCGCGCCAGGGTCGCCTCAGGGGCGATGGAATGGTTAAGCACGTCCGCCCCCATGCCGCGATAGGCCAAGGCTTCGGCCGGGGTTGTCAGCCGCGGCCCATAACAATGGGCAGCCACCAGTTGCTGTTCGATGCCATGAACGCGGGATGGCCAATGGCGGCGGGCCGTCTCGGCCAGAACCGCCGCGCATCTTGGGCATACGATCTGCTTGCCCGAACAGTCGAAACTCTGGCGGTCCGGAAGCAGTGAAAACGGGGTCTGCGTCAGTTCGATGATATCGGCGGGCACCACCATGTCGCCGGGCTGGATCGCCTTGTTGACGGCGCCAACGGTCGAGCAGGCGAGGACCTGCCGCACCCCCGCTTGCATCAACACCCAGAACGCGCGGCGATGGCAGGAATGGTCGATATGGTCGCGGGGATTGCCATGCGAATACATGCACAACGCCCGCTTTGCTCTGCCTTCGGCTGAAATCGAGGCATCGAACTCGAGCAACTTCCAGTTGTCGGAACGACCGAAAGGCGTTTCAAAACTCATGTCGCGCCGCAGCGTGCGCACGCCCTCGAAGCCGACGTCTTCCGGGAAGGCAAGCCCCCAGTTTGCCGACCCGGTGATGATCGCCAAGCCTAGCTGAGGTATGTCGGTCGATCGGTCCGCCGGAGCACCGGCCGCGTGATGATTTTGGGGCATGCTTCCCATCTTGATCAGGATATTGGCTCGGTGAGGATTTTTGGCTCGGTCAGGATTTTTGGCGAAGGGCGACGATCACGACGACGACCACAACAATGGCGGTCCACAACGTCGAGATCGCCGCAATGGTCGGATCGATCTGATCGCGCAGCGAGATGAACATGAGCTTCGGCATCGTGCTGTTGCGACCACTTGCCACGAAGATCGAAATCACCGACTCGTCGAGCGACGTCAGGAAGGCCATCAATGTCGCCGACAGCAGGCTGAGCCGAAGTTGCGGAACGATTATTCCGCCAATTGCCCTGGCCCAGTCCGCGCCGAGGCTGCGCGCCGCCTGAACCTGGTTCCAGTCGAAGCGAGCCAGGGCGGGCAACAACACGATGCACGCCACCGGAACGGCGAGCACCACATGTCCGACCAGCACACCGAACAGCGTTCCGACCAGGCGTTGCGCCGCCAGCACAAAGAACAGGCCGATCGCCAGCAGGATTCCCGGGGTGACCGAGGGGGTGAGCAGAACGCCCTGGATGGACGCTGCGGTCTTGCCGCCCAGCCGATTCATCGAGATGCAGGCGAGCAGCGCAAAAGGCACCGCGATCAGCGCCGTCAATGTCCCGAGGATCAGGCTCGTCCTGAGTGCTGCCATCCACGTCGCCGAGCCGAAAAAATTCTCGTACCAGCGCAACGAGTAGGCGTGCGGCGGAAACTCGAGGAGATTGGACGCCGAAAACGAAAGCGGCACCACCACGAGCGTCGGCAACATCAGAAATGCCATGACAAGAGCAGCAAAGCTCCACAGGACAATGCGGAAGAGCCGGTTTTGCGGATAGGCCTCAAGCATGGGAGGCTGCCACTGCGTTCTGGGCCAGCAGGCGGCGTGCCGCCAGCAGCATCACACCGACCAGCGCCATGAGAACGAGGAGCAGAATGCCCAGGACGCTCGCCGACCCCCAGTCCTGAAAGGTCGATAGCGCACGCTCGATCCGGGTAGAGAGAGGATTTACCTTGCCGCCGCCAAGCACCGCCGGCGTGATGAAGAAACCGATGGAATAGATGAGCACGATGACCGAACCCGAGAAGATGCCGCCGGCCGAAAGCGGCATGATGACGGTGCGGATGACCTGCCCGAGCGTGGCGCCCATGCTCGCTGCCGCGCGAACGAGGTTTGGGTCGATATCGCGCATCGCGGCATAAACCGGCAGCAGAAAGATCGGCAGCATGTAGTGAACCATGCCGATCAGCGTTCCGGTAAAATTATAGACCAGCGGAAAAGGCTCCGCCGTCAGGCCAGAACCAGTCAAAGCCGCGTTGACCAGGCCATCGCGCCGCAACAGCACGAGCCAGCCATAGGTGCGCACCAGGATAGCGGTCCACAACGGCAGCATGACGAAGGCCATCAGCACATTGGCCACCCTTGGCCTGGCGCTGGCCAAGGCGAGTGCCAGCGGCGTGCCCAGAAGAATGCAGATCGCCAGCGTGCCGAGGGACAGTTCAAGGGTGGTGACGAGCGCCGACCATGTCAGTCCGCTCGAAAGCACTTTGGCGTAGTTGCCGACAGTGTACTCACCGCCTGTGGTCAAAAAAGATTGCCGGATGATCCAAAGGATGGGCAATATCGCCGCCAATCCAACGATGAACAGCGCCGGCAGCGAAAGCGAAAGAAAAAACCGCCGCTCGCGGCGCGCATCCGCCAGCAGCGCAGGATCCACGGTGACGGTCACGCCAGCGCTCCCGGTATGGCGTGAACCTTCGCTGCTGGTGCATAGGCGATCATCCGCTGACCGGCGGCAAGCTCGGCGCAGCCGCCGGCCAGCGCTGCCGGAATGCAGACAAGGACCTCCTGGCCACCGTCGAGCGCCAGCGTCAAAAGCCAGTTCTCGCCGCGGAACGCCTTGGCGCGCAGCGTTCCTTCGAGAGCCACTGCGTCTGCACCGACGAGCTTCGCATCAAGATGGAAGCTTTCGGCGCGAATCATCAGGGTCTCGCGCGCCGCTTCGGCGCCGTCGATCCTGCGCACCGAGCCCGGCGGCACGATGTTGGCCTCGCCCATGAACTCGGCGACGAAGCGGGTCGACGGACGATCATAGATCCGCTGCGGCGTATCGATCTGCTGGATGCGGCCGGAATTCATCACCGCAATCCGGTCGGACATGATCAGCGCTTCGCGCTGGTCGTGGGTCACATAGATTGTGGTGATGCCCAGGTCATCGTGCAGACGCCGGATCTCGTACTGCATGGTTTCGCGCAGATTCTTGTCGAGCGCCGACAGCGGCTCGTCCATCAGCATTACGCGCGGTTCGAAGACGATAGCCCGCGCCAACGCCACCCGCTGACGCTGGCCGCCGGACAGCGCGGCGATATTGCGCTCCGCCAGGCCATCCAGCTTCACGCGGGCCAGGGTGGCAAGCGCCCGCTGACGCGCCTCCGCTCTCGGCGTCTTGCGCAGCGCCAGCGGATACGAGACATTCGCCAGGACATTCATGTGGGGAAACAAGGCGTAATTCTGGAAGACGATGCCGATGTCGCGTTTGTTGGGCGCCAGGCGGGTGATGTCGCGATCGCCCAACAACAGCCTGCCGGCATCCGGCCGGACAAAACCGGCCAGAGCCATGAGCAGCGTGGTCTTGCCCGATCCCGATGGCCCCAGCAGCGTGAGGAACTCGCCAGCTTGAATGTCGAGCGAGACATCATCCAGCGCGACGTAGGACCCGTAAGCCTTGCTGACGCTGTCGATGGTGATCGGGAGCGACTTCATCATCTGCTCCAGCCTTGTCAGCCGAGGCTCAGCGGGCCATCATCTCATCGAAGGCCTGTTGGGCAGCCTCGCCGTTCTTGACCCACCATTGTGAATTTGAAAACACCGAAGTGCCGGCATTTTCAGGCGCGGTCGCAAGCGTCTTCAGACGGTCCTCGGGAATCAGGCCACCCTCATAGGCCGCAGGATTGACCGGGCCATAGGCGATGAAATCGGTCAGCTTCGCAACACGCGCGGGCTGCGTGATCGCTGCGATGAGCTTCATGGCGGCTTCCTTGTTCGGCGCTCCCTTCGGCACCCCGAGGCAGTCCGTGCCGATGACCGAACCCTTGAACGTGTAGTCAGCCGCGCCGCCATCTTTTTTCACGGTCTCTGCCCGTCCGTTCCAGGTAACGACCAGATCCGCCTCACCGTCCTTCAGCAGCTGCGCGGACTGGGCTCCCGAGGTCCACCACACGGCGACATCCGGTTTGATCGCTTCAAGCCGCTTGATGGCGCGCTCCAGCCCTTCCGGCGTGCTGAGCACGGCATAGACGTCCGCCGGCGCCACGCCATCGGAGAGAAGCGCGATCTCGATCGAGTCCTGCGCATTGGCGCGCAACGCGCGGCGGCCCGGGAATTTGGCCACGTCCCAGAACTCGGCCCAGGTCTTCGGCGGGTTGTCGCCATAGGTCTTGGTGTTCCACGACAGGACGGTGCCATAGGAATCGAACGGATAGCAGTAGTCGGATGCGGCACCCTCCGGCACGGATTTGGCATCGATGATCTTGTAGTCGAGGGGCTCGAGCAGCGATTGAGCGGCGGCCTGGGCGCCTTCCGGCGAGCCGAGGTGGATAATGTCGGTCGCAATTGCCCCCGAGGTGACCTGCATCTTCAAGGCGGCCAGGCCGTCGCTCAGGGTCTCCTCGCGGACATCATAGCCAAGCTCTTTTGCAGCAGGGCCCCACATGGCCTCTTTCATGGCGTTGCCATAATCGCCGCCTGCGGTCGTGATGGTGAGTGTTTGCGCATGGACGGGCACGGCAGCCGAGATCGCGAATGCTGTTAAGGAAATGCGCAGCCAGGACATAGGTTCTCCTCCCGAACGTCATCAAATATTGCCTGAAATGGCCATTTATTCGTAATCGTAACGTTACGATTGCATCAGAACACGCAGGAGTCAAGCTGCTTGCGACGGGCGTTCGGATTGACCGGGATGTCGAATCCGGTAACGTTATGGCGGTCAGCAAGTCAGCCGGCGCTTTCGCAAATGAAGTCGGGCGAACAATGGCCAATCTAAAGCAGATCGCGGCGGAACTTTCCCTCTCGGTGACCACGGTGTCCCGCGCTCTGAAGGATGGGCCGGAAGTGCAGCCCTCGACCATTGCCCGCGTCAAGGAGGCGGCCAAGCGGGTCGGCTATATGCCAAATCATCATGGTCGTGCGCTCAAGACCGGTCGAACGCTGACGCTGACGGCAGTACTGCCGATGGAGACCCGAGATCATCTGTCCGATCTGTTGAAGCTGCCTTTGATCGAAGGCATGACGCTGGCGGCGCGAAAAGCCGGTTATAGTCTGTCCATCTATTCCACCACGCCCGACGACGATCCCGTCGAGAGCGTGCAGCGGCAGCTTCAGGCGCGCAGCACGGACGGACTGATCATCACACGCCTGGTGTCGGGTGATCCGCGCGTAAAACTGCTGCTGGATCAACGCATGCCATTCGTCGCGTTTGGAAGAACCGACCTGGATACCGCGTATCCTTATGTCGATGTCGACAATGAACAGATTGCCTACGAGGCAACGCGACGGCTCATGGACAAGGGCTGTCGACGCATTGCATTGCAACTTCTGGTTCCTGAGGATCACGGAAGTGCCATGCGTCTTTCCGGCTATGCAAGGGCAATGGCCGAGGCCGGTATTCCGATCGACCAATCGCTGATCGGTCATGGCATGTTCACCATGGAATCGAGCGCAGCCTGGTTCGATCGCTTGCTGGCTTGCTCAGATCCGCCGACAGGCTTGGCATGCGCCAACGAACTGGGCCTGCTGGGGGCGCTGCACGCTCTTGGCAAAAGAGGTCTTGCGCCGGGCAGCGACGTCCACATCGTCACGCGTGACAGCACACGGCTGGCACGCTTCCTGCCGGCAAAGATCGAAGTTCATTCCGTCGATATGGCGGCTGTCGGACGCAAGCTTGTCGAAGTCCTGGAGAGCCGGATCATCAATCCGCTTGGGCCGGTAGAGACAATTTTGCTCAAGGGTGAATTCGAGCCGGCCGAATAGCCTGTTCGCATACTCAACCACTGATTGTATCGGCCGCATTTCTGTGGCGTCAAAGCGATTCCGCTTTGGCTGTAAAAATGCTCTGGACGTCACTCGGCCGGGGCCGTACCGACCTGGCCGGCGACTTCCTGATCCAGCTCGGCCAGGAAATCCACGATGCGGGCCGAATTGTCGCCAAGGTCGTAGCGGCCGTAACGCGAGGCCGAACGCATGTCGACGAGGACCGCATCGCCATCGTCGGTCACACGGATGGCAACGTCGGCGGGAAGGCTGAGGATGAAGCTCCTGGCCAGGGCGTTGATCGTCACCTCGCTTTGCCCGATCGCACGCGGAAACGGCGCCGTTAGCTGCCAGTCCCGCCGATCGAGCACGGTTGCGACGGCTTCCAGGGCCCGATCGAAAGGCAGTTGATAGCTGCGACTGGTGACAAGCGGATAGGTCTCGGCCTGCAGGCGCCGCTCGCCCGGGGTCGGCGGCGACAGCGCGTTCATATCCGCGGTCCGGGTGCTGGCGTCGAGCACCGGCGGATCGTCGAAATCCGTCGAGATGTCCCTGAGCGGTGGAGAAGTCGCTGCCCAATAGGCGGCAATGCCAAAAGGAACAAGCACCAGCAATGCCAGCACCGCGCCGACGCTGAGATCGCGACCGCCACGGTCGCCGAAATTCCAAATTCTCGAAAAGGCAAGGCCGGCGAACAACAGCGCCAAGGCGGCAAGCAGCGCGACAATGCCGAGCACCCAAAGGAAAGCCGGCGTTTCAACAAGCCGATAGCGGTGGCCGACAAGAACGGTCAGCAGCAGGACCGCCGAAAAAGCGCCTGTCCGCCGCGACCAGCCGGCCGCCCTCGACGTCTGTCGCTCGGGAGTTTTCATCATTTTCAGCACTGCTTCACCCCGGACCGGCGCTTAAGCCGTTCAGCGGCGGCTTGTAGGCAAAGGACGTCATGTCAGTCAGTCCGTCGGCAGGCGATAGTCCCTGAACTGCCGGCGCAAGGTTGTCTTCTGGATCTTGCCGGTAGCGGTGTGGGGAATCTCGCCGACGAAGGCGACGTCATCCGGCATCCACCACTTCGCCACCTTGCCGTCCATGAAGGCGAGGATATCCGTCTTGGTCGGCTCGCGGCCAGGCTTGCGGACCACGACAAGCAACGGCCGTTCGCCCCATTTCGAATGTTGGATGCCGATGGCGGCCGCCTCCGCCACATCAGGATGACCGATCGCGAGATTCTCGAGCTCGATGGTCGAGATCCATTCGCCGCCCGACTTGATGACGTCCTTGGCGCGATCGGTGATCTGCATGTAGCCGCCAGGGTCGATATGGGCGACATCACCGGTATCGAACCAGCCTTCTTCATCGAACTGTTCGGATCCGATGCCGCCATAATAGGCACGCGCGACGGCCGGTCCGCGGACTTTCAGGCGCCCGAATGTCCTGCCGTCCCAAGGCAGTTCCTTGTTGTCGTCGTCGGTGACCTTCATTTCGACGCCGAAAGGCGGAAAACCCTGCTTGCCCTGGACGTCGAGCCGGGCTTCGCCCTCAAGCCCGGCATAGCCCGGCTTCATGGTGCACAGCGTGCCGAGCGGCGACATTTCGGTCATGCCCCATGCATGGATGACCTCGACATCGTAGTTGCCCTGGAACTTTGCCGTGATCGCACGCGGGCAGGATGAGCCGCCGATAACGACCTTGTTCAGATAGGGAAGTTTCTTGCCGGTCTCCTCCAGGTACTGCAGCAGCATCAACCACACTGTCGGCACGGCGGCGCTGAACGTCACCTTTTCGGTGTCGAGCAACTCGTAGATCGAGGCGCCGTCCATCTTGCAGCCAGGCATGACCAGCTTGGCGCCGATCATCGGGCCGCTCTGGCCGAGGCCCCAGGCGTTGGCGTGGAACATCGGCACAACCGGCAGTATGGTGTCGCGCGAGGAGAGGCCCATCGCATCGGGCATCGCCGCAATCATGGCGTGCAGCACGTTCGAGCGATGGCTGTAGAGGACGCCTTTCGGATCGCCTGTCGTGCCCGAGGTGTAGCACATGCCGGCGGCGGTGTTTTCATCGAACGTCTTCCAGGTGAAGGCGCCGTCGGCTTCGTCAAGCCATTCCTCATAGGCAACAGCATTCGGCGGCGCCGTCTGCGGCATGTGCGCCTTGTCGGTCAGCACGATCACCTTTCTGAGCGATTTGACCGCGCCGGCGATCTTTTCAAGCAGCGGCATGAATGTCAGATCGACGAAGATCGCCTTGTCCTCGGCATTGTTCATGATCCAGGCGATCTGCTCGGGAAACAGGCGCGGATTAAGCGTGTGATAGATCGCGCCGACACCCATGATGCCGTACCAGGCTTCGATGTGGCGCGCCGTGTTCCAGGCCAATGTGGCGATGCGGTCGCCAAGCCCAAAGCCATCACGCTCGAGCCGCTCAGCGACCCGCAAGGCACGGCGATGAATTTCGACGTAAGTGGTCCGGACGATCGGGCCCTCGATCGAGCGCGATACAATCTCGCGTTCGCCGTGCTGCCTGGCTGCGTTGTCGATGAGCTTGTGGCAAAGCAGCGGCCATTCCTGCATCAGTCCGAGCATTCTTCTCCTCCCATTGGTTTTCGTTCCCCCACTGGTTTTCGCTCCATTGTGGGACGAACAAGCGGATTGTCCAGCCATGACCGGGCAGAAGCAGCCCATTGTTCGAAAAGGCAGGGAAAACCGCCACAATCCGGCCATTGTCGACATTAACTTTGATTAATGGTAGGGGTGTGATTGGCGAATGAAAGAGGTTCGCATGGACGCGCAGCTCGACGACAAAGCTCTCGAAGATTCGCTTGCCGAAAGCCTGGCCGATTTGGTGCCGGACGCCAAAACCGTTTCCGAGGACGAATTCGTCGAAGTCGTCGGCGGCGCCCTTGAGGCGGTCGGCGGCACGCTGCTGTTCAAGATGTGCGTTCAGAACGAAGGCGAAAGCCAGCACGTCGCCGCGGCTTGCGTCGGCGATGGCGGCAACCGCCAGTTCCTGCTTCTTACCTTGCCGACCGGCGGTGGTGCGCTCAAGGTCGAAACCGCGTCGCGAAGCACCAATCCTGTCGCCGGTATCGCCGCCGCCTATGCCGGGCTGATGGACGCCTTTCAGGCTGCCGCCTGATCGGTCATCAGCCCTGATCGGTCATCGGCCCCTGATCGGTCATCGGCCCCTGATCGGTCATCGTTTGACGAGAGATCCGGACAACGCCAAAAGGCGATGGAGCCGGCATTCGACAGCGGCCTTGCACAGCGGGCACGCCCTACACATTTTAGGTCGTGCAAGGAGAACCGTCATGGACCAGATCGCCAATCCGTCACCCGGCTTTCAACGCAACCCGGATAAAGTCATTACCATCGAGCCGTACAGCGGAACTGTGACCGTACGCGTCGGCGACGCGGTCATTGCCTCGTCCAGGAGGGCCAAGCTGTTGACCGAACCTCCCTACCCCGGGATCCTCTACATTCCATTCGAAGACATCGATTTCGACCAGCTTCGCAAGACGGACTCGTCGACTCATTGCCCGTTCAAGGGCGATGCGAGCTATTGGAGCGTGCTGCCTGCCGCGGAAGCAGGCAAGGATGCGATGTGGGCCTATGAGCGGCCTTTCGACGAGATGATCGAAATCCGCGATCACGGCGCGTTCTATCCCAACAAGGTGACGGTCGAAGCCAAACCAGCCTGAACCGGGCCAGCCTGAGCAGGGACGGCTCGTGGCCTGTCCCGCCGATCAAACGCTTGCACGGCCATGGCCGACGTCGGCGCCTTACCCGCGACCGTTCTTAGCAGCCTGCACCGCCGCCTGCGCGGCAGCCAGCCTGGCGATCGGCACGCGGTAGGGCGAGCACGACACGTAGTCGAGGCCGATTTCCTCGCAGAAATGGATCGACGCCGGATCGCCGCCATGTTCGCCGCAAATGCCGAGCTTGATGTCCGGCCGCGTTGCCCTGCCTTTTTCGGCCGCCATCCGCACCAGTTCGCCGACGCCCTCGATGTCGAGCGACACGAACGGATCCTGCTCGATGATGCCCTTCTGGCGATAGGTCTCCAGGAACGAGGCCGCATCGTCGCGTGAGATGCCAAAAGTGGTCTGGGTCAGATCGTTGGTGCCGAAAGAGAAGAATTCGGCCGCCTCGGCGATGACCTGGGCGCGGATCGCGGCGCGCGGCAGTTCGATCATCGTGCCGGTAAGATAGGTGATCTTGACGCCGGTTTCCTCCATCACGCTCCTGGCGACGGCATCGATCCGCAGCTTGACGTAGTCGAGCTCCTTCACCAGACCGACCAGCGGCACCATGATTTCCGGGACCACCAGCGCGCCGGCCTTCCTGCCGGCTTCGACGGCGGCCTCGAAAATGGCGCGCGCCTGCATCTCGGCGATTTCGGGATAGGAAACCGCAAGCCGGCAGCCGCGATGGCCAAGCATCGGGTTGAATTCGTGCAGGGCTTCGGTGCGCTGCCTGAGCTTGTCGGGCGACACGTTCATGGCGGCGGCGACTTCGGCCACCTCTTCCTCGGTCTTGGGCAGGAATTCGTGCAGCGGCGGATCGAGCAAGCGGATCGTCACCGGCAGGCCGGCCATGATCTCGAACAATTCGAGGAAATCCGAGCGCTGCATGGGCAAGAGTTTTGCGAGCGCCGTCCGCCGGCCCTTTTCCGTGTCGGCCAGGATCATCTCGCGCATGGCAACGATGCGGTCGCCCTCGAAGAACATGTGCTCGGTGCGGCAAAGCCCGATGCCTTCGGCGCCGAAGGAACGCGCCATGCGCGCGTCGAGCGGCGTCTCGGCGTTGGTGCGCACCTTCATGCGGCGCACGGCATCGGCCCATTCCATGATGGCGGCGAAATCGCCCGAGAGCTCCGGCTGCAGCATTGGCACGGCGCCTTTCAGCACCTGGCCGTTGCCGCCGTCGATGGTGATGATATCACCCTTGCGGAACGTCGATCCCATCGCCATCAGGGTGCCGGCCCTGTAGTCGACGCGCAGCGAGCCGGCGCCCGACACACAGGGCTTGCCCATGCCGCGCGCCACCACCGCCGCGTGGCTGGTCATGCCGCCACGCGTGGTCAGGATGCCTTCCGCCGCATGCATGCCGTGGATGTCCTCGGGACTGGTCTCGATGCGCACGAGGATCGCCTTGCGGCCTTGCGTCTTGAGCTCCTCGGCATCGTTGGAGGAAAAGACGATCTCGCCGGTGGCTGCACCCGGAGATGCGGGCAGACCGATGCCGATGACATCGCGTGCCGCCTTCGGATCGATGGTCGGATGCAGCAACTGGTCGAGCGAGGCCGGATCGATGCGGGCGACGGCCTCCTCCTTTGAAATGAGCTTGTCGCGCGCCATTTCGACGGCGATTTTGAGCGCCGCCTTGGCGGTGCGCTTGCCGGACCTCGTCTGCAGCATCCACAATTTGCCGCGCTCGATGGTGAATTCGAGATCCTGCATGTCGCGGTAGTGCTTTTCCAGACGGTCGGAGATGGTGACAAAAGACTGGAACGCTTCCGGCATCAGCTTCTGCAGCGACGGCTTGTCGGAGCCGGCAGCAATGCGCGCCGCCTCGGTGATGTTTTGCGGCGTGCGGATGCCGGCGACGACATCCTCGCCCTGCGCATTCACCAGGAACTCGCCATAGAGCATCTTTTCGCCGGTCGACGGATTGCGGGTGAAGGCGACGCCGGTGGCCGAGGTCTCGCCCATATTGCCGAAGACCATGGCCTGGACGTTGACCGCGGTGCCCCAGCTTTCGGGAATGTCGTGCAGGCGCCGGTAGGTGATGGCGCGGTTGTTCATCCAGCTCGAAAACACGGCGCCGATCGCACCCCAGAGCTGCTCGTTCGGATCTTGCGGAAACGGTTTGCCGAGTTCCTCCTCGACCTTGGCCTTGTAGAGCGCGATCACGCCCTGCCATTCGATGGCGCTCAGTTCGGTATCGAGTTCATGGCCGAGCCCGCCCTTCTGGTCTTCGAGGATTTCCTCGAACACCTCATGGTCGAGGCCCATGACGACATCGGAATACATCTGGATGAAACGCCGGTAGCTGTCATAGGCAAAGCGGGCGTCGCCTGAATCGGCGGCCAGTGCCTCGACCGTCTCGTCGTTCAGGCCGAGATTGAGCACGGTGTCCATCATGCCGGGCATCGAAGCGCGGGCACCGGAACGCACCGACACCAAAAGCAGTTTTGAGGGATCGCCGAAACGGCGCCCGGTCAGCCGGCCGATGTGGTCAAGCGCAACCGCGACGTCCGCCTCTAGCGAGGCCGGGTAGGTGCGGCCGTTGGCGTAGTAGGCGTTACAGACCTCGGTGGTGATGGTGAACCCCGGCGGCACCGGCAGGCCCAGGCTGCACATTTCGGCCAGATTGGCGCCTTTGCCGCCCAGCAGGTTCCTGTCGCCGGCACGGCCTTCTGCAGCGCCGTCGCCAAAGGTGTAGACCCATTTGGTCATGCTTGCTCTCCGGTTGCAGGAGATTGAAAAGATTGACGAAGCCGAAGTTCCGCCGTGTCCCTGCACGAGCGATATGATGCTGCAGTGCGAAAGGCAAGCCGTCGGCAAGCCAGCCGGCTTCTACAATCGATTAAGACAGAGCGATGACAAAAAGACTTGCGGCTTGGCGGCCAATTGAAGAGAGCAAAACAGGAACATGGGTAACGCCATATGACTGACCGGAGAACTCAAAACGCTGGGCGCCGTCGAAAATGCCGGCGGCACGATCGTCAAGCCGATCTTCTCATTCCCCGGCGGCAGGCGGTTCCATTTCGTCGATCCGGCCGGCAACGAAATCGCCGTTTGCGGTGAATAGATGCCATCGCCCGACAGCAGACGACGATATGCGAACCGGTGGATCAGTTCCTCGCACTTGCCATTCTCGGCATTGAGCTTTCCGTCGGCTCGTCCTATAAGGCCGCGCGCAGCGAGCATGTTGCAACTGTTGGGGCGTAGCCAAGTGGTAAGGCATCGGTTTTTGGTACCGACAATCCCAGGTTCGAATCCTGGCGCCCCAGCCAGAGACCTTTTGTGTAATTAAAACAGACCCATAGCCGACTCCGGATTTCTGCAAGTGTTACAACCGCGTGGATGATACACGGGTTATCGGGGACGCTTTTTTAAAACCGTGTCCGCGGGTGATCATCTAAACAAAGTCGACAGCTGTTCGAAATTGCTATGTTGCGCATGTCCCCTTAAAAGAGAGAGATCGGGGGGGATCAGACTATGGCAACATTAATTAGCCCGGTTCTATTTTCTACGCATTTTCAAGTCGCACCGGCTGCGTTGCAAAGCAGCGGCTTGTTCGATCCCCTGTTAAACTGTGACAGCAAGCTGTTCATTGACCCATTACTTATCGCCGGCAGCAAAAATGATATCATAAGAACGACTGGACACACCCTTCTACGAGATCATCTTTCGAAAGTAGTTAGGCTTGTGACCGTAAGTAGAACCTGTAATGACGTTGCGTGGCGAGCGGCCTCTGGATTGCTTAGCTTACGCGAGCGCTCCGAAACATCTTTAGGATATGGCGGAGCCGGATTTAGTGGAAGCTCAAGACCGCAAGAGATCATCGATCAGATATTGTCCACTACCAAAGAGATCGTGTTACTTGGAGAAGACGATCCCGAAATTATATCGCTTATGGGAACGTTTGAAGAGGGAGTCGGCCCCGACACGATCAGTGACCTAGCGACGCATGCGATTTTACCGAGTCTGTGCGAAATAACCGAAGGATTTTGCCAAGCCAATGGCATAAAGAGCAGCATATTCGGAGATTACGAGGGAAGATCCCTTCCCGAGCGGCCGTCAAATCGATCCATGCCGATTGTCTTAGTGCCACGGGATATATTGCGCGATCTGCCACTTGCCGCCGATTGGTCAGATGTCTCCCGAGTAGTCTTAGAGAATGAACGCATCAGAAAAGCATTCAATGGCTTTATGGGCGATATTACCCGCGCAACCGTGACGGAGAAGAAGCACGCTCTACGGAGTGCTGCCCTGCAGTCCATTCAGAATTTCCGCGCTGTCTTCGAGGCAATGCTGGGAGCCAGCGATTCATACGATCCAGATGCCGACCCATTAAACCTGTATCGATTCAGAGAATTGATGGCGGGCAACCTTGAGGCTTTCAAGGCGCCTGGGTTCATAGCCAAGTTGCCCAGCCCCGAGGAATTGTGATCAGGGCCCATCAGGCGGTAGAGGTCGCTGCGGGGAGGAAAACTCCAGACATAGTTTTGGTCGAAGGCCGACGACGCAAGTCGGCCAGCACACGCGAAACCATTGACGCCATCATCGAAGGTGACACTTCGTCGGATGATGAAGAAGGTGAGGACGAAGGCGCTGAGGACTAAGATGGTCGCTCGGCCGCTGTAACGGATAGAACGTGCCAGCCTGATGGCGTGTAAACTACAGTTTAAAGCATATTAACAGGGAGAGAATAATGTTAGCCAAAGACGCGTTAATAGTCTGGACTCCAAATAACGAACTTTACGAGGGACAGGCCAACAAAGGAAAAGTCGTCGTTACAACAATGCCGCAGAATCCGGCTTTAGCTGTCCACCCAATGTCAGCCGGTTGCTCTGATCACGATTGGAACGAGGCAGATAATGCCGGCCGCTATGATTTGTTGCAGGACTATTTCAGCACGATGATTCATGATGACGGCATCGATGAGCAAGTTGCGAGAAAAGCGCTTTCTGCCATAGAGGATATCAATACAGCAGGGCTCTCGTCCGAAATCCTCCCCGATCATGCAGACGACGACTAAGTGATGGTGCGACCTAAAAGGGGCGCGGCGTGATCCGCGCCCTTCTCATGGGTTGTTCGGCCGTATGCGTAGGTCTTACCGCGCAGCGATCTGACTTACTCGATGACCGACAGCTTAAGCCAGGCACCGAATTCAGCGCACTCGTTGCCGGTGCACTTCGCGAGGCTCTTCCCATTCGGCATCAAGGTTCCCAAGAGGTCTCCCCTCTCGCTTGCCTCATCAATCCTCTGGACGAGATCATAAGCTTTGACGATACCGGCGCTGCTCACCTGTGCTGTCACCGTGCGTCGCGACGGCGCTTTCACGCGGACCCGTGGCTTTTCGGCGCTCATGCTGCGCCACGAATCCGCGCCTCGTCCTCCTTCGTCATGGTGACGAAGTCGGGTTCGGGATCGATGATGACAGCCGTCGGCGCGGTCGTCGCCCGCTCAAACCAGCAATGAACGCGGTAAGCTCGATGAGCGCCGCCTCAAGATTGATGTGCACGACGTCCAGGTAAGAGGCGTCGTCGCTGTCACCCTTCATCAGTTCGACAAGGCTTGTGCACCCTGCTTCTTCGAACGCCTGTTCAACGCTCGCTAAGAGCTTCCTGCCGTCGTCGGAACCGACTTAGGCAGCGAAATCTTTGGGCAATTTTGCGTTGGAGGGATGCTTCATGTAGCTTCTCCTCTGGCCTTAAGGCCTTTCAACGGCCGGATCATTCCTCCCGTCGTCTACATCGCCGGTGCGAGCTTCGATCTGACCCGATCTCGCGCCGGCGAATCTCTTCAAAAAATGCAGCCCTAAGCCTGACAGCGGTGTGAGCGCTGGCTTGCCGAGCCGGTATAGTGGTGCGGGGACTACCTATCAGTCACATGTGATTATGGATCACAAGTGAATTAAAGCGGTTTTTTATGAACTTGAATTAGATCAACGGCTTAGCGTTTTCCGCCTGGACGCTCGCCGGCCAAATCTCGGCAGCCATAAGCGCGTCGACCATCTGGTAAGGCTCCCGCTTGCCGGTGAAGGGGCAAGGCTCGATCGCGGCGAGTGCCTGGGTGAGCCAGGCGTATGTGTCATTGTCGACGTAAGTGTTCAGGCGCGTTCTCCATTGGTTGGTTTGCCCGCAAGGTATGAGTCATATTGCGAAGGTGCGCAAGAGAAATAATGTAGTGTTTTCAAATAGTTAGTAAGTCACCGATGACTTATCTTCGAGGTGCGCGCGTCTAGACCATCCCATAATTGGGCAACGCCGCGACGGCACCGGCCGCTGCCGCTTTCTTCTTAGCGCGATCACGCCGTTTCTTTTCGCACCTCTTAGTTCTTTTATGGTCGGCGCGCTCTGCGTCGGGTATGGCGTCCAGACGGGCGTAAGGCCGAACCGTGCTTCCCGTCGCTTCCACCATGGCTTCATAGTCAGCGCGACCGCGCGCCTTCCACACCGCCCGCATGGCATCGCCCTGCTCGTCAAATCGTCTTTGGTTGCCGGCGGCATTCTTATCGCGCCAATCACGGGCGGCCCGTTGCCACCTTGGCTGCTCGGGTGCTGGATCTGCGCCCGCCGGCTGGGCTGGCACGTCTGGTGTTCCCTCGAGAGCGAACAGGATCATGCGCTGCTCGTCGGTGAGGGATGCCGGTTGTCCGGCGTCGATATTAGGTGGCATAGGGGTGTAACTTTCAATGACTGGGTTGCGGCTTGGCGGGGCCGGCGATCGATCTGACGATGGGCGAATGTGGGCGGCACCAGTTAAAGCGCCGCCCGATTCCGCCAAGAACCACAACCATTCGAGTGCAATTACATTATATAGCAGGCTTTGCACCGGGATGCAGAAAAGGTGGAAAATATTCCTACGCGGTAGTTTAGCAGGAGTGTCTACCATTTTCTCTAACTAGGTCGCTTTCCGACTTGTAATACCTTCCCTTCGCAATCATCCTAATCACAAAGGCAACTTGCACCGGTGGAGTTCGGATGATGCGAGGTTTGATTCTTCTTGCATGGATTGTCGTCGGAGCGTGGACTAGTTCGGCATTAGCTCAAGATGCCACCGAGAAAACCTTTCCCCACGACATCACGCTTAGCGATGTAGCTCCCTTGAAGCTTGCAATCCGGAAGCACCTTGCCATCTCGACGGAACCAATAGTGTGAATCGCGATGGCTCGCATAGGAGAAAGTGGGGGTGTCTACCTTTGTGGGCTTACGAATGGTGGCAGCGTGTCGACCTCCATTCTCTTCTTTGCGCATAAGACAGATGGGGCTGCCGAAGTCGAAGAAATTGATAGTGACTCCAAAATCGATGGCAGGGCCAAAAAGCTTTGCGATACTCACGGCTTCCGCACCCCTATCCCCGGCTGAACCTCCGCAACCTTTAAGGACAGCTTCCCATTTCACCCATCTTGGTCATCCCGCGTTTATGAGTTCACGGCCTAGTAAGTGTCTACCAATTTCCCTGCCATTTCCCCAAACGAAACGGCCTTCGGCAAACCCGGCGCGGTTCATCCCGCTAAATTCGAACGAGCTGTCCGCGTGTTTAATGGCGCTTACCGTAAGGCTCTTCTGAGTAAAGTTAGTTGCAAGGCCGGGAAGGCCAAGGACCCAGATAGTTACCGGTAGATGTCCGCCTTGGGGCCAATCCATATCGCGGGAATTATTATGGCCGCAGGGCAGCGAAGCGTGCCGGTGGTTGGCTGCCCGGCTTTCAAGAAATTCGGTAGCGGACTCCAATTTTCAGGTGCCCATTGTGGCAAGCTCTTCGTCGACTGCTGCTTGATACTTCGTCAGAGCCCCTCCGGCGTCTCGTTTTGCCAAAATCCTTGGCCTCGATAGGCGCAAAGCCTTTGTCACGAGCGATGCATATTGCTTGACCGGTAGCGGCCTACGTACTGCCATGGGGCTCCGAGTTCCGCCAGGATTGATCCGTCCGCCGCATATCAGTTCATTGGCCAAACGATCATAAGCATCGGCACGGCAACAATGACGACGAGGAACGATAGCGGCAGTCCCAGGCGTGGATAGTCGCTGAAGCGGTAGCCGCCAGGCCCCATGACGAGCGTGTTGCACTGATGGCCTATCGGGGTGAGAAAATCGCAGCCGGCGCCAATGGCGACTGCCATCAGAAATGCTTCCGGCCTGTAGCCGAGATCGCCGGCAAACGCGGCGGCGATGGGCGCCATGACCAGAACGGTGGCGGCATTGTTGAGGAATGGCGTAACGGCCATCGCTGCGACAAGGATGAGCGTCAGTGCGCCGGTCGCCGGCAGAACGGTCCCTAGTCTGGCAAGCTCGCCGGCGATGACCCCTGTCGCCCCGGTGCTGCGCAGCGAATCGCTGACTGGAATGAGAACGGCGAGCATGACGAGGATTGGACCATCCAGCGATTGGTAGACGTCGCGGACCGGGATGACCTTGAAAAGCACCATCGCGACCGCGGCCGCAAAGAAAGCAACGGAGACCGGGAGCAGCCCGAACGCAGTCGCCAGCATGGCGAGAGCAAGGATGATTACCGGCACGATACCCTTGCGGACGCTGCCAAGCAGGATAGCCCTTTCTGCCAGCGGCAGGCAGCCGAGCTCACGCAGTACATCGGGTATCGTCGCTGCATTGCCCTGCAGCACGACGACGTCGCCCAGCCTCAGCTGGACTTCGGCCAGCCTGCGGTCGAGGCGCTCGCCGTGACGGCTGACGGCCAGGAGGTTGACATTGAAGCGGTGATAGAGGGCAAGGCGCTGGGCCGTCCAGCCGATCAAAGGCGAGCTTTCACCGATGACGGCTTCGATGGCGACCATCTCGCTGGCCGTGACGTCACCGCCGACCCTGTTGCCGGTAACGCTGAGCTTGCCCTGGGAGACAAGGCGATCCAGCGCCCCTGGGTCGCCCTCGAGCAGCAGAATGTCGTTCAGTTTGAGGACGACGTCGGGCAGTGGCGTCATCCGCATGGTCCGGTTGCGCAGGATCGACGTCACGATGGCATCGCCGCCGGAAAGCTTCATGAGGTCTGCGACGGTTTTGCCGAGCACAGTGGAATCGCGGACAATTTTGGCCTCTGTCAGGTAATTCTTGATGTCGATGGCTTCATTCACCGACCCGCCGAGCTTTTCGCGCACCGGCAGCAGCCAATAGAAAAGCACCAGGAAGATCGTTCCGGCGGCGGCCAGGGCAGCTCCAACAGGCGTGAAGTCGAACATTGTGAAGGCGGCGCCGGTCAGTTCCTCCCGCACACGGGACACGACGACATTGGGAGATGTCCCCACCTGCGTCATGAGTCCACCGAGCAGCGACCCGAACGCCATAGGCATCAGGAATATCGACGGTGAAACGCTCGACCGGCGCGCGAACTGGAAGGCTATCGGGATCATGATCGCGAGCGCACCGATATTCTTTACAAAGGCAGACAGGATCGTGACCACGATGACCAGCAGCGCCAGTTGCGAGCGAACGCCCGACAGGTTCGGAGCGAAACGCCTGATGGCGACTTCCATGATGCCCGAGCGTGCTATGCCGGCGCTCACCAGCAGGGCACTGCCGACAATGACCACGATATCGTCGCTGAACCCGCTGAAGGCTTCGTCAAAAGGCACGATGCCGATCGCGAGGGCTAGCAACAGTGCCGCGGCTGCAACCAGATCATATCGATACCGACCCCACACGAGCGCCGCCATCATTATGAAGATAACGGCGAACGACAGGATTTGCGGCGTAGTCATGTCTTCGGATGCCCCGCCGCTTATGCGGCTGATCAGAACGGCCAAACCGCCGTTTTGTTGCTTTTGCTGGTCACGGTTTTGCTAGCACGGTTCCGTGCTTGCCAATAAGCCCGTGTCGATCAATGTTCCCGACTTTCGCAGCCACGGTCCTGGGCTGGCGCCTTTCAACCTGGCCGGCGCCTGGCCGTTCCGACTTTATAGCGATAGCCGTCATTCTCGCTAATGCGCGCTGCGCCATGTTCGGCCGCGATCGACCCGCCGCTCTCCGCAACCATGCGATACACCGCCTCCACCCCGCCTACGATGTGATCGCGCGTGCGCACATAGTCGACGCAGGAGTCCCGCATCGTCCACAGCGATTGGAACTCGCGCGGCGACTGCGAGACCACCGCATCCTCGGCACTTCCAGCCCTTCCATGAGGCTCGCCGAAAAGCGTTCGATGGCCTAAAGCTGGTCGAATTGACGGCCGTATAAGGGAGAGAACACACATGACCGCGCCCGCCATAAGCCGCTTCCCCGTTCCCGAGATCGCCGGCCTTCCCGACGATATCCGCGAACGGATACTCGCCGTGCAGGAGAAGTCGGGCTTCGTGCCCAACGTCTTCCTCGTGCTTGCGCATCGGCCGGACGAGTTCCGCGCCTTCTTCGCCTATCACGACGCGCTGATGGACAAGCCCGGCCCGATCACCAAGGCCGAGCGGGAGATGATCGTCGTGGCCACGAGCAATGCCAATCAGTGCCAGTACTGCGTGGTCGCCCATGGCGCGATCCTGCGCATTCGCGCAAAGAACCCGCTGATCGCCGATCAGGTGGCCACCAACTACCGCAAGGCCGACATCACCCCGCGCCAGATGGCGATGCTCGATTTCGCCATGAAGGTTTCCGCGCGCGCCTACGAGGTCGGCGACGCGGACATCGCCGACCTCAAGATGCATGGCTTCACCGACGAGGACGCCTGGGACATCGCGGCCATCGCCGCCTTCTTCGCCATGTCAAACCGGCTGGCCAACGTCACCAGCATGAGGCCGAACGACGAGTTCTACGCGATGGGGCGCTGACCATGCCGAAGGGATACAAGGATCTGCTGGCCGACGCCGATGCGGTCGTCCGCTCGGTCGAGGCAGCGGACATGGCGACCATTCCCGACGGCGTTGTCATGGTCGACATCCGGGATCCGCGGGAACTGGAGCGCGAGGGCATGATCCCCGGCGCGTTCCATGCGCCGCGCGGCATGCTCGAATTCTGGATCGACCCGGAAAGCCCCTACCACAAGCCGATATTCGCCGAGCCCAGGACCTTTGTGTTTTACTGCGCGTCCGGCTGGCGCTCGCTGCTCGCCGCCAAGGTCGCGCAGGAGATGGGACTTGACGCGCGCAGCCTGCGCGGCGGCTTCTCGGAGTGGAAGAAGCGCGGCAATATCGTCGCCGAGAGACCGAGGAAGGACAGCTAAGCTCGACGACCGGCTCGCCCTATGGAGCCAGGCCGACACGGTAGCGTTCGGCGACCCGCCAGAACCAATCCTGGTCGAGGTCGATCTCGCGTGCCGCCTCCGCGATTGCATCTGCCGATCGCTCGAACAGCGCGTAGCAGACTTCGGCGTCGTCATGCCTGGCATGGTAGGCAATTCCATCAGCGCCAATTGGATGACCCGACAATGCGGTCGACCAAACCTGCGGCACGTCGTAGGGCAGTCCGCCATGGGCGACTTCTGCGGTCGCCCCAAGGCGGGCGAGACCGGGCCCGGCAAGCCGGATCAATTTCAGGTCTCTTGGACGATGAGGCGAACGTACGCCTTCCGCTGCAGCAGATCCGCGTCGATGAGCGTGTGCCCAGGAGTTCGCAGAAACGTCTCGGCGAACGCGCCGTTGATCTCCTTTGCGGCGTAGAGAACCCCATAGGAGGCGTCGGGAGCATTGAACCGCCCTTCGGTCGACCTGTCGAAGAAGATCGGCTCCCACTTGGCCGTGTAGAAGCGGTGAACCTCCTGCCCTGCCGGTAGCTTCACCAGTTCGGGCAGGCGCCTGTCCAGGTCTGCGGGAGGGAGTGGCCCGCTCACGCCCCCTGCTCACCGTGCCGCCTCGCGGCTTCAAGCACGAGCTCGATCTGGCCGGTTTTGAGAAGCTGGATGGGCTTACGATTGCCCAGCCTTGCATCCGGCTGGGAAAGGAAGTTGAGCACCGCCCAGGAATTGCTGGTCTGCAAAGCCTCACGAACGGCTTTTAGCCCGGGTACAACTGTGCCGTCGCGGTTGAACTGCAGCGTCGGATAGCTGCGACGGTTGCTGGGGCCGGGAACGGCAAGCAAGGAGCCGTCCTGCACTCGCTTGTCGATCGCCTGCCGGGAGACGCCGTGCAACAGGGTGCGGACCTGATCGAGGTCATAGGCACCGCCTGCGTCGCGCAGATCCTGCTGTGCAATACGGACACCTTCAAGCATCGCGCGGCTGCGCGCGTCAGGCTCGAATGCGGACCTGTCCATTAACGGCTTGCGCTCGACCTGAGTATGCTGCGGGGCTCGCTCGACAACCTCGGTGATGCGAACCACACGACCGCGCACCGACTTCCTGATCGCATTGACGGACTCCGGTTTTCCGGACACGATCGCCACATGTGCGCCGGCCGGCAGCTTGAACCCGGACAGCGCCTTGATCGGGTCACCCTTCATCGTGAACATTGTCAGCACGCCCGGGCCCCGTGTCTTCGCGGTGACGGCCGGTGCCTCGGCTCGCGTTTTGTCTGCCATGGGTTTTACCTCCTGACGAGACAATATGGCGCTGCGAGCAACTTTGTCAACCTTGACAACCTTGACAACCTTGACAAGTTTCAATCTTGCCAAGCTTTGCACCTTCCGTTCCGCCAGGGCGAGGTTGTATCAATCTGGAATAGCCGCTCGCTGCCGGGAAAATTGCACCATCTCGAGCCGCATGTGGCCCTGCACAGGCTGGCGTGCTCCACTGCCGCTGAGCGCGTCACCCATCACCATCAACGCGATCGCACCCGGCTATCTCGCGTGGACCCAGCATGGTGGAACTTGACGAAGCGGGGCCAAAAGCATCAAGGCGCGCGATCGGTCAGCGCGCTTGCACCTTCCTCCGCGGCGCAATGTGCGCAGCAGTAGATGATGTCATCTTGTTCGACACCATGTCCGATGATCCGGCACCCGCAATGCGGGCAGAGCGGCGCAAGTTTCTGGATCGCGCATTCGAAGCTGTCGAACGTATAGCTTTCCTCAGCCAGCGTCACTTCGAAAGCCTTGTCGTAGTCATTCCCGCATTGATCGCATCTGGCCATGGTTCTTTTCCTTCTTCCTCATTGGTTCAAACTCGACCAACCCGCCGCATGGCGATAGGTTCCCGGCAGGATCGTAGAGTCCTGCCAAGCAGGAGAGTCTTGCTAAATAAACAGGAGACCGGCCCGAGCAGCCTCACGCGCGCCGTTCGATCAAGCGGATCACCTCCTCGATGTCGCGCGGCGCGATGTCGAGTTCCTTCAGGCCCGGCGCGCCGATAGCGGCCACATTGTCGTGCCGCATAAGATCGACCTGGTTGCGCGTGATCGGCGCTCCCGGAAGGAGTTCCGCGACGCCGGCCAAGGCGTCCCACGCCGCAAACGGCACCGGCATCAGCCTGATGTGGGTATCGAGCTGTCGGGCGATCTCGCGCAGCAGTTCCTTATAGGTGTAGATGCGCGGGCCGCCGAATTCGAATATCGATGAGCCCTTGTGGTTTCGCCCGCCGATCAGCCGGCTAACTGCGTCTGCGACGTCTTCCACATAGACCGGCTGAAGCCGTGTGCCGCCATCGCCGAACAGCGGATAAACCGGCAGGAGACGTATCAGCCTGACAATCGTCGTGAGGAAAACGTCGTCAGGTCCCGTCATGACGGCGGGACGCACAATGATGGCGCCGGGAAATGCGCTCGCCACCGCCTCTTCTCCGCGCCCACGTGCCCTGATGTAGTTCGAATCCGATTGAGGATCGGAGCCGATCCCCGAAATCTGGACGAACCGGTCGACCTCGCCAGCGCGCGACGCGGCGGCAAGTTCAGCTGCGGCTTCCACATGCACGCGCTCAAACGTCTGGGCGCCCTGCTCGACGTAGAGACTGACGGCGTTCACGATCGCTTGTGATCCGGCAATGGCCGAGCCGATCGAGGACGCATCCAATATGTCCGCCTCGACGGCTTCGGGCGGCCTTGCCGTCGAGGAAAAAACCTGGCCCACACGAGCCGGGTGGCGGGATGCGGCGCGGACCGTGAAACCCCTTTCCAGGAGCCGCTTCACGATCCGGCGCCCGAGAAAGCCTGTCCCGCCGAACACAGTGACGATCCGTTCTGTGTTGAGATCGTCAGGATCCATTTGCCTCGCTTTTCCCTTGGCTTTGCGTGCCCGCCGAGCGC
This sequence comes from Mesorhizobium sp. WSM4820, assembly GCF_055811075.1. NCBI lineage: Bacteria > Pseudomonadati > Pseudomonadota > Alphaproteobacteria > Hyphomicrobiales > Phyllobacteriaceae > Mesorhizobium > Mesorhizobium sp. WSM4820. The sequence continues at coordinate 245,146 of NZ_JBVVQN010000003.1, read as the reverse complement.
CTGCCGCAAGGATCGCCTCTGGCCGGCGTATAACCCAGCTCCTTCGAACATCGGGACGGTTGGAGAACAACGCAGGAACGTTTTTTGTTCCAGTCGGCGCCAGGTTCGATCGAGAGACGGCCGATGTTGCTGTGGACGGCGAGTGTTCGACGCCGGGTTGCCATGCTGTCCGTTTCATCCCAGCCTCCATTGGCTGGCGATAAAATCGGACAACTCCTGTGCTACCTAATCCGGACAACTCATCTGCTTACGACACTGTCGTTCGGCCCCACTTGCCTCGCTTTGGCTGCTCCTGTATGAAAACCGCCATGACCAACCGCGCCACCTCCGTCGCTTCCCGTCAGACCGGCTTTGCTGGCGAGACCGTGCGCGCGCTTGCTTCCGCTCTGCTGCTGCTCGGCCTTATCGGCGATCGCCGGGTTCGCTGAAGGAGCGCCCGGCGGTCGAACCGCCGCTCACGCGCATGCTCCTTGGCCAGTCTCAAAATTGGCAAGTCAACATCAAATGAACATCTGGTAAAGGCGCCGCTCGGCACCAAATCCGCCTGAAGGCGGATCCCGCGAGCCGCCGGGAGAGACGACAATGAACGCACGAGAAGAGATCCGCTCAGACAGCGGGGAGATGGGCCAGGATGCCCGGGCCATGCCGGGGGCAGCCCGGGGCATGCCGGAGGCAGCCCGCAAATACCAACCCTACCCGACCGTCGGTCTCACCGACCGCGTGTGGCCTTCGAAAGTCATCGACAAGGCCCCGATCTGGTGCTCGGTCGACCTGCGCGACGGCAACCAGGCGCTGATCGATCCGATGGGCCACGAGCGCAAGGCGCGCATGTTCGCCCTGCTCCTCGACATGGGCTTCAAGGAGATCGAGATCGGTTTCCCGTCGGCCTCGCAGACCGACTTCGATTTCGCCCGCTGGTGCATCGAAGAGGGCAATGTATCAGACGATGTCTCGCTGCAGGTGCTGGTGCAGTGCCGGCCGGAACTGATCACCCGCACTTTCGAGGCGCTGCAGGGCGCCACCAACCCGATCGTGCATTTCTACAATTCGACCAGCGAACTGCAGCGCCGCGTCGTCTTCGAGAAGGACGTCGCCGGCATCAGGCGGATCGCCACCGATGCGGCCAAGATGATCACCGACATGGCAGCGAAGGCCGGCGGCTTCTATCGTTTCGAATATTCGCCGGAGAGCTTTACCGGCACCGAGCTCGAAGTGGCGCTGGAAATCTGCAACGCCGTTACCGAAATCATGAAGCCGACGCCGGAAAACAAGCTGATCATCAACCTGCCGTCCACGGTCGAGATGTCGACACCCAACATCTATGCCGATCGCATCGAATGGATGTGCCGCAATCTCGACAGCCGCGAGAACCTGCTCATCTCGCTGCATCCGCACAATGACCGCGGCACCGGGATCGCCACCACCGAACTCGGCCTGATGGCGGGCGCGGACCGCGTCGAAGGCACGCTGTTCGGCAATGGCGAGCGCACCGGCAATGTCGACATCGTCACGCTGGCGCTCAACATGTATACGCAAGGCGTCGATCCCGAGCTCGATTGCTCCGACATCAACCGGATGAAGGACGTCTACGAATATTCGAACCAGTTGAAGATCCCCGAGCGCCATCCCTATGTCGGCGAGCTCGTCTACACCGCCTTTTCCGGCTCGCACCAGGATGCCATCAACAAGGGCATGAAGGCGTTGCGCAAGGCCAACACGCCGTACTGGGAAGTGCCCTATCTGCCGATCGACCCGGCCGATGTCGGGCGCAACTACGAGGCGATCATCCGCATCAACTCGCAGTCCGGCAAGGGCGGCATCGCCTATGTGCTGCAGGCGGACTACGGCCTCAATCTGCCGCGCAACCTGCAGATCGAGTTCAGTCAAGCGATCCAGGCGATCACCGACGCCGAAGGCAAGGAGGTGCCGGCCAAGCGCATCTACGAGCGCTTTCTCGAGACCTACGTCGATCAGCCCGGCGCGCGGCTGAAATTCCTCGACCACCACACTTATCCCGACATCGAGATCAAGGGGCGGCGCGCGGTGGAGGCGATCATCCTCGACAGCGGCAAGGAGGTGACGATATCAGGCTCCGGAACCGGCCCGATCGACGGCTTTGTCGACGCGCTGTCGCGCCATGTCGGCGTGCCGATGTCGGTGCTCGACTATTCGGAGCACTCCATGCAGCGCGGCTCGAATGCCTCGGCCATCTCCTATGTCGAGATGGAGCATCCCGGCGGCAAGCTGTTCGGCGCCGGTATCAACACCAATATCGTCGCCGCTTCGCTGGAAGCCGTGGTTTCCGCCGCCAATCGCATCGTCGGCGGAAAGGTCGACTAGAGCAATTCCAGGGAAAGTGCGTAGCGGTTCTCCGTCCGGAATTGCGTAAAACAAATGCTTGATGCATGTCGCGCAAAAGCATGCCCTCGGGCTTGAACCGAGGGTGTGCAGCGGTTTTGCGATAACGACATGCATAAAACAACAACCTAAAAGCGCGTCGCGTGAGGCCGGTCAAATGCGACGCGCTTTAGAGCGGTTCGGCGGTTCTATCAAAAAGCTGAACCGCTCCAGACCAGATGTCGAAAGCTATGAGCTGGAGCAAGATGAGCCCGGATCGTATCATCCTGCTCCAGTCTTTCGCACCATTAACCACCGGAAAATTATCCGGTGTGGTACGCGATCGCATAATGGATGCATGCTTGTAAGGCAGTGCAGGCGCTATATGATTGCGTCTTAACCTGTGCCGACTTCGAGAGGATCGACACTTGCAGCATGCCACGCCTGCCGCCCCCGCAGTGCGCGAGACGCTGGAGCGATTGCTAGCCAGCGAAACGTTCGGGAGATCCGAACGAGCGCGTAAGCTGCTTCGCTATCTGGTCGAGCGCGAGCAGGCAGGCGAAGCCGACAAGCTCAAGGGCTTTTCCATCGCGATGGATGTTTTCGGCAAGGACGGCGATTTCGATCCGTCGACCGACGCCGTGGTGCGGGTGCAGGCGGGCAGGCTGCGCGAGCTTCTGCAGCATTACTTTGCCAATGAGGGTGTTGCCGAGCCGATCCGCATTGCCATTCCGCGTGGCGGCTATGTTCCATCCTATGAACTCAACGCGATCCGCCTGCCGGTCGAGCCGGCGTCGGCGGAACACGTCGAAGCGGCGGCCACCTTGCCGGAATCGCCCGAAGAACCCGGCATGGCCGCACCTGCCGCATCGTCCCCCGTCGTTCGCCAGCCGGCACCCTCGCTGCTGCGCCATCTCCAGTTCTTCTGGCTGGCGATCGCTCTGGTCATCGCCATGCTGGGCGTGCTGATCCTTCGTCAGGGAGGCAGCGCATTGCTGGCCGGAAGCGATGCCGCGCCGACGATTGAAAATGCGGTGGCAACCGGCAGCATTGCGCCATGGGCTCCGGCTGAAAGCCTTCCGCTCGTCTACATTGCGCTGAAAACCAACAGTGCCGAGGCTGCCCGCGTCGCCGCATCGCTGCGCGCCGGCCTCAGCCGCTTCGACACGGTCAGCTTCATCGGTCGCGATGCTGACGGCCAGCCCGATCCGGTCGCCGATGCGATCAGCTTCGTATTCGATGTCTTGCCGGGGCCAACGGCAGGCGATGTCACGCTGGAGCTTCAAAGCGTGGCGACCGGGCGGGTCCTGCTGTCACGCAACTTGACTGCCGCCGACAGCACACCCTCCACCGTCGAGGATAGTGTCGCCGGCATTTTGAGTTCGGCCGTTCCCGCCTCGGGCGCGATCTACAACTATATCGAACAGAGCGGCCTTCAGACCGGCCTGACGGAATGTCTGCTGCTCAACGACAAATACTATCTCGACCAGGGCGCCAAAACCCATGAGGCTGCCTATCGCTGCCTCGAAATCTTGGTCGATCGGGATGCGAAATCGTCGCTCGTCTTTTCGGAGCTGGCGACCCTGCATCTCGAGGCGGGTACAGATCACTACGCCTATCCAGCCGGCGCAACGATCGAACAGGCGATGTCGCTGGCGCGTCGCGCCGTGCAGATGGGGCCGACCAGCCCCTATGCCCACCGTGCCTATGGCTATCTCAATTCCCGCCTCGGCAATTCGGAGGAATCGATCCGCTGGATGCGCAAGGCCTACGAACTCAACCCTTACGACCTCAGCATGGCGGCAGCTTATGCCTACGGGCTGATTTTCGCCGGCAGGTACAGGGAGGGAACACCGATCCTTGCTCACGCCGCCGAAACCTCCAGCGCCCATCCGACCTGGTGGGATTACGGGCTTTTCGTCGGCCAGTTCATGGCTGGCGACATGGACAAGGCCTCGCTTGCCAGCGATGCGCTGCAGGCGACGCCGACGAAATCGCACTATCTGGCTGCGCGGCTGATCACTGCCAAGGCCGCCGGTCGCGATCAACTGGCGCACGAACTTCTGGACGAGTTGACTGTCAAGTTCCCGAAATTCGCCGCCGATCCGCGCGCGGCTTTTGTCGAGCGGAGATACCCCGCAGATCTGACCGAGCGGCTGGTCGAGGCTTTGCGTGCCGCCGGGCTCAGCAATGCCAGCTAGTCCTTGCGACCAGAACGGCCGATCGCGAAAATTTACTGGCCATCGAACCTGGTACAAGACGCAATCCCGCCACATCCGAATTCGCGTAAAACCATAGAATTTCATGATTTCATCGCTTTACGCTGCCGAACGGGGCGCCGGCCCGAATACGGTTGTATTTCTGCATGGCTTCGGCGGTTGCCACGGCGACTGGCACGAGGTGATTTCGACACTGGCACCTGATTCACGGACGCTGGCTTATGATCTTCCGGGCCATGGGCTGTCCCTCGATTTCCCGGGTGGCGGTCCGGCCAAGGCGGCCGCCCGGGCTGTTCTGGCAGACCTCGCCGCACGCAGAATCAGGAGGGTGCATCTCGTCGGCCATTCGATGGGCGGGGCGGCGGCTGTGCTGATGGCACTGGCCGGACCCGCAAAGATAGCCTCGCTGACGCTTCTGGCGCCGGGCGGGTTTGGCACTGAGATCAATGGCCCGCTGTTGCGCCGTTACGCCGCAGCAGCCGGCAAAAGTGAAATTCGCGCCTGCCTCGCCGCCATGTCCGGACTGCAAAGCCCGCCCTCGGAGCGCATCGTGGATGTGCTTGGCGACATGCGTGCCCGTCCCGGCCAGTTGCACAAACTTGTCGAGATCGCGGCCGCCATGACCAGGGATGATCGGCAGGGCGTCATCCCGCGCGAACGGCTCGAAACCCTGGCTATGCCGGTGATTGTGGTCTGGGGGACCGATGACGCGGTGCTGCCCTGCAGCCAGGCCGATGGTCTGCCGGCGCATTTCCACCTGCACCACGTGTCGGAGGCCGGCCATATGCTGGTCGAGGAAGCGCCCGGCCTGATCGCCGAGATCGTCCGCCGCAACATGAAACGCCGCAGCAGGCCGCTTCGTCCAAACGCCGCTCCCGCAGCGGGCTGATCCCTGTCAAAGCGCGGCTTCGGGCCGGATTTTGCAAGCCGCCTATCGATCTCACAAGTGCATTTTGCTGCATTTTGCCAGCGACTGTGTTAATTCGGTGTTAACCAAACCCGCGAGGCAACGCCGATGAAGGATGCAGCCGAGACCATAAGCCAGGCCGATCAGTCGCGAAACTTGTCCGACGCCATCCGCGACGTGAAAAACGCCTTCGCCGACCGCGACGACGTCGTGGTCGACATGCGCGAGGCGCATCGCATGCGGCTGGAATTGCTTGCCGCCGAACTCGCGCCGATCTTCGCCGACGTGCCCGCCGACATGGACAATTTCGACTTCGCCGTCTCGTCCGGGCTGCAGCCGCGGCTCTGGATCGACGCCGTCAGCCATGTCGCCATGGGGCGCGACCGCCGCACCTATCGCTTCCTCAAGGACACGCGCATCGGCCGCGTGGTGCTCGCCGAATCGACCGAGATGAAACCGGTTGCCGATCAGGTGACGCGCTACGTCGCGGAGCGCGTCATCGAACGCCAGAGAATGCTGGAAGGCGGGGTCGAGCAGGCTGTCGCCGGCCTGAAACGTGCCTTGGTCCCGGAAGCCGAGCCGCCGCTGCGATCCATCAAGCGCCGCAAGCGTTGGTCAGCCTTTCTCTCCGGTCTCGGCCTGATCGCTGCCGGCGCCCTGGTCGGGCTGGCGGTATCGATCGTGTTGTTCTGGGACCGCCTCGTTGCGATGGGACTGAGTTTTGGACCATGATCCTGAACCGAAGGTCCGCGTAACGAAAAGTGGAAACCGGTTTTCGGAAAAGATCATGGTCAAGCAAAAAGATAGAGCCCCATCCCGATTCCATCGGGATGGAACAGGCTCTAGGCCATAGCGTCCGCGCCAAGCTCCACAACCTCGAGATCGGCAGGCGGGATGGCCGGCCCGGTCAGGCCACGTCGCGTCAGCCTGAGCCGCCAGTTGCCTATTTCACCATCGATCTCCAGCAGATTATATTGCGCCGCTGGACGCCTGCCGCCTGGCGCCTGGCCTGCGGCAGCGACGCCGACCACTGGAATTTTGGCGCCGCGCCCATTGATCGAGAACAGCGTCGGCTCGTGCGAATGGCCGTGCAGCACAAGCTCGGCCCCGTGCCGCTGAACGACCTTTTGGAAGCGGGCAATGCCGAACAGCCGCTTGGGTTGCGAAACGGCGCCGCGCACTGGCGGATGGTGGATCATGATCACCCGGAACAGCCCCCGTTTGGCCGTGGCATCGAGCATGTCGCGCAGCCTTTCCGCCTGGTCTTCCAGAAAAAAGCCGTTGGCCATGAACGGAGCCGTCGCCCGCGCCGTCGTGACACCGATCAGCGCGACGTTGCTACGCACGCGCAGATAGGGAAAGGCTTCGCGGTCGACCGGCGTATTGACGCCGTCGCCGGTCATCCACGCCGTCCACGACCGGCAGGACTTGTCGAAAGCACCGGGCACATAGGCGTCGTGGTTTCCCGGAACGACCGACACATCGTCGGGGGAGCCCAGCGTCTCCAGCCAGTGCTTGCCCATCTCGATCTCGCCATCGAGCGCCAGATTGACCAGATCGCCGGTGACGGCAAGGTGATCGGGTGCGCTCGCCTTGATATCGGCGACGATCGTGTCGATGACGGCGTCGCGCATGTGGCGGCGGCGATTGCGCTGCCAGTTGACGTAACCGACCACCCGCTTGGAGGCGAGATCGCGATAGGTTACACCGGGAAGCGGTCCCAAGTGGATATCGGAAATATGCGCGAGCCTGAACATCCCTCCTTCATAAGCGACGCGCGCGCTGCTTTCCACCCACGGTTTCGTGGGTGATGATGCGGCCCGATCCGGAGCAAGCTTTCCGCCAGACCGGCTGGCCGGGTCTCAGGGCAAGGCTGTTTCATCTGTACTTCGTGCTGCGGCGGCCGATGACGCTTGGGGTGCGTGGTTTGATCCACGATCGCAGGTCCAATTCCGTCTTCCTCATTCGCCATACCTATGTACCGGGCTGGCAGCTTCCCGGCGGAGGCGTCGAGCTGGGCGAGACGATGATCGAGGCGTTGGCGCGCGAGCTCTCCGAGGAGGGCAATATTGCATTGACCGCGCCGCCGGTGCTGAAATCGATGCATTTCAACCGTCGGGCCAGCCGCCGCGACCATGTCGGCCTATATTTGGTCGAGCAGTTCAACCAGACGGCGCCGAAGCTGCCGGACCGCGAGATCGCCGCAGCCGGCTTCTTTCCGCTCGACCGCCTGCCGGAAGCAACCACGCCGGCCACGTTGCGGCGGGTTGCCGAGAATTTCAGCGGCGCCGCGGCATCGCCCTACTGGTAGATCACGCTGCCTTCCTGAACCGCGCCCGATCATGCGGCGCCGCGTAGTCCAGTTCCGGCCCGACCGGCACGATGTGCGTCGGGTTGATCGTTGCGTGGCTGCCGTAATAGTGCGCCTTGATGTGGTGCAGGCTCACCGTGCCGGCGACGCCCGGGACCTGATAGAGGTCGCGCAGATAGTTCGACAGGTTCGGATAGTCGGCGATGCGGCGCAGGTTGCACTTGAAATGGCCGACATAGACCGGGTCGAAGCGGACCAGCGTGGTGAACAGCCGCCAATCGGCCTCGGTGATGCGGTCACCGACGAGATAACGCTGGCGAGATAGGCGATCCTCGAGCTGGTCGAGCGCCGAGAACAGTTCGCCAAACGCTTTCTCATAGGCCGCTTGCGTGGCGGCGAAGCCGGCGCGATAGACGCCGTTGTTGACCGAGGGATAGACCAGAGCGTTGACCGCGTCGATTTCGCCGCGCAGTGCTTTCGGATAGAAATCGAGGCCGGCATCGCCCCATTCGTCGAAGGCTGAATTGAGCATCCGAATGATCTCGGAGGACTCGTTGCAGACGATCGTCTGTTCTCGCCTGTCCCACAGAACCGGCACCGTCACGCGGCCGGAATAGGCGGGATCGGCCTTGGTGTAGATTTGATGCAGGAAGTCGAGGCCGTAGAGCGTATCGCCGGTGGCGCCGTCCTCGGCCAGGAAGGTCCAGCCGTTGGCGCCCATGAAATGATGGACGACCGAGACGGAAATCACGTCCTCGAGCTTTTTCAGTGCCCGAAAGATCAGCGTCCGGTGTGCCCAGGGACAGGCAAGCGAGACATAGAGATGGTAGCGCCCCGGCTCGGCCTTGAAGCCGCGCGTGCGGCCTTCGGCCGGCCTGCCGTCAACCGTGACCCAGTCGCGCCATTGCGACTGCGCCCGCACGAATTCGCCGTCGCTCGCCCTGGTGTCGTACCCGCTGTCCTGCCATTTGCCGTCGACCAGCAATCCCATGTGGTGTCCTTTCGTCTTCGTAGGGATTTAGGCACAAACCGACGATGCGGAAATCGCCAGGCGTTGAACAGTTCGTCAATCGCCCGGTGCGGCAGACGAATGGCGGCAAACGAAGGCGGCAAACGAATGGCGGCAGCAAACGGCCGATTGCGGTGGCTGAAGATTGATGCTAGCGGAAAATCCGCATGTTTGACTTTGCTTTGATCCGGTTCGACCGACGACGAAAGGGCGCCCGCGCTTGATGAAGCGCTGACTGGCGAACGCTGCCGTTTGCAGCAAACCTTTCTCCGTCTACCGGAACGCAAAGACCATGAGCCTTGCCGACGTGAAATACCTGCCGGAAACTCCGGCGCATGACCCCGAAATCGAAGCCATCAACGACGAAGCCTTCGGGCCGGGCCGTTTCGTGCTGGGCGCCTACAAGATCCGTGAGGGCGGCCCGCATGAACGCGCTCTGTCCTTCGTGGCCGTCGATGGCGATATCGTTGTCGCCTCTGTGCGCATGACGCGCATCGCGGCCGGGGGGGGGGGCCGGGGGGGGGGGGGGGGCCGCGGGGGGGGGGGGGGGGGGGGGAAAAAAAGGAGGGGGGGGGGGGGCGGGGGGGGGGGGGGGGGGTGGTGGGTGTGGGGGGGGGGGGGGGGGGGGGCGCCGCGGGGGCCGGGGGGGGGG